>JAAWAE010000067.1 GCA_022792035.1 Ruminiclostridium sp. | reverse complement strand
TGGCCGCCATACCGATGCAGATGGTGGACACGTCGCACTTGACGTACTGCATGGTATCATAGATGGCCATGCCCGCTGTCACGGACCCGCCGGGACTGTTGATGTAAAACTGAATGTCTTGGTCCGGGTTCTGGGCCTCCAGGTACAGCAGCTGGGCCACCACCAAGCTGGCGGTGGTGTCGTTGACCTCCTCCGAGAGGAAAATAATCCGGTCGTTGAGCAGGCGGGAGAAAATGTCATAGGACCGCTCTCCCCGGTTGGTCTGTTCTACTACATAGGGTACTAAACTCATGCTGATGATCTCCTTTTTCCATTCAGAACAAAGCTTGCCCTTCTGACGGAAAATTATTCCTTGCCCTCTTCTGCATCCGCCTTCTTTTTGCGGGTGGTCTTCTTGGGGGCTTCCTCGCCGTCGGCTTCTGCCTTGGACTTCTTTGCTCTGGTGGTCTTCTTGGGGGCTTCCTCAGCTCCCTCGGCCCCCTCCTTGGGGGCGGCCTTCTTGCGGGTGGTCTTCTTGGCAGGCTTCTTCTCTTCCTTCGCCTCTTCTGCCGTCTCGTCCTTGGCTTGCTCCGCCTTGGGGACTTCCTTCCCGTCATCCTTGGTGACTTCGGTGACCTGGATCTCATCCTCCACAGCGGAGGCCTCAATCAGGCGGGGCTTGGCCTCGGCGGCCACCAGGGCCATGGCACGGTCCCGGGCCAGGTCGGCCTTCAGGCCCTTGCGGTCCAGACCCTCAGCCACGCGCTCGAAGGGAAGGTTCAGGTTGACGGCGGCCTTTTTGACCTCCTCGTCCACATCCTCGTCGGAGACCACGATGTTCTCCGCGGCCACCACCGCGTCCAGCGCCAGCTGCTGCTTGAGCTGGGTCACGGCGGAGGGGCGCAGATCATCGCGGATCTGCTCGATGGACATACTCATATACTGCATATACATCTCCATGGTGATGCCCTGCTGCTCCAGACGGGCGGCATAGCTCTCCATGAAACGATCGACCTGATTCTCCACCATGTTCTCGGGCAGCTCAATGTCGATCTGATCGCACAGCATGGCCAGCAGGGTCTGACGGAACTTGGCCTCGCTGTTGTTCATGTTGCGCTCCACGACCTTCTGCTTCAGGTCGTCCTTAAACTCAGCCAGGGTGTCGAACTCAGAGACATCCTTGGCGAACTCATCGTCGATCTCGGGGACCTTGCGCTCTTTGACCTCCACGCACTTGACCTTGAAAACCACGGGCTTTCCGGCCAGGTCCTCAGCGGGATATTCCTCGGGGAAGGTCAGCTCGATGTCCTTATCCTCGCCGGCGGACATCCCCACCACCTGCTCCTCGAAGCCGGGGATGAAGCTGTGGGAACCCAGAACCAGGGCGTGGCCTTGGGCGCTGCCGCCTTCAAAGGGTACGCCGTCCTTGTAGCCGTCAAAGTCGATGACTGCGGTGTCACCCATCTGGGCCGGACGCTCGGCGGCCTCCAGCTGGGTGGCGCGGTCGATGTACTGCTGGAGTTCGGCGTCCACTGCCTCGTCGGTGACGGTAGGCAGGACCTTGTCAGCCTCCAAACCCTTATACTGCTTCAACGTAATCACGGGACGGACCGTAATGATGGCCTTGAAGGTAAAGCCCTCCTTGCCCAGCTCCAAGATCTCCACCTGGGGAGGCGCCACGGAATCCAGGCCCTTCTCTTCGATGGCGTCCTGAACTGCCTTGGGATACAGCGCCTCGATGGCATCCTCATAAAATACGCTGGCGCCGTACAGCCCCTCAATGACCTTTCGGGGTGCCTTGCCCTTGCGGAAACCAGGAACGCTGATGCTGCCGCGGCTCTTGCGGTATGCCTGATCCAGACCGGCCTCAAATTCCTCCTGGCCGACTTCGACGGTCAATTCGACCTCGTACTTCTCATTGTTCTCTACAATGCTCTTGACATTCATGTCCTTTTCCTCCTGTGAAACGCACCTCCCGGCCCTCCTAGCCGGGATGGGCGCTGTGATGCAGTATATATAGCTTATCATAGCAGATTATGCCTGGAATTGCTAGCCTTTTTTCAATCATTCCAGAATCTTTTCCGGTCTGAATTTCAGATAATCTGCCGAAATCATATGATATTCCACCCTCCCATGGCGTCCCTGCAGGGCAAGGCGGTGGCTGGCCGCGTGGAGATGGCCATAATAGCAGGCCCGCACCTGGTAACGCTCCAGCAGTTCCAGGATGGGTTCGCAGCGGTAGCCTGTGTAGAAGGGGGGGTAGTGCAGAAAGCACAGCTTCTCCGCCTCCCCCGCCGCTTTGAGGGAGGTCTCCAGACGCATGAGCTCCCGGTTGAACACCTTCTGGCTCTGGCCCGGTTTCTCCTCCTCGTAAAACCAGCCCCGGGTGCCGCACAGGGCGGTGTCTGCGTACCAGAGGCAGTTGTTGTGGAGGATGCGCAGGGTGGTAAAACCCTTCTCCTCAAAAAAACGCTCCATCTTGGCGGCGGTGTTCCACCAATAGTCGTGGTTGCCCTTCATGAGGATCTTGGTGCCGGGGAAGGCATTCAAATAGGCAAAGTCCGCCTCCGACTCCTCCAGGCTCATCCCCCAGGACACGTCCCCGGCGATGAGGAGAGTGTCCTCCGGCTGCAGGACCGACAGGCCCTGGGTGAGTTTTTCCATAAAACCATCCCAGGCCCCGCCGAAGATATCCATGGGCTTGTTGGAACCCAAGGAAAGATGGGTGTCCCCCATCGCGTAAAGTGCCACTGGCCTTCACCCCGCCCTCATGGGAGCATGGTCCAAACCGCGTCCTTCATGGCCTGCTTGTCCACGCTCTCGGTAAAGCGCACCGCCTTGCTGCGCAGGGCAGCCAGAGGAGCGGGGGCGGGACGGCCGGAATATTCCGCCAGCTGGTCCAGGGCGTCCAGGCCCTCCCGGACCTTCTCCAGTCCCAAGCTCTTGAGAACGTTGTCGCAGAACTTGAAGGGGCTGGCGGTGGAGACGAAAACGGTCTTGTTCTTGTCCCCGCTCTCCTGGCGGTAGCGTTCCATGACGGTGTAGGCCACGGCGGTGTGGGGGTCGATGAGATACTTCTTTTCCTTCCAGACCTTGGCAATGGCAGCGCTGGTGTCTGCCTCGTCACAGAAGCCGGCGGCAAAATCCGCCTGAATCTTGGCCCGCAGCGCCTCCGGCACGGTGTAGCGCCCCGTCTGCTTCAGTTGTTCCATGTAATCCGCTACGGCCTTGTCGTCCTGGCCGGAGAGGCCGAAGAGCAGCCGCTCCAGGTTGCTGGAGACCAGGATGTCCATGGAGGGGGACATGGTGGTGTGGAAGGTCCGGTTCTTGTCATAGGTCCCGGTACGGATGAAGTCCGTGAGGACGTTGTTGCTGTTGGAGGCACAGATGAGCTTGCCTACCGGCAGGCCCATCTGCTTGGCGTACCAGCAAGCTAGGATGTTGCCGAAGTTGCCAGTGGGCACACAGTAGTTGACCTTCTCCCCCATGGTGATCTTCCCCTGGCCCAGCAGGTCGCAGTAGGCGGAGATGTAGTACACCAGCTGCGGCAGGATGCGGCCCCAGTTGATGGAGTTGGCGGAGGAGAAGAAGTATCCCTTCTGGGCCAGGTCTTCCCGGAGCTGCTCGTCGGAGAAGAGAACCTTGACCCCGGTCTGGGCATCGTCGAAGTTGCCGTGGACGGCGCAGACACCGACATTCCCGCCCTCCTGTGTCTGCATTTGCAGGGCCTGGACGGCGGAGACGCCGTCTTTGGGATAGAAGACCAGGATCTTCGTCCGGTCCACATCCCGAAAGCCCTCCAGGGCGGCTTTTCCGGTGTCGCCGGAGGTGGCCACCAGGATGCACACCGTCTTCTCCTCCTGGTTTTTCACCAAGGAGGCGGAGAGCAGGTGGGGCAAAATTTGCAGGGCCATGTCCTTGAAGGCGGAGGTGGGGCCGTGCCAGAGCTCCAGGCAGTAGGTGTCCTCATCCAGAGCAGTGAGGGGGGCGACACGGCTGTCGTCGAACTTCTCCCCGCTGTAACCGGCCTGGGTGAAGCGGGTCAGTTCTTCTTCGGAGAAATCCTCCAGGAAGAGCTTCATCACCGCCACAGCCCGCTCGCCGTAGGACTTGGAAACCAGGTCCTGGAAAAACGCCGGAGTCAGTTCCGGCAGGACCTCGGGGGTCAGCAGACCGCCGTCCCGGGCCAGACCCTGGGCAATGGCCTGACTGGCTGTGAGGGATACCGTCTTGTCTCGTGTGCTCACATAGTTCATACTCATATCACATACCTTTCCTCTGATGTACGGAGCGCGGAACGCTCCCCTGAATCATTCATATCGTATCTCTATCAAAACGCATTTTCCCAGTGGCGGATCACTGGACGGCGGGTCTGCTCCCCCTGGGGGGCGTAGACCTCCACCACGTCGAAACGGGGCTGACGGCCGCTGGGATGCTCCATTAAGTAACGCAGCGCCGCGGTGCGCAGCTTTTCCTGCTTGCTGCGGGTGACAAATTCCCTGGCCTGCCCCATGCGGTCATTTTTTCGCAGCTTGACCTCCACAAAGCAGAGGAATGCCCCCTTGGCGGCCACCAAGTCGATCTCCCCTTCCCTGCAGCGAAATCGTCTGGCCAGGATGCGGTAACCGTCTTGTTCCAGCCGCTGCGCCGCCTGCTGTTCGCCCCAGAGGCCCAGGGCGCTCCGGTCCCCGCCCCTCACAGCTTTTTCAAAAAGCTCTGCCGGTGGATGGGACAGGGCCCGTATTCCCGCAGGCGCGCATAGTGCAGTTTGGTCGGGTAGCCTTTGTGCTGCTCAAAGGCATATTGGGGATATTGCACCGCCATGGAACGCATGAACCGGTCTCGGGAGACCTTGGCCAGGATGGACGCCGCCGCGATGGACGCGCTGCGCCCGTCCCCGCCCACGATGGGTTGATTGGGGCCGTGGATGCCCCGGTTCCAGTGGCCGTCGATGAGGGCCAGGTCCGGCTCCATGGTCAGCTTATGGATGGCCCGGTCCATGGCCAGCATCCGGGCGTTGAGGATGTTGATCTGGTCGATCTCCTCCTCGTTGGCCCAGGATATGGCCCAGTCCACAGCCTCCTGGGTGATCTGCTCATAGAGCACCTCCCGGCGCTTTTCCGTGACCTTTTTGGAGTCGTTGAGATAGGGAGCGTCCCAGCCCCGGGGCAGGATCACCGCCGCGGCATAGACCGGTCCGGCCAGGGGGCCGACCCCGGCCTCGTCCACGCCGCAGATCAGCTGATAGCCCTGGGCAAAATAGCCCTCCTCGATCAGCCAGAACTCAGGGCGCTTCATGCTGCGCCTCTTCCAGATCTTCCGGCAGCTCCAGGGTGATGCGCCCCAGCTTGCCGCCCCGGAACTCGTCCAGAAGGATGTTCGCCATGCGCTCTAAGTCTACCTCACCGCCAGAAATCAGAAAACCCCGTTTCCGGGCCCCCTCCTCCAGCAAGGTCCAACCGTCCTTCCCCTCCAGCTCCGTGAGCTTGAAGCGGGCGGACAGGGCCTCGGGCTTGCGGCGGGAAAGCAGTTCGATCAAGTGGCAGGACAGGGTCTCCACATCCATGATGGCGTCCCGCACCGCGCCGGTGAAGGCCAGATGCAGGCCGATGGTCTCATCCTCAAACTTGGGCCAGAGGATGCCGGGGGTGTCCAGCAGCTCCAGGCCCTGGTCCACAGCGATCCACTGTTTGCCCCGGGTCACGCCGGGACGGTCTGACGCTTTGGCCGACTTGCGCTTGGCCACCTTATTGATAAAGGTAGACTTGCCTACATTGGGAATGCCCACCACCATCGCCCGGACTGGACGGCCCACTTGACCCTTCTCCCGCCAGCGGGCGATCTGCTCCTTGAGGGCCTCCCGCATCACAGGGGAAAAATTCTTGACCCCAGTGCCGCTGCGGGCATCGCACTCCAAAACGGAGATCCCCCGGGCGCGGTAATAGGCCCCCCACGTCTTGCTAGCGGCGGGGTCCGCCTGATCTGCCCGGTTGAGGATGACCACCCGGGGCTTGTCCCCCACCAGCTCGTCGATATCCGGGTTGCGGCTGGCAATGGGGATGCGGGCGTCGATGACCTCCGCCACCACATCTACGAATTTTAGGTTCTCGGCGATCATCCGCCGGGTCTTGGTCATGTGGCCGGGGTACCATTGGATATTCATCCCCCACCCCTCCTTCTCCTTTTTGTTGCCGAGGCATGAATGCTTTATTATACATGATTTCGGCCGTTCTGAAAAGAGGGAATTTACAAGTCTTTTCCCAAATTTATTGTGAAGCCTCTCTGGATTCCTTCTCGTTCCACTCTTGCCAGTTTGGACGCTATCTGCTATAATCAAGCAAGCTCAATAGTAAGAAAATGGGGATTTTCCTGACTCAGAGCCTTCCTCCGCCTGTAGCAGTCAGCGGCGGGGCACACTGAGACAGCAGCCGCGCAAACACCCAAAGAAGGGAGCACCCAATGACGACCCTGAAAAAAATACCACGGACCGCCGTGATGTCGGTGGTCCTAGTCGTAGTCGTTTTAACCAGCCTGATTTATTTCCGCTACGCCCTCCAGCAGATCCGACAGGAGAGCGTGAGCCATTTGGAAGAGATCTATACCCAGATCAACAGCGCCTTCCGCTCCACCATCACCAAAAACTGGCGGCTGCTGAACAGTTGGGAACCCTATATCTCCTCCACCGCCGAGACCAATCCGGACCGCTTCGACGCGTTCATCCAGAATGCCCGGGAGGACTGGCATTTTACCCAGTTCTATTTCCTCTCTGAGACCGGCCACTACCTTACCCACCAGGGCAACACCGGCCGCATGGACCTGGGGGACGACATGGGCAAGCTGATCCGGGAGCGGGAGAACATCGTGGCGGATGACACCCTGTCCACCCGGGAGCAGATCACCGTCTTTGCCATCCCCATCCAGCCGGGACAGTACCGGGGCTTTGACTATACTGCCATTGGCATCAGCTTCAACTCTGACGACATGACCGCCGCCTTGAGCATCCATGCTTTTGACGGAAAGAGTAACTGCTTCATCGCCTATCCCAACGGGAACGTCCTCTTCTCCTCCCAGGGCAGCCAGCGGCAGCCCCATAACTTCCTGACCTACCTGAGAAACAACAGTGACCTGTCTCAGAGCGAGATCGACAGCATCCTCCGGGCATGGGAGAATGAGGAGCCTCAAATCTTCACCTGCTCCATCAACGACATCCCCTGCTACCTCTCCTATCAGCCGGTGGGCTTTTCCGGCTGGATGATGACCAGCATCACCCCCACAAAGGCTGTAAACTCCAGCATGGACCAGTTCACCGTTGTGACCATGCTGGTCATGGCCCTGGTCTTCGGCTTGATCGCCGTGGTCCTCGTGGTCCTCATCGTCCGGGGCAGCCGCCGGAGCATGGTGGAGAAAAACCGGGAGATCCGCGCCCGAGAGGAGTTATTCGATCTGCTCACCGAAAACACCGACGACATCTTCGTCCTCTTCTCCCCCAAGGATTTCACCGCCCACTACGTCAGCCCCAACCTGGAGCGGGTCCTAGGCCTGAAGGTGGAAATGGTAAAAAAGGATGCCCGAAAGCTGCTCTTCGGCTCCACGAACCATCCCTTCCTGGGAGAGCAGCATATCCTCACCGAACAGCTCCTGAACTCCGTGCCCCTGGGGGGCGTGTGGGCCGGGGAGCGGGACATCCTGCACGCGAAGACCTGCGAGCTGCGCTGGTTCAAGGAGCTGCTGCACCACTGCACCTTTGAAAACCAAGACCAGTTCATCCTCATGCTCTCCGACCGTACCAAGGAGCGGCGGATGAATGAGATGCTGGGCGAGGCCCTCCAGACCGCAAAGATCGCCAACGAGGCCAAGAGCAACTTCCTAGCCAATATGTCCCACGATATCCGCACCCCCATGAATGCCATCGTTGGCTTCTCCGTCCTGCTGGCCCGAGACGCCGGCAAGGAAGACAAGGTCCGGGAATACACCCAGAAAATCGCTTCCTCCAGCCAGCATCTGCTCAGCCTCATCAACGACATTCTGGATATGAGCAAGATCGAAAGCGGCAAGACCTCTTTGAATATGGCCGAGTTCTCCCTGCCGGAGCTGATGGACGACCTCTACACCATGGTCCATCCCCAGGCCCGGGCCAAGAAGCAGCATTTGGAGTTCTATGCCAAGGGCGTCCTGCCGGAGCAGCTGCTAGGTGATAAGCTGCGGCTGAATCAGGTGCTCATCAATCTGCTCTCCAACGCTGTAAAGTACACTCAAGAGGGCGGGGAGATCTCTCTCACCGTCCAAGGTCTGTCCCAGAAGACCGAAAACTATGCCCGGCTGCGCTTTACCGTCCAGGACAATGGCTATGGCATGAGCAGCTCTTTCGTCCAAACCATCTTTGAACCCTTCTCCCGTGAGGTCACGGACGCAAACCGGGAAATCCAGGGCACCGGTTTGGGCATGGCGATCACCAAAAATATCGTGGACCTGATGGGCGGTACCATCACCGTGACCAGCGAACAGGGCCAGGGCAGCATTTTCCTCCTGGAGTTCGAGTTTGCCACGGTACAGCAGTCCGGCCTGGACAAGGACTTCTGGTCCCGCCATGCTATCACCCGCCTGCTGGTAGCGGACGATGAAGAGGATGTCTGCCTGGATATCCAGGCTCTGATGGAAGGCATCGGCGTGTCTGTCTCTTATGCCACCCGGGGCAGCGACGCGGTGGAGATGGTCAAAACCGCCCATGACCGGGGCGAGGACTTCCACGTCATCCTCCTAGACTGGAAGATGCCGGATCAGGACGGCTCAGAAACAGCCCGACAGATCCGACAGGCGGTGGGCCGGGAGGTCCCCATTTTGATCCTGAGCTCTTACGACTTTGCCGAGGTCCAGGAAACGGCCGAAGCCGCCGGGATCGACAGCTTCCTCTCCAAACCCTTCTTCCTGTCCAACCTGCAGCGGACCCTGACACAGCTTTTGGAAACAGAGCTGGCAGGAGAGGCAACCCGTCTCCCCTCTCCAGACAATCCCCTGACCGGCCTGCGGGTCCTGGCCGCAGAGGACAACGAGATCAACGCGGAGATCCTGGTGGAGCTGCTGGACATCGAAGGCATCCAGTGCGAGGTGGTCCCCGACGGCCAGGCCGCAGTCGACCGCTTCCTCCACTCCAATCCCGGAGACTTCGATATGATCCTCATGGATGTCCAGATGCCCGTCATGGACGGTTATGAGGCCACCCGGGTCATCCGGGCCAGTGGCCACCCCATGGCCAAGCGCATCCCCATCATCGCCATGACGGCCAACGCCTTTGAGGAGGACATCCAGACGGCCCTGGCCGCCGGGATGATCGCCCACATGGCAAAGCCCATCGACATGGCCAAATTGAAGGAGACCCTGACCCACGCCCGGGTCTGAGTCCCCTTCCCATGCCAATAAAAACGCCGCAAGGGCTGGATGCGTCTGCATCCAGCCCTCATCGCAGCCAGCAGGAGGTCCTCCCTATGTACGATCCCGTTCCCATGCACGTCATCGCCACCATGCACAGCGCCTTCCCCGCCAAGTTCGGCATCCCCCGGCAGAGCGGCTTAGTGGAAGCGCTGCGCTCCACCATCGTCTTTGAGCCCCCCTATCGCAATCCCGATGCCCTGCGGGGTCTGGAGGGCTTCTCCCATCTCTGGCTCATCTGGTCCTTCTCCCAGGCGCGCCGGAAGGAGTGGTCTCCGACGGTCCGCCCGCCTAGACTGGGGGGAAACACCCGCATGGGGGTCTTCGCCACCCGCTCCCCCTTTCGGCCCAATCCCATCGGCCTGTCCTCGGTGAAGCTGGAGGAGATCCAGCAGCACCCGGACCTAGGCCCGGTGCTCCACGTCTCCGGCGCGGACCTGTTGGACGGGACGCCGATCTTTGATATCAAGCCCTACCTCCCCTATACCGACGCCCATCCCGAGGCCGCTCAGGGATTTACCGCCGCCTACCATGACTATCATCTCACGGTAGACTTCCCGCCCCCGCTGTTGGAGCGGGTGCCTCTGGAGCAGCGGGAGGCCCTCACCGGGGTCCTGGCGCAAGACCCCCGCCCCTCCTATCAAGCGGACCCCAAGCGGGTCTATGGCATGGCCTTTGGCGGGCTCAACGTACGCTTTACCGTGGCGGACGGTGTCCTGACGGTACAAGCGGTGGAAGCCCTCTCCTAAGCCTCCTCCGGGCGGTAGCAGGTCAGCTGATCGTTTTGGTCGCACAGGGCCAAAAAGACCTCCTTGGGCGAGCGGAAACCCTGGCTTTTCAGCTGCTCCTTCAGCCACGTCTCCTCCTTGCCCATGCGTTTCAAGTTCTCCCCCAAGACTCGGCCCTCCATGATGACTTCCGTGGGGAAGGTGGTTTGCTGTGGTTCCAGCTGGAGGTCTCGGGGAGTTGCGGGGCGGTCCGGCTCTAGGGGCAGAATGGACAAGGCTCCGTTGTGTTCAAACACCGCCGTATAGATCTGACTCAGGTCAAAATACCCCTGCTGACGGCACAGAGCCAGAAATTCGCTGAGGTCTATCCTGGCCTTTTTCAAGTTCTCCCGGTAGAGCTTCCTGTTGTGGAAGAGGATGGTGGGGGTCCCCTCGATATACTTCCGGCTGCGCTGATAGCGCAGGGTGAAGCGGCTCACCGCCACTGCCAGCACCCCATAGACCGCCATGGCGATGATGGGCTTTAGAGGTTCTTCCAGCTCAGTGGCCAGCTCCGCGGCGATGGAACCTACGGTGATGCCGGTGATATAGTCGAAGGAATCCAGCTGGGCGATCTGACGGTGGCCCATGAGTTTGGCCACCAGGAACATATACACGAAGGAAAAGAGCGCGGTAAGCGCGGTGAAGAGCAATTCCAAAATCGTCCCCTCCTTTTCCTCTAGCTTGCCCCTTCCCGGGAAAAGTATCCCGTCAATGTCAAGCGCCGCCCAGCAGGAACATCATCAGATACGTCGCCCCGAAGGCAACGGCGGAGACCCCCAGGGCCAGCAGCACCTTCTGGTAAGGCCGCTTGGCTACCTCCTGTGCCTTCTCCAGCTCGTCCAGCTGCCGGCCCTCGGTGAAGGCCACGATCTCCCGGAAGCTCTGGATGTCGTGCTCCTTCTTCTGCCGCTCAATGCGGAAGGCCCAGAACATGGCCACGCCCCACAGGATGAACCACAGCACAGCTCCCACCACATCCAGGTAGAGGAACATGGGCACCGCCGCCAGCACCAGGCCCACCAGCAGCACGGTATAGATCAGACTGTCCCGGTTGAGCTTTTTGATGTCCTCTTGTTTGATCTGTTCTTTCATGATTTTCAAATCTCCTTTGACCAAAGTGTCCAGAGAGACTTGGAAAAGGGTACTGAGCAGCAAAAGGCTTTTCACGTCCGGGTAGCTCCTGTCGTTCTCCCAGTTGGAGATGGTCTGGCGGGTGACGTAGATCTTCTCCGCCAGCTCCTCCTGGGTCATACCTGTTTCTTCTCGGTACTTTTTGATTTGTGTACTGAATTCCATTTCCGAATCCCTCCTTGCCTCACAGGATAGCCCAAAGGAGTGCCTTTTGTCTATCAAAGCTGTTTTACATGGGGTCTTCCCCTTGTGTCACAATGGTTTTTGCAGAAAACGGTCCCCCCGTACTATTTCCCGGGGGGACCGTCTTTTTTCATCTTGTGCCGCCGTGCTCAGGAACGGGGGATGTAATTCAGGGGGTTGACGCGGCTGGAGCTGGAGCTGGAAGTCCATAGCTCCAAGTGCAGATGGTTGCCGGTGGAGTTGCCAGTGGAACCCACATAGCCGATGACCTGACCCTGGCTCACCGTGGAACCCACGGAAGCCGCGCGGGAGGACATATGGCAGTACATAGTCCGGGAGCCGTCGCCATGGGCGATGGCAACGTAGTTGCCGTAAGAGGAGCCGTAGGTGGAAATGACCACCACGCCGCTCTTGGCCGCCTTGATGGGGGTACCGTAAGCCGCGGGGATGTCGCAGCCGCCGTGAAGCTCTCTTCCGTGGTAGGGGCAATTCCGGTAGCCGAAGGGGGACGTGATCCGGGTGTATCCAGCCACAGGCCAGATATACCCGCCGCTGTAGTCCACACCGCCGCCGCTGCTCCCGCTGCTGCTGGAACTGCCGCTGCTGCTGTTATTATTGTTGTTTTGGTTGGCCTGCTGCTGTGCCCGAAGCCGCGCAGCAGCCTCTGCGTCCGCCCGACGCTGTGCCTCGATCTGAGCGGCATAGGTGGCTTCTGCCTGCTTGAGCTGACTTGCGATGGCTTGCGCGTCCTCTTCCGTCACCTCCAGCTGATGGGCATAGCTGTTGTAGTCGTTGTTGATCTGGGCCAGGACCGTGTCCACCTTCTTCTTCTCGCTTTGCAGGTCGCTCTGCTGGGCAGCCAGGTTGGTGCGGACCCGTTCCTGTTCGGACTTGCTGTCCTCCAAGTCGGACTTGGCATCGGCCACGGCCTGACGGGCCTGGGCCAGCTGGTCCATGACCTCGTTGTCATAGTCCATGATC
>JAAWAE010000066.1 GCA_022792035.1 Ruminiclostridium sp. | reverse complement strand
TGGCGCGTACTTTTACCGCTCCGCCGCGTTCTCCGTCATTGTATTTGGCTACGTCGATGGATTAATGCCCTTATCGGTGAGAATGATTCCGGTAAAACAGCAATTATTGATGCAATTAAGCTGGTGTTGCTTACACAAAGTAACGAATACATAAAACCAACTGACGATGATTTTTATGTTGGTGCAGATGGCCTTTCAGTCTCTGAATTCAGAATTAATTGTATACTTTCAGATTTTACACCGAACGAAGCAAAAAACTTTATTGAATACTTGACCTATGAAAAGGTAGAGGGCGCCGTCTATTATACTCTTCACCTTCATTATCGGGCGTGGAAAGAAGGAAATAGAATTTATTCTGAATTGAAAGCAGGAGCGGTAGATGACGGTGTGATTATATCTGGGAAAGCACGAGAACTTCTTAAAGCGGTCTACCTGAAGCCACTACGAGATGCGGAACGCGAAATGAGTGCAGGTCGGAACTCAAGGATTTCTCAAATTCTTCTTAGCCATCCGATATTTCAAGGCAAAAAAGAACATCGATTATTAGAAGTTTTTGATGAGGCGAACCGCAATATTGAAGAGTATTTTACTGGGAATGACGAAGGCAAAGTAATTCTCCAGACTATCAGAGAAAATCTCAAAGCATTTAATGGTCAAGAAACGCCACATGAAGCTAGTCTTCAGACATCAAAAGTGCAGTTGAAAGCCATCATGGAAAGTCTGTCTTTAAATGCTTCTGAGGTGCGCCCCGGACTTGGAGAACTCAATCTTCTATTTATTGCCGCCGAACTTATTTTGCTCAAGGAGCAAAGCGATGGAGGTATCAAGCTTTCGCTTATCGAAGAATTGGAGGCCCATCTGCATCCGCAAGCTCAGTTAAGGTTGATCAACTATCTTCAAACTGAATATAACGAAAACGGAGCACAAATTATCATATCGACACATAGCCCAATATTAGCGTCAAAAATCAATCTTGAAAATCTAATTTTGCTTAAAAATGGAAAAGGCTATGATTTAGCAGAGGGTAAAACAGGATTAGAAAAAGGTGACTACCTCTTCCTGCAAAGATTTTTAGATTCCACAAAATCTAATCTGTTTTTTGCAAAGGGTATTATTATGGTTGAGGGAGATGCCGAGAATATCCTACTCCCCGTAATAGCTGAAATCATTGGCTATCCTCTCGAAAAATATGGCATATCAATTGTAAATGTTGGAAGTACGGCTTTCTTACGTTACTCCCGTATTATGGTGCGTCATAACGGAGATACTATTGGCGTTCCTGTTTCAGTTATTACAGACTGTGATGTCAAGCCTTATGAGTTACATACACAAGAAGATGGAAGCGCAATTAAAATGTTTTTAGAAAAGAAAAAAGAATCCGACCAAGTTGCTGCCGAAAAGAAGGCAAAATATGAGATTGGAGCAATCCATGCATTTGTATCACCGAGGTGGACATTAGAATATTGCATTGCGTTAAGTTGCTTGAGTAACGAGTTCCACAGAGCGGTCCATTATGGAAAGAAAATCCTGAACAGCAATAAGATTTCGCTGACGGATAGAAAGATCGAAGATGCGGATGGTGATGTTGCAAACGAAATACAAAGCTGGACTGCATTACCTGACTCTCAAAAAGCATACAATGTGTATCAAAGTATGCTTAATAATAACGGAGGTAGCAACTTAAAAGCAATTGTTGCACAGTGCTTTGCTTCGATACTTAAATGGAATATATCTGTTGTTCCTGATGGTATCACGAAGGAAAAAATGTTTGAGTTGGATTTATATCAATATCAAGCCGATGAGCAAAAGAAGAGCGAATTAAAACATAAAATTGAAAGCGACTATTACTTGAAATACATAGTTGATGCAATCAAATATGCAGCTGGAGAGTAACTAGGATTGGTGATAAATATGGATGAATGGCAGATATCGAGTACAGAGATACAAGCAGTAGAAAATCTCCTTTTGCCAGACAACTGCCATTTTGCAGATGACGCCTTGCAGGTTATTCGATGTTGGGATTCCGTTGATGTGTCTGCATGCCCAGGTAGCGGAAAAACAACCGTTCTCTTGGCTAAACTTAAACTGCTTGCAGATAGAATGCCTTTAAAAAATGGTGCTGGAATTTGTGTCTTATCGCATACAAATATTGCCGTCAACGAGATAAAAAGCAAACTCATTGGATATGCAAATAAATTAATGAGTTATCCAAATTATATTGGCACGATTCAATCTTTCGTAGATCAGTTTGTCACTATGCCATATCTTCGGCAGACAGTTGGCCAATCAGTCCAACTATTGGATGATAGGACGTATGCACAGCACATGTTATACAGAATGAATACAAGTGGCAAAGTGTATTCGACACTCGCGTACTTAGTCAAATCCAACTACGATAATCTTAAAAAAATGTATGCAGATCAAATTGAGCTCGTTGCGGCATTGCACTTAAGGGATGACGGCGCATTGTGTATCGGTAGTCAAGCGAAACCTTTGGCCGGGGCGGAAACACCATCAGTTCAACAATTTAACGCGCTGAAAGATGATCTCTTAAAAAACGAAGGTATCATTCGCTATAGGGATGCATTTCAATATGCTGATAACGCTATAGAAGAATTTTCAAGCCAATATACCGTTCTTTTCAGCCAGCGTTTTCAATATGTGTATGTTGATGAATATCAGGACTGTAGCGAAATTCAAAGAAAAATACTGCACAAACTATTTGATCCAACTATATGCGCAGTAACTCATATAGGAGATCCGGATCAAGCAATATATAATTCGGATAAAGAAAAGACTATTGATTGGTGTCCAAGCGAAGGCTTCCTACCCATTGTCTCGACCTGCAGATATAATCAAGAAATTGCAAACATTCTGTCTCCATTGCGAATGAGCAAACTTGCGATTAAATCGGTATTGGGAGAAGGTGGACTCAAGCCTATCTTAATTATATATAATATGAAAACCATAGGTCTTGTGTTGCCTAAATTTATATCTATTCTTGAGAAATATGACTTACATGATGCTGACGGGATCTACAAAGCAATTGGTGCTGTTAAAAAAGAAAATCTATCAGGGATAAAAATCAGTTCATATTGGAGTGGATTCGATGGAGTAAAGCAGCACAGCGAATATAAGTATTGGGGAATTGTGGATGAAATTTGTACTCAACTCCGGCAAGGAAAGCTGTATAGAGTAGAATCATTAATATGTAAGCTAATATGCCGTTTATTCCATTATGCGGGCGTGAATAATGCAAAGACCGGGAAAGAGCATACTCCATCAAGTTTGCGCATAACCTTAAAGGAAAGATTCAATGATATATACACAGAGCATATTTTAGGATTGACGCAATTAGCTGATTATAGCCGTACACCCGTTAGTCAGGCCATCCATACAATGATTGATACACTTTTAATAACAACACTTCCGCCTGGGCAAAGCATATTCGATTTAGTTCCTTTACATTTTATGGAGGAGCCAAGGGAGCTTCAAAAAGATAGAAACGATAGAAATGTATTTATTGACCCTATTAGAGGTCGACACATTCAGTTCGACACAGTGCATGGCGTTAAAGGTGAAACACATGACGCAACCCTCTATCTTGAAACCGAAAAGAGCCGAGGATCAGATATTGGAAGGATTTTGTGTTACTATGGTGCTGGGCAACCAGAAACATCTTCGTTATATGACTATAGTCGCAAAATTGCCTATGTTGGTATGAGTAGACCAAGAAAACTCCTTTGTGTAGCAATACAGGAGTCCACATATATAAAAAGTAAAAACGCATTTCAATCCTGGGACAAAATAGATCTTAGAGAAGTAGACGATAGATGACTCTGATATTTTTTCCGAGAAATGACTCTGCTCATGGCAACTGATGTTCAAACTGTTGCACCGCAACGGTTATAAGGATGCATCTTTTTTCTCAACACAAGACACAAACTGCAGCAAAATCAATGATTTTGCTGCAGTTTTCTTTTATTCTTGCCACAAATTCAGGGCAGAACTCTCGATTTCGCTGCACACAGAATTCCCCACGCCCCCGCTAAACCGACTCCATCAAAAACTCCTTGAACTTCAGCGCCCCGGGAGACAAGGGCACATTCTTCCTCCAATAGAGCTTTTTGATCAAGGAATACGGCTCAAATTCCTGCACCGACACCGACACCGAACAGTTCGGGATCTCATTCTCCTGGCTCCGCTTGGTGGTAATGAGAGCATAAAAGCCTTTCTCAAACATTCGATAGCGAAGGATACACTCCATCTCCATGGTCTGCTTGGGCTGAAATCCGATTTCCAGAAGCATCTGGTCTACGTGCTGCTGGAAATAGTCCGGTTTGGGCCGCATCAAAAACAGCTCATCCTGGAACTCAAAAATGCTGCGGGGGCCAGGTGCTCCCGCCAGGGGATGGCTCGGCGGAACCGCCACGATGATCTGCTCCTCAAACAGGTCGCAGGAATCCAACCCGCAATTCTCGATCACCTGACTGGTCATGATAAAATCCAAATCCGCTTGATCGATCAGTTTCCCCTGCCGGTCAGGGGTCTGGTTGATCTGACGAATCCGGATCTCTGGGTAGGCTTCGCTGAAGCGGGAAACCAGATCAATATACAGCGCCGCATCGGAGATGGTAAAACTCACCCGCTTTTGATGGCGGGCTGCCTGCACCGCGTTGACCCCATTGTGCAGGGAGGAAAACATCTCCTCGATATGGGGGAGGAAAATTTTCCCATATTCATTCAGTTTCATGTTGCGGCCCACCCGGTCAAAGAGGTTCACCCCCAGCTCCTGCTCCAAGCTGCGAATCCCCGAACTGACAGCAGAAGGGCTCACATGCAGCCGTTCTCCGGTTTTCTGTACGTGCTCACTGCGTGCCGCTTCCCGAAAGTATTCCAAATGAAGTAGGTTCATACTCCGCTCCTCTCTACCGTCTGCCTTCCAACCCGAAATGCGCAGACCGTCCGCAACGTGGCTGTGTTCTATTGTCTCCCAGAAACAACTCCATATTACCATATTACCCAATGAGACGGAAAACGCAAGAGCGCGTTCCTGGAACACTCTTGCGTTTTTCCGAAGACCTTCCCCGCACCCGGGGAACCCACTCCTTTACGCCTTCTTTGCAGCCCCGGCAAAGCCGATGGTCCGTGGCGAAGGGGTATGTTCATTGACTTCAATATTCAAAATACCAATTTTCCCGCTGGCCTTGATCCGGTCAAGGGCCGGGATGATCTCCTCGACTCGGTGCAGCGCCAAGCCAAGCCCGTCCCAGATCCCGCTCATCTTCTCATAGGGGAACATATGGGGCAGGAGATTGATGGGATGATGTCCATGCTGGCTCAGATACTCTGGGAATTTCAGCTCCTGGGAGAGCTTGATCATCCCCCAGGCAGAGTCGTTGGCAATGACGCAGATCATCGGAACCTGATAGCGAAGCAGGGTCTCAAACTCCATGGCGTGGAAACCAAAGCTCCCGTCCCCTGTCACCAGCATCGCCGGCTTCCCATCCGCCGCCCAGGCACCCAGAGCAAAGCCGAAGCCCATGCCGATGGTGCCGTTGATCCCAAAGCGGAGCATCTGCCCGGGATAATGGGCCACATGATTGTACTGCGTCCACTGGGCGGCATCCCCGCCGTCGCAAATGATATGCCAATCCCTGCCATTCTTGTTCAGCCATTGATGCACCTCCCAGGTCATGCGGCCAATGTGCATCGGCTCCGTCTCCTCGTCGGTTCGAGACGCCGTAAAGGGCTGCATGGCCGCCGCCGTCAGTGCCCTGGCCCGTTCCACCCAAGCCTCGTCCTTCCGGGCGGGGACCAACCCCTCGATCACTTGATAAAGCTGCATGGCTCCCACGCCGCAGGAGGCAACAATCCCAACCTCCGCATCCCGGTTAAAGCCGATCATGGCGCGGTCCTCGTGAATTTGGATCACCTTGGCCTGACTGTGCAGCAGCGGTCCCTGCCCCCGGTTGAGATGGTTGTGATTGTACACCCCCAGCTCCAATATCACATCCGCTTCCGCCGCCGCGGCTTCCCCCAGGAGGAACAGCTCATGGTTCTCTTCATCGGCAAACAGCCCGCGAACGTAGGGCATGGACGTGGTAAACACCGGCATCTTCAAATAATCCGCCAGCTTCGCCACAAACTCTCCGTGGTTGGCCGAGTACCGCGCCGCCTCTCCCACGATCATAACAGGCCGCTTGGCGTGAGCTAGGAGCTCCGCGCCCTTTTGAATGTACGCCGGGTCCCCGTAAATGTCGCAGACGGTGCGGGCTTTCTGGGGAACGCTCACCGACGCCTCATCCAGGGTATCCTCCACAACATTCATGGGGATCTCCAGATAAACCGGTCCCGGCGTCCCAGACACCGCCACCCGAAATGCTTTGGAGACATAGTTCGGAAGCCGCTGGGCGGAAAGGCACCGCTTGGCCTCCTTGCACACCGCTTTCATGCAGTCCAGCGTGTTGATATCCTGGCAGGTCCCGCTGTCAAAGGTCGCCATAGACGCGCCGCCGCCAATATGTATCACGGGGGTACAGGCGTCCTTGGCCTCCCCCATGGCCGTTGCCGCATTGGTGACCCCCGGTCCCGCCGTGGTAATGAGCACCCCAGGCTTGCCGCTCACTCTGGCATAGGCATCTGCCGCAAACCCAGCCGTGTCCTCATGGCGCACCATGTAGACCTGAATCCCCTCTTCCCGGCAGCCGTAAATGATATCCATGATGTGGCCGCCGGACAGGGCGAACACGCATTCCACCCCTTCCCGCTTCAGCTGTTTGGCCACCAGCCGGCCTCCCGTCAACTTCGTCATCGTCTCACACCTTTCTGTCCTCCCACACAGAGGACCTCATTCAGTGAAATCTCGTAAAAATTTCTTTCACATTCTCCTGACGGCGGGCCCGCTGGATGGCATCCTCAAACTCCAGCAAGGAGCTGCGGTGGGAGATGATCTTAGTCGCCTTCGCCGCCAGCTCACTGTTGCTGGTGATCCACTCCACCGAACGCTCAAAGGAATACCCGCCATATGCGCCGATCACCCGTTTGGAGGCCCGCACCAGCCCGTCCAAATCGAACGTCGCCGGTGTGGCATAGATGCCGGCACAGCACACCGTACCGAACCGCCGGACCAAGCGAAGATCCGTCTGCAAAAGCTCCGAGCGTCCAACGCACTCCAGGGCCACATCCGCGCCCTGCCCATTCGTCAGGGCACGGATCTCCTCCACGATCTCACACTGATCGCTCATGAAGGTATAGTCGGCGCCCAGCTCCCGGGCCAGCGCCAGGCGCTTCTGGTCCCGGGCGGTGCCAAAGACCGCGATCTTCCCCGCGCCAAGGCTCCTGGCCGCCAGCAGTGCTGTCAGCCCGATGGGACCGGGGCCGGAAATCACAACGAAGTCCCCATAGCCCAGGCCGGAGCGAATGGCGCAGTTGGCCCCAACGCCCAGGGGTTCCAGAATCGCCCCCTGCTCCCAAGTCATCGTCTCCGGCATGGGCACGACTTGGTCCTCGTAAATCGCGCAGTATTCCGCCAAAGCCCCGTCCTTTGTGGTGCCGCTGGTGGAGCGCGCGGTGCAGTTCATCGGCTGGTGGTTGCGGCAAAACCAACAGCGCCCGCAGGCATGGGTCGGCTTGGCCAAAATGCGGTCGCCCACCTTTACGGTCTTGACCTGTTTTCCCACCTGCACCACCTGCCCGGAAAATTCATGGCCCAGGATCATGGGGAGGAACGCTTCCTTGTAGCGCATAGACTCCTCCCACAAATATGTGTGGACATCGCTCCCGCACAACCCCGCCGCCATCACCTTGACCAGCACTTCTTCCTCGTTGATTTTCGGCACCGGCACCTCCAAGAGCGCCGCGCCCACCTGCGGTTTCACCTTTACAACCGCTTTCATCCTATTTTCTGCCATGCGTTACGCCACCTGTCCTGTCACTGATTTCCAACCTGCGGATCTCCCGCCTGTTCTGCCAAGCTTGTCCACATCCTGCCCTTCTCTCAGGCAAAGAACCGTTTCGGATTCTCCCGGAGCATTTCGTTGATCACCAGCTTCTCCACCCCGGCCGCCTCCAGGATGGGCACGAAGGTCTTGTTGATCAGGGCATAGCTCTCCTGGCTGACCTTGGGGTTGCGCTGGTAGACGAAATCCTCCCGGAAGGTCTCCCAGTCCTCCCACCAGCCAAAATACGTCCCCCAATCGTGGCCCAGCAGGATTCGGTCCTGATACCCGTCCTCGATCAGCTTGGCGATGTTTTTCGCGATGTTTTCCAGGGAGTTTCTCGTGGCATAGTATGCCAGGCGGTCCATGCCGATATAGCAGCCGGTGGCCAGGACTTCGTGAAGATAGGCCATATCATTCGAGTCGCTGCAGTGGCCGATGGTCACCCGCTCCGGGGCCACCCCGCAGGAGGCAAACAGCTCCACCAGCTTCGGTCCGGTGCCATCCCCCACCGCGTGGTGGCAGAAAATCGGCAGATCCACTTCCGCCGCCGCCCGGCCCACCGCCGTCAGCGTCTTCGTCATGGTCGGCGTGATCCCCAAATGCTCCGTAGCCGCCTTCATGATCCCGGGCTTGATCCCGGTCCCGGCGATCCCGTGCTGGGTCTCATGGTGCAGCCACGCATAGACCCGTTCCGGGTCTTGAAATGCCAGCCAAGGCTCCTCCTGGTGGTAAAACCCGCTGGAAGGGATGATGTGTACCGGGACCCGCTCGGCCACCGCGCGGATCAGGCGGATATCCCGGCCCAGGTTGATGGGCGTCCCGTCGCAGATGGTATCCACGCCGGCCTCCTTAGCGGCCTTGAGACACCGGACGGCTTGGGTCACCACCGTGTCAAAGGAAAAAAACTGTGTCCCTAAATTCATCCGCATGGACCAGTCAGCACAGCAAATGTGCTCATGGATCATGGTCTCGCCCAGCTGGTCCGCCGGAACGGGACCCATTGCGGTATTCACCATTCTCATTGCTTCATTCCCCCTTTGCCTTTTGCAGACCCCCCAGGACAGGGTGATCTGCAAAAGGCGGTTTGCATCGTTGCCGTTCTGCTTACTCCGCTTTGCCTTCCGCGATGGCCGCTTTCATCTCCGCCTTCGCCTCCTGGTACTTCCTATAATTCTCCGAGGGACCCCGCTTGGTGCCCACCAGGGTGGCGAGCACCAGAGCCAGGACAGTCCCGCCGCCGCCGGCATACGCGATGGGGATGCCAAAGAGACTGCCGTCCAGGACGAAGCCCGCAGCCACCCACACGGCGCAAATCGCGATCCCCACCATCATGGCAAGGAACATACTCTTCTCGTCCGGCCGCTTCCAGAGCAGGAAGAAGGTCAGGCAAAGGCCGCAGCAGGCCCACACGGTGTATGCGTTGGTGACGATGGAGACGATATCCGAGGAGAAGAGCCCCAGCAGGTTGAAAAAGATCCCGGAGAAAATGATCAGGACGCGCACCACTTTGAGCTTATTCTTCTCATCGATCTCCCGCTTTGCCACAACGGGATAGATTTCGTTGACCAGATTGCTGCTGATCATCATAATCATCCCGGGATAGGTGGACAGGGAGGAGGCCAGGACGCCGCAGCTGGCCAGGGCCGCAACCACAGGGCCAAAATTGGCGGCGATGCTGTACCAGGCGCTTCCGGGCTCCAGCTCCGGCCAGAGATACATCCCGCAGGTGGCAATTATGGTCAGAGAAAGGAAGAAGATCAGCACCCAGATCGACAGCATGGTCTGAGCCTTGTAGGCCACCTTTGTGGTCTTCGCGCCCATGGTGCCCACCACGGAGAAGGCGCTGACCACACAGCAGAAGGGCTGGACCAGCAGCGTGCCGAGGATGAAGCCCATGGAGCGCTCCCCATGGAACAGGGAAAACACCGAGGGGTCCAAGGTGCTGACCACCTTGCCGTACCCTCCGTCCAAGGCAGACAGGCAGCAGATCAGGATGGTAATGAAGGATACCACCATCATAATCGTGTGTACCAGGTTGACCCGGGCGATGCCTTTCATCCCCCCCAGCAGCGCGATGCCGGTGAAGAGCACGATGACGATCCCTGCCACCGCCCCCCGGCTGATCCCCAGCAGAGGCGTTAAGATCCCGGCCAGGATATTGACGCCAGCCGCCAGTCCGCCCATAAAGGCCAGCAAAATCATCAGGGACACGCAAAGCTGAATCCGGGGGCTGAAGAAAGCCTTGAACGCCTCCCCCAGCGATGCCGCGCCGTACTTATACGCCGCCGAACGGAAGAAGGGGATGTAGAGCAGCATGGCCGTCCAGCCGATCCAGTAGGCATAATAGGTCCACAGCCAGGAAACGCCGTGCTCATAGATGGCGGAGACATTGCCCACCATGTATGCACCGCCTACCACGTTGCCCACCATCAGCCCAAAGGTCGTCCACAGACCCAGCTTTCCTTTCGCGGTGGTGTACTCCTGGGTGGTGGTGTTTTCTCGTTTTCTTCTTGACACGAACTCTAAGCCCAGCGCAAGAAGCACGATGACCGCGATGTACCCCAAGATCAAGACCGAGGTAATGGTTGAATTGGTACTCATAGGGAATCCTCCTTTTGGTTTCTCTCCCCTGTTCGGGAAGGCTTTGTCAAACTCCGGGGCTATACCTTCATGACATTTCCGGAGTCCACATTCAAAATCTGTCCGGTGATCTCCTTGGCTTCCTCCGCGCATAGAAACGCTGCCGCGCAGGCACAATCCTCCGGCGTCTGGGTCCTTCGGAACACGGACCGGCTCTCACTCATGCGCTGCAAGATCTCCTCCCCTGTGCTGCAATCCTGGAATTGGTCGGGATAGAGTTGCTTCAAGGCAAGGGCCGTCCCCTTGGAGTAGATCGGGGTATAGACCAGACTTGGGTTCAGCACATTGACGTTGATGCCATAGGGTCCCATCTCCTTCGCCAAGCACAGGGCGTATTGAATCACCGCCAGCTTCGTCACGCAGTAGACGGGTTTGACCGGGTCCGGCCGATAGGCCGCCGTACTGGCCGTCATAACGATCTTTCCAAATTTCCTCGCCTTCATGGCCGGAAGAAAGGCCCGGGTGGTCCGTATGACCCCAACGGTGTTGATATCATAGAGGCGAAGCCACTCTTCATCCGGCGCCATTTCACAGGAGCCCCGAGTCTCCACCGCCTGTCCCACGCCCGCGTTGCAGAACAGGATATCCACCTTGTTCTGAAACGCCTCCAGGATCTGGGCCGCCGCGCGCTCCACCTCAGCGCCCTTGCTCACATCGGCCCGGTAGCCTTGGACGCGGCCTGGAAGGCCGGCCGCTTTTTCCAGGGTCTCCTCCGCTGTATCCCGGTCCAGCACGGCCACATCAGCCCCCGCCTTGGCAAACTCCAGCGCCGCTGCCTGACCGATCCCAGAGGCGCCGCCGGTGATGACAACGCTGCAGCCCTGAAAATCGAAGCGAATATTCCCCATCTCATTTCCTCCTCTCCATACCAAAGCCCGTCCTGTCCTCTCAGACATTCTTAAGCTCTCCGTAAACTCAGAACACAAAGTACTTTATTTTTGTTCTATTTGAATGATAACATACAAGAAAGTTGGCGTCCATTTCAAATAATTGCACAAATCATTCGCCTTTTTATAGCCTTTTAAGACCCCTCCCGGAACCCCCGCACCGCCTTACATCCCGCCTCCCCATCCCGGGACATTACAAAACGCGCTGCCGCGCAAGGAACTTCCCTGCGCGGCAGCGCGTTGGATCTCATCCTCCTCCCATGCAGCCCACGCCCCAACAGGATACCACTTGATAAATCTCCCAGGGCATGATACAATGAAATCAAGAATCACTAGGGGATCGGAAGCAGGCTGTTTTGGCCTGCTGAAAGCAGCTTTTCATACGAATGTTGAGAAAGGGCAGGAGATGTAAATGCCGATCTTTGATCGTTTTGTTCCCAAAGAACGGGGCGGGCAGGAGAGGAACGCATTTCATTCCACTCCTTACCGGAAAATGTTCTCAGAACTGGATGAAACCGCCGAAGAGGTCAAGGCGCGCTATCCAGACGACAGCAAAACTGTGGACGCGTTTCTCCGTGTCCTGAAGGAATCCTGTAAGGCCCGCCGGAAGCAAGTGCTGGAGGGCGAGTGGCAGCCCCTGAAAGCTGAGGCCCGGTTTTTCCTGTCCGCAGACCGGATGTCCGCCTATGCCTGCCTGCTCCCGCCGGAAAACAACGGAGAGGCGATCACCCTGGAAACCTTCCTGGAGGACCTGCACTATGAGGGCATCACCTACGGTGTTTTGCAGGACGAGATCCCTGGGGAGTTCGCCCTTGGCTACCTCCACATATTCCCCGTGGCCCGGGGAAAGCCGCCCCGGCCCGGAGAGGACGGCAAATTGACCGAACTCTTCCAGCGGCGCACGAATATGCACACGGAAATACGGGACGGAAGCGAAGTGGATTTCGGCCCCGACAGTCAGGTCCAGCCTATTCGGAAAGGGACCGTCATCTGTATCATACGCCCCCCAAAGGAAGGGCTCGACGGCATGGACGTGGCAGGACAGACCCTCCCCAGCCCTCCCGTCGTCAGCGCCTACGTCCCGAAAGGAAAAAACACCATCATCGACCGGGGCGGACGGGCCCTTACCGCCGGCGTGGACGGGATCTTGTACATCGAAGACGACCGGTTCTGCATCCAGGAACAGAAGATCATCGACGGCGATGTGGAACAATTCCAGGGCACCCTCCAAATCTCCGGCAACCTCTACATCGGCGGGAACGTAGACGGCGGGGTGGTCGTGGAGGCATCCGGCGACATCATCATCAACGGGAAAATGGGGCAGGCCCGGGTAACCTCCACCGGCGGGACCATCCGGGTACAGCAGGGGGTCTATGGCACAGACGGCCAGACCTTCCTGATGTCGGCCCGTCAGGTCCAATCCCCTGTGCTGGAATATGCCGAGGTCTTTGCCGAGACCAGCGTGATCGGCGAGACCATCACCAACTGCGTCATCCGCTGCGGCGGCACCGTGTATGCCATGGGCGGGCGGGGGATGATCGCGGACAGCGAGATCCACGCGGGCGAAAGCGTCCTGTGTCTGCGCATCGGCAACATAGCCGGAGGGCGAAGCAAACTCTCCGTGGGCTATCCCCCGCACATCCCGGAATCCTGGGAACGGGTCCGGGCAGAGCTGCTGGAGATCGGTCCCATCCTGGAGGTGCTGTGGGAGCACATCACCAAGCTGAAAAAATTGGGGCGGCGGATCTCAGACCACGAGCAGTCGGTGCTGGAAAAACTCCTGGAACAGCGCAAGCTCTACATCGAACGGCAGGAGGTGCTGAAAACAGAGCTGGGCATCGCCAACAAGGCCCTGGATAAGAAAAGCAAGGGGATCATCCGCTGCGAGAAGCTGTATCCCTGCCTGGACGTCCAGATCGGCCGCTTCAAGGAAGAGATCACAACCATCGAAGAGGACTGCAACATCCATGTACAGGACGGCATCCTGCGCTTCAAAAAGTAGTGCGGTCCACCAGACCCCTGGGGGCATGGAAACGGGGCGTCATTCCGTGAACAACGCCCCATCCAATCTAAATAAATCATCCAGCGGGACCTTCGTCCCATCTTCCATTACCAGCACCCGCCCATAGAGGTCAATTTTCTTCACCCGTCCCTCCCGCTTCACATATTCCCCGCCTGCCTTCCGGGCATCCTCCTTGAAGTAGGAGAGCTGGACTTCCGGCTCCTCCTCCAAATGCTCCAGCAGAAGGGAGAGTTTCCGGGATAAGGCATCCTCCTGGTACTCGTCCAGCTGCAGCCGCTCCTGGGTCTGCCGGGCGGCCTCCCGGAGGACGGCGGAATGCCCGGTCAGCGCGGCAAAGGGAGAAAACTGCGCCGCCCGGTCCTGGGGGGACATCCGGGGATGGGTCTTGGGGTCGGGATGGGGCAGGAAGAGCATATCGTCGTATCGTCCACTCATGCGCGATGTCCTCCCACTTGTCCGTTTCGTTCCTTGGTGGTGGCCCCCTCCAGGAGGTTCATGCCCTTGAGGATGGCGTTCTTTCCAAAACGTTTCTTGATCTCCAGCATGGTCCGCTGCAGCCGCTGCTCCTGGGCCAGGGCAGCCGCCTTCTCGGCCTGCTGCCGTGCCAAGGCGGCGTGATCCGTGAACAGGTCCAGCTGCTCTTCCGGCGCGGTCCGGGACCCCGTCCCCGCCGGGACCACCTGTTCCGCCGTGAGATAGACCCGCCGGACCAGGAGCCTCGGGTCGGTAATCCGTTCAAACAGTGCCATCACCGCCTCCATGATCTCCTTCGTGGAGGCGGTGGGCTGTTCCAGCCGCGCCGTCCCGTGGGCGTGCTTCGGGACCGCCCGCCCATAAAAATCCTTGCTGACTTCTCCCGGATAGCTGGAGGCTCCGGTCAAATTTTCCCGGTCGTAACCCAGGGTCAAGACCACTCGGTCTGTAATCAGCTCCTTGTCCACCAGATCCAGCGCCAGCAGCTCCGTCATCTCCCGCACAATGAGTCTGGCTTTCTCGTAGGGGTAGGGGGATTGCAGGACTTGGCCGCTCCCGATGCTGTTGGACTTGGGCTGATACGCCTTGATCTGGGCGATGGTACAGGGTTCCCAACCCCAGGCGTGGTCGATGAGCAGCTCGGCGTTGACGCCGAAGAGCCGGTAGAGCAGCGCCTCGTTGTAGGCATCCCCCTGCCCTCCGATGGAGCAGCGGGCCACGTCCCCCATGGTATACAGCCCGTTGCGGTGCAGGGTCTTGGCGTAATTGCGGCCCACCCGCCAAAAGTCCGTCAGGGGCTGATGGTCCCAGAGCAGTCGGCGGTAGCTGAGTTCATCCAGCTGGGCGATCCGCTCGCCGTCCTTCCCCGGGGGGATGCGTTTTGCATAGATATCCATGGCCACCTTGGCCAGATAGAGGTTCGGTCCGATGCCCGCCGTGGCGGTGATCCCCGTCTCCCGGAACACATGGGCAATCATCCGCCGGGCCAGGGTGTGGGCGGAGCATTGGTAGAGTTTCAGGTAGCTGGTGGCGTCCAGGAACACCTCGTCGATGGAATAGACGTGGAGGTCCTCCGGCGCTACATAGTGCAGATAAATGTTATAGATCTCCCCGCTGCAGGCCATATAGCGGGCCATTTGGGGCGGCGCCACGATGTAGTCCAGGGCCAGCTCCGGGTCCGTCTGCAGCGTTCTGTCATCCCAGGAAGCGCCCCGCAGCACGCCCCCCGGCGCTTTGCCCTGCCGCTCCCGGTTGATCGCCTTCACCCGCTGGACCACCTCGAACAGCCGGGGCCGGCCTGGAACGCCGTAGGCTTTCAGGGCCGGGGAGACCGCCAGACAGATGGTCTTTTCCGTCCGGCTCAGGTCGGCCACCACCAGGTGGGTGGTCATCGGGTCCAGGCCCCGCTCCCGGCACTCCACGGAGGCATAGAAGGATTTCAGGTCGATGGCAATATAGGTCTTGTTCATACTCCCTCCCCCTTGGGCTCCCCAGTGTCCCCGCAGCCCGGGACACTCGAATGTTTGTTCGGTCCTTCTATGATTTTACTGTGAATCGCCCGGGATGTCAAGGCGGCAGATGTTGTAAAATCCCGTCGTTTCCCGTCAAACCATGAAAAATCATAGTGGAAATCCCGCCGCGATTGTGCTAAAATACGGGCAGGAAGGGATTCATCCTGAACTGGCAAAGAAAACAGCAAGGAGTGATTGTCCGTGGCATCATACCCAATCTATCAATTCTATTCGGAGCTCCAGTCCTACACGCCAGCAATCTGGCGCAGGTTTCAGGTACCGGGGAACATCACCATGGCCCAGCTTGGCTACATCGTCATGACCCTGTACGAGATGCGCGCCAACCACCTGTTTTGTCTGACGGTTCCGATCCAAGACAATTTCGCCACCTTCCAAAAGGCCCAGGAGGACTGCGCAGCCATCCTGACCTTATCGGATCACGTCTGGCGTTTTGCGGTAGAAGACCCGTCCTCCCCGCTCAGCAGCGAAGGGGAGATCAAGCAGTTTGACGCGGCGTCCCAGAAAATGAAAGCCGTCCTCTACGGCCAGCCTGGGGAGCGCCTGTACTTGGAGTATGACTATGGAGACGGCTGGGAGGTCCAGCTCACCCTGGAGGCCGTGACCATAGATAAAACCCTTCCGGGCCGGATGCTCCCGCGGGTCTTGGAGGGGGCCGGCTATGGAATCCTGGAAGACTGCGGCGGACCGGGGGGCTTGACGCAGATCGCAGACGCGTTCCGCACGAAAAAAGGTCCGGCGTATCAGGACTACTGCGACTGGCTGGGTCTGGACGAGCTGGACCTGGCGGCCTTCGACCTGGAAGATATGAACTTCCGTCTCAAGAAAATCCCCCGTATTTACCGGGGCCTGTATGAGTACGGGTACGAGCTGACCCGACGGAGCGAAGCCCTTTTGGAACGGGAATATTTGGATGACTAAGCAAGCGGCAGAGGTCCCCACAGGCGGGGGCTTTTGCACCTCCGGCGGCAGCGGTCTGGGCTCCAGCGCGACGAACCTCCATGCCTTCGCCCCCGGCGCCCGGTGGCTGGATGGGGAACGTTTCTCAAACTCCACGGCCCAGGATGCCGCGACGCGGTGGGGCAGCGTATTGGACCTGAAGATTGAGAATTGACCCGCGCCCCAAAAGAGAGTATAATGCCCCTAGTCAGAAACGCCACGCTTGATTCTTTTCAACTGCGGTGACTATACCACTGACCAGGAGGCAGATACTATGGCAAAACGCTTTGGCTTTGGCGGGCTGTTCGTCTTCGGCGCCGTCACGGCGGCGCTGGGCGGCATCGCCGCTTACCGCCACCGCAAGGAGATCGAAGAGACCATTCAGGACATCTCAGACCAGTTGGAGGTCCCGGAGGAGGACGGCTTTTTCTCCATAGACATGGAGGACCTGGGCGAGGAGCCCATCGTCCATCGTACCGATGCGGACACTGATGAGGAGGAAATCCTCTCCGCGCCCGAGGAGGTTCCCCAAGACTGAGCGCAAAGAGCACGCGCGGACCCTGTTCTCCGGGGCCCGCGCGTGCTTTATCTTTGGTTCAAATCAACTTCTCGTAATCCTGCCTGCCATGGAACAGGCGCATGACATATACGGTCTTCGTTTTCTCATCCACAAGGCGATATAGTCAATCACAGCCTCAAGGTCACGCTGGATTGTACCATAATTATCCCACGCTTGTAAACCATTTATTCATCCCTGCCGTCATCCAGCAGCGGGAAGCGCAGCGTCACCTTAAATAGATCCCCATCCACATCCAGCTGGAAGCTGCCGTTCTGCAGCTCCGTGAGACTGCGGGCAATGGACAATCCTAACCCATTGCCATCCCCGCTGCGGGAGGCATCCCCCTGGACGAAACGCTCCATCAGCTCCTCGGCGCTGAGGTTCAGCGGAGCCCGGGAGGTGTTGCGGAAGGTGATCTGCGCCATCCTCTCCCGTTCCTCCAGGGTGAGATAGACCCGGGTCCCCCGCTGGGCATACTTGCAGATGTTGTTCATCAGGTTGTCAAAAACCCGCAGCATCCGCCGCCCGTCGGCCATGACCCACAGAGCCTGCTGCTCCGGGATCTTGGTGATCAGCTCTAAGCCTGCGTCGGCCAGTTTTTTCTCGTACTCCCCCGCGATCTGCACCAGGAAGTTCTCCGCCTCGCAGGGGGCCAGCAGCACCTCCAAATTCCCTGTGGACGCCTTGGATGCCTCCACCAAGTCCTCAATGAGCCGCTTCAGCCGGTCCGACTGCCGGCCCAGGACCTCAGCGTACTCGGCGATCTTGGGGTTGTCGCTCTTCTCCCTGCCAATGAGGTCGGCATAGTTGATGATGGAGGTCAGGGGAGTCTTGATGTCGTGGGAGACGTTGGTGATGAGCTCTGTCTTCATCCGCTCGCTCTTCATCCGCTGCTCCACGGCGTGGGTCATGCCGTCGGCGATGCTGTTGAGGTTCTCCCCGTGGCGCTTGAAGTCCCAATACATCCGGCGGGTGTCCACCTGATAGCTCAGGTCCCCCGCCGCCAGGGCTTCCCCCCCGGCTTTCAGCTCCCGCAGGGCCAGGGCCGCTCCGATCAGCACCCCGGCCAGGATCAGGTGTTCCACGAACCAGAAGCTCAGGTAGATGTCCAGATAGCTGCCGTTGGCCGCCATGGCCAGGAGCTCCAAAAAGCAGATCCCCAGAAATACCGCGCAGGTCCGCCAGACCAGAGGCAGCTTTCGTCCGGTCTCTACGATCCAGCGAACGAAACGGCGGCTCCCCCGCCACAGGGCTTTCATTGCCCGCCAGCAGAGTTTGCAGGCCCACCAAGTCACTGTGTTGCGCAGGAGGCTGCGCTGCTTGATGCGGCAGGCCACACTCATACACAGCCCCAGGAACAGGGCCGCCGCCGTCAGCGTCCCCAGGACCAGAAGGAGCAGGAGGACCTCGTCATAGTAATAATATATGTTGCTGACAGCCACCGCCCCGCAGCCCAGGATGCCAATCCCGCCCAGCACGATCAAATCCGAGGGGATCCAGTTCATGGGGCCCGGGACCAGGGTCTCCACCTCCGGCCGGCGGCCGGACACGCACATCAAAGCCACGAAGCCAAAGATGCTCAGCACCCCAAAGACCACGCCCAGAACGATGACGCTGTAACGGTTGGAGTAGGCCAAATCCACGAGCCTGCTCCACTGGTCATACGCTCCGCTGGCGATCACGTCCTCGTCCAGGTAAGCGCAGAAGGTGTACCACTTCATATTGTTTTCCCTCAGCTCTTCCTGGAATCCCTCACTGAGCGTCTCCCCTTCCAGGGTCCCATCACCGAAGTATCTGGTCGCGCCGTTGGAAGCGTTGACTCCATAATGATAACAGAAGGGATAGTCCGCCACATCCCCCCGGGGGGTTCCTGCCCGGGCGATCTCCTCCCCGTCCGCATTGAGGATGACATAGTGCAGGAGTGTATCCTGCTTGGGGAGATAGCGGCTGTCCGGCTCCATCTGGTCGTGCCAAGCAGCGGTTCTGACCAGATCATAGGCATCGTTGCACACCGCTTGGCGCAGGTAGTCGTTTTGGATCTCCTCTCGGGGCGTGGTATAAAAATCCAAACTCGCCATGGCGAAGACGCCAAGGATACAGCCCGCCGTCAGGCACAGGGACAGAATCGTTGCCAGGAAGAGCGTGGTCTTCCCTGGGACTGTACGTAAAAATCGTTGCATCGTTTACCGTCCTTTCTCCAGCTTGTAGCCCTGCCCAAAGACCACCTTCAGGTACCGGGGTTCCGCCGGGTCGATCTCAATCTTCTCCCGCAGGTGGCGGATGTGGACCGCCACGGTGTTGTCACTGCCATAGGGCCGTTCTTTCCAGACCATGCGGTAGATCTCTTTGGGAGAATATACCTTGCCTGGACTGCTCATGAGCAGTTTCAAGATCTCGTATTCTTTGGGGGTCAGGGCGATGGGCTCCCCGTCTAAGGTAACGCTCTTGCTCTGGTCATCCAGCTCAATGCCGCCCACCCGATACACATCGCTGTGGATGGTCCCGCCGCCCAGCTGGAAGTAACGCCGCAGCTGGGAGCGGACCCGGGCAGCCACCTCCACGGGGTTGAAGGGTTTTGTGATATAGTCGTCCGCCCCCACATTGAGGCCCAAGATCTTATCGGTGTCCTCACTCTTGGCGGTGAGCAGGATCACAGGGATGTTGCTCACGGCTCGGATGCGGGTCATGGCGGAGATGCCGTCCAGTTCGGGCATCATGATATCCATCAGAATCAGATGGATGTCATGATCCTCCATGATATCCAGAGCCTGCTGGCCGGTGTAGGCTTCAAAGAAGGTGTAGTTCGGGTCGGCCAGATAGAGTTTCAACGCATTGACGATGTCCCGCTCATCGTCGCAGATCAGGATGTTATACATCTCTCTCCCCCTCTCGTGTGTCCCTATTATACCGCAGATAGGCTTTAAGATGAAATAGGGAAAGTCTTTAAGATTTGATGAAGTTTCGAGCAGGGAAAACCTGCGGCAGGGTGATGCGCGGCAGTATTTCGATTGCAAATCCCCGAACAATCTGGTAAAATAACATCAGACTGGGAATCCCACACCCCAAAATCCCATCCAACGAAGAAGAGCCCCCCGGCGGGGCTCTTTTCCTAAACACCCCAAGGAGGCCCCCCATGAAGCAAATGGACCTGACGGAAGGCGTCATCTGGAAAAAACTACTCATCTACGCCGCTCCGGTGGTGTTCTCCTCCCTGCTCCAGTCGGCCTACTCCATCGCCGACCTCATCATCGCCGGGTGGGTCATCGGGGACAGCGGCCTGTCTGCCATCAACAACTCCAGCCAGGTCATGGTGGTCCTGACCCAGATCATCATGGGCATCACCACCGGCGGCAATATCCTGATGGGCCAGTATTTCGGCGGGAAGGACCACGAGAACCGGAAAAAAACCAACGTCTCCCTCTTCACCCTGGCGGTGCTGGCGGGGGCGGTGATGACAGTGGTCCTCTTCCTGCTCAGCCGCCCCATCCTGGTGGGCCTCCACGCCCCGGCCCTGGAGGAAGCCACGGCCTATCTGCAGCTCTGCGCCCTGGGACTGGTGCCGATCTTTGGCTATAACGCCCTGTCCTCCATGCTCCGGGCGGTGGGCAATTCCAAGCAGCCCTTTTACTGCGTCGCCCTCACCGCCGGGTGCAACATCGTCCTGGACCTCCTCTTTATGTGGGGATTGAACTGGGGCGTGCAGGGCGCGGCCCTGGCCACGGTGCTCTCTCAGCTGCTGAGCCTGCTGGTGTGTCTGGTCTATGTGCTGCGGCAGGAAGACCTTTTCGGCCTGCGGCTGACCAAGCTCTTCATCCAAAAGGATAAACTCCTGCAAATGCTCAAGCTGGGCATCCCCTGCGCCATCCAGATGACGGTGGTGGGCCTGTCCTGGCTGGCGATGACCTTCCTCATCAACGACTACGGCCTGGAGGCCTCCGCCGCCAGCGGCATCTGCGCCAAGATCAAGGACGTGGCGCTGATGTTCACCGTGGCGGTCTACAACGCCGCCACCACCATGGTGGCCCAGTGTCTGGGGGCCAAGAAGTATGACCGGGCCAGCCGGGTGGTGCATATCGCCATGCGCCTGTCCCTGGGGGTGACGGCGCTCATCATCCTGCTGGTGGAATTTTTCGCTCCGCAGCTGCTCTCGGTCTTTCACCCGGACGCCCTCACCCTGGAGATCGGACTGCAAAACCTGCGGATTGAAATCCTGGGACAGATCTTCTACGCCAGCTTCATGGTCTACAACGCCCTGCCCCTGGGGGCGGGGAATACCCTCTTCGCCCTGGGGTCCAGCCTGCTCAACTGCATCATCGTGCGGGTGGTGCTGGCGCTGCTCTTCAACCACTATTTCGGGTTGGTGGGCATCTTCTGGGCCTGCGCCATCGCGCCGGCGTCCTCTGTGCCGCTGGGGTATCTCTATGAGCGGTCGGGGGTTTGGCGGAAATCCCTGGTGGAGGAAAATTGATGCAAATTACCCAAAAAAGGACGGTCCCCGCCGTCCTTTTTCCTGTTTTTTGCATTTCACAGCTTTGTACTATAGACTTACGCTGAATGATGTGTTAAACTAAACAAAATACCTGCTTTCAGTAAAAAGCAGTCAATAGGAGGTCTTACCATGCAGATGGTCCTTGCGACGACATATCCAGGGTAAGAAGGTGCTCGCCATGAAACCATCCACCGCCGCCATTCTGCGGATCATTGCCTTAGCCATGCTCTTTTTCACGGTTGGCAGCCTGATTTATGCCCTCTTCGTTCCCCAGTACAACGGCCTGCAAATTTTAGGTTTCCCACAAACCTACCGGCAATCTTACATCCTCCGCTGCTGCTATCTCTGTGTGATGGTCCTGCTCTTCGCACTGGCTTTCTCTGCGGGGAGCCGCGCCAAGCGGAGCCGTCTGAACACCGTTTTTTCGAGCACACGATACGGGCTTTTCGTCCTGATCCTGTCCATTCAGACCGCCTCGCTTGTCCTAATCACCCCTCAACAGTATCACATCCTTCGCAGTATCATCGCACTTCTCTGTGTGGTACTGACCGCAGGACTCCTCACGGCACTCATCACCATGGTGCGGGAAAAAACCTATGACCTCTGCCTGCTCAGTGAGTGCGCCGGTGTTCTGATCTCTCTGGCGCTGTATTGGGTACAGGTGGGTGCAGTCACAGGCACACAGCATTCTGATTTTCGTATGTTCCTCCTGGGTCCATACCTGATTTCCCTCGCCGTCTCGTTCGGGCTGCGGCTAATATACAGAGCCTCTGCCTCGGCAGCTCTTTGAACAAGGAAACGCTCAGAGCAGGCGCAAAACGGATTCTATTTTGGGAGGGGATCTTCAATGAAAAACGTGAAAAGGCGATTTACCCTTTGTTTTCAGTCCGCAAGCGTACTGATCATTCTAAATGTCATTTCTTTCTTCCAGCCGTTCATCCCGGTTTCTTCTTCGTTTTCACAAATATTTTTTGACAATCTTCCGCTTCTCCAAGTTATACTATCTCTTTCCATACTGGTCCATCTATATTTCATTCATAAAGAATGGAAGAGGGACCCTTCCTGGAAGAGTACAGAAGGTGAATGATCCTTTTTCCAATCTGGCTAAATATAACGCAATCGGGAGGACACTTGCAGTTGTGTCCTCCCGATTTTTGCCGAGGTATCTCCACCGTTTTCGGAAACCACTCAAGCGAGATATTCCGCTGGTGTAAATGCGGGTACCCTGCTCTCTTTAAAATCACGGGTATTCCTCGTAATGATCCCCGCCGCCTGGACCCGCTGTGCCGTAACACTCTGCCTCTCCGATCTCACACATTTTCCAAACCCGCGCGGAGTCCCTTACAAAGGGTTCCCGGTCCTGCAATACATCCAGCAGGATGTTCGCATCAATCAGCAATCTCATATTTCTTTCTCAGCCCCTCGTCCCGCGCCTCATCAAGGTCCCAATGCCCACGCAAAATTCCCCGCAGGGAATCCGTCAGGGGGGAGGCATCCTTGGGGATGAATCGCCCAACCTCTTTCCCATTCTTCGTCACGATGACCTCATGGCCCTTCATCACCAGATCGAGATACCGGCCAAAATCGTTTTGCATCTCTGTCACTGTTGCGGTCGCGCCGATCATGTGCTCACGCTCCCTTCTTTCCTACCTATAGTATACTATATGCTCCCCATTTTGCAAGAAATATTCTTCCCTAATTTTCTGTCTCCCTGTCAAGATCCCCTCCTCTCAATCGTAATACAAGAGAAGCCCCTCTGGAAAGGAGGTCCTGTCAATGGCGCGCTTCAACCCCCAGGAGGTCCAGCGGCTCCTGGATACCTATGCCGATACCATCCTCCGCCTAAGCTACACCTACCTCAACTCCACCCAAGACGCGGAGGACATCTGCCAAGTCTCCCTGACCCTCGTCGGGGCGGAGACCGTCGTCATCCCCGTAAACCCCCGCTAATCCTCCCGCTTTGCGTCCCACCCTCCGTCCGCCTCCCTCCCCCGGCCCTTTAGGCCGGGTCGGGAGACTCGTAGCGTTCCGCCCGGTAGCGGAAGGTGGACAGCGGCATCCCGCACTCCTTGGCCGCCGCCGTGCCGGTGATGCGTCCGGCTTTCCAGCGGCGGTAAGCCGGGTCGAAGCTCTCCGGCAGGGGCGCGGGAGGCCGGCCGAACCGTACCCCCCTGGCCCGGGCCGCCGCGATGCCCTCCGCCTGCCGCTGGCGGATGTTCAGCCGCTCGTTTTCCGCCACGAAGGACAGCAGCTGCAAGACGATGTCGCTGAGGAAGGTCCCCATGAGGTCCTTGCCCCGGCGGGTGTCCAGCAGGGGCATATCCAGCACGACGATATCCACCCCCTTTTCTTTGGTGAGCAGACGCCACTGTTCCAGGATCTCGGTATAGTTGCGGCCCAAGCGGTCGATGCTTTTGATGTACAGGATGTCGTCTTTACGCAGCCTTCGCAGCATGGCTTTGTATTGCTGACGGTGGAAGTCCTTGCCGGATTGCTTGTCGCGATAGACGTTTTTGTCTGGGACCCCCGCCTCACGCAGAGCGATGATCTGTCGGTCTTCATTCTGCTCCCGGCTGCTGACGCGGATGTATCCGTAAATGATGCCAGTGATGTTCCCGCACCTCCCATGGTTCTATGTCTCGGGTGTGTGTTGCGTAATCCCCCTTATCATATCAAAACCCAGGCCCTTTTTTCGAGGTCCTGGGCGATTTTTTTGTAAAAAATGCCCCGAAGGGACGGTTTTGGACCTTCCCCTCGGGGACTTTTTGTTTGCTTACGAAGAAAAAACGCGATTACTGCTCCTTACGCTTTCCTGTCAGCTTCAAAGCAGCCAAACCGGCTGCCGCGGCCAGGGTCAGCGCATACCAGGCAGAGGCCACATCCCCAGTGCTGGGCACGTCCGCCAGGGGCACCTTCTCATCGGGGATGGAGGAAGTGCTCTTTGCTGGGCGTGTGGGGATGGCAGGCTGCGCAGCCAGGGGGACCTCAGACTCAGCGATCTGTGTTTCGGGGAACTCGGGGGGGTGGGCCAGGGGGACCTCAGGCTCCGTGATCTCCACCTCCACAGGAGGCTCCTCTTCCGGGATCTGGGCCAGCGGGACATCCTCTTCGGGGATGGTCACGGGGTTGGTAGGCTGACTAGGACGTCTGCCGCCAGAGCCCCCACCGTTATCGTTGGGGGTGGTGGGCGGTGTCGGGTCCTCAGATCCGGGGTTCTCGGGGTCCGGGTTCTCAGGGTCCGGCTTCTCAGTGCTTGACGTTACAAAAGTTGCATGGCTGATATTACCAACAATCGTCAGAATATTACCCTCCACAGTAAAAGAGGTACTTCCATAAGGGCCTTTCCCGTCGTCCTTGCCTCCATTATCGAAGTAGTCAATAAACTTGAATGTACTCTCTCCACTTACAACCGTGTAATCCTTATCCTTGATAGAAGGATCATTTACACCGGCTGCATTGTAAATCTGTTCTTTGTTTGCATCGTTCTCACCCAAACGAGCTTGGTCCAACACCCAAATCACCGTAGCTGTAGCCTGCTTGATATAAAACTCGGTTACCCCAGTTATATCGACGGAATTCTCAAGAACTAGATCCTTCTTCTCGTCCTCGAACTTATAGACACCGTCTCTCCCTTCCTTCCCTTGCTCAGGCGTTATCGCTTTTCCTGAGCCAGGATCAGGAACGTCTGTCCCGGGAGCTTCAGGGTCAGGAATCTGCGTCGCAGTCCCTTCCTCTTCTTCGATTTCTTCGGGCTCCTCAGACATTGAAGGCTTTTCGGGCTTCACATAGAGCGAACACTCTGGGTTGTGTTTCCCTGTTTTATCAAAGTTTTTACAGGTGCATAGACTTCCTTCTTCATCACCAGAAACACAGCGTGTGAGGATGCCCTCCTGCGCAGCTTCTTCTTGCTCCTCAAAAACGTCTTTCTCCTCCGTCTCCTGCTGGGCGGCCTCCTCAAGGAAGCTGCCGTCCTGCACAGGAAGCACTTCGCTTTCCTGTACAGCGGGGGCAGGGGTCTCTTCCACCACACCGTCCTCTTCTAAGGCAAACGCGGTGGTGCAGAACAGACCAGCACACATACCCAGTGACACCAAAACGGAAATCACACGATTGGCTAAATACTTCTTTTTATTCATTAGACTATTCCTTTCTTTGCTCATCATCGGACGCAAAGGATCCGGCAGCCGAACGAGCATAGGGCGTGCTGCCCCTTAGCCCCTGGCTTTGCACCCCACCGTTTCCAGTGGTTTGCCAAACACCGTCTGCGCAGAGTCACTCTGCCATCCCACCGCCGCCGGTGCCGTCAGCGGCAGGCCCAGAGCCCGGTGGACTCGCCATATCGCTCCCCCCTCTCGCTTTCGTATTTATGGAGCAGCTAGGACCTGCAGCCCTGGCGTATCCACCCTCTTTGTCTAGCAAAATCCCTTGCAAAAAAGTATAGATTCTTGTAGCCGGTTATAGACAGCACAAAAGGTCCCACCCTCCCATCAGGAAGGCGGGACCTTTTGTCGATCCGCATCACTTCTTCACCGTCTCCACGAAGCGCATCAGCATCGCCGCTGCCTGAGCCCGGTCCGTCTGTCCCCGGGGGGCCAAGCGTCCCTGCCCCACACCGTTGATGAGCCCCGCGGCACAAGCCCAACTCATAGGCTGGCGGGCGTACTGACTGACCTCTCCCCCATCGGAGAACCCATCCAGCTCCGACTGCTGCGCTGTGCCGCAGCCCGTATACTGGGCATAGCGGTAGAGGATGGCGGCGAACTCCTGCCGGGTCACAGGGGCATCGGGGGCAAAGATCCCCGCGCCCTTGCCGTTGACCACCCCCGCGCCGCTGGCCCAGGCCACCGCCGGGGCATACCAGCTGCCGGCCTGCACGTCGGAAAATCCCGCGCCCTGGGCGGCAGGGGACCCCGTCATCCGCCAGAGCATCGTGACCAGCTGGGCCCGGGAGGTGGTCCCGCTGGGGGAGAAGCGGTCCTGGGCCGTCCCGGCCATGATGCCTTTCTCATATACATAGGCCACGGCGTCATGGTACCACGCTTGGGCCGATACGTCCCGGAAGGGCAGCTTGGGCGCCACAGGCTTCCCCGCCAGAGCGGCGTTCAGCTCCTCCACTCCGCCGGAGAGGGCACTGGAGGAGACTTCCCGTCCGTCCAGGGCCAAAACGGCGCTGGAAGTCAGCCCGTCGGCGTAACACTGCCCCATAAACTGGGCCAGAACGGTCTCCTCCTCCCCGGTGCTCCCCCGGAGGCTCACCTCTTGGCGCCCTCCCGGCAAGGTAGAGGTCAGCGTGATGGTGTAGTCCTCCCGTCCGCCGCCGGGGAGTTCCACGGCGCAAAAGCCCTTCCGGTCCATGACCGCAATGCTTACCTTCGAGGCGGTGGTAGAGACGGAGGCCTGCTGGTCCACGTTGACCATGTCCACGGTGAGTTTCGCCGTCCGGGCGTCGCTGCTGCGCACGGTATAGGTCTCCCCGCTGGGAAGCCAAAGGGCGGTCCGCCCCGGCAGGGTCCCCGCCGGGGGCAGTCCCGCGTAACGCAGGGGGGCAATCCCCTCCCGGCTGCTGAGGACTTGACCATTTTGGATGGTGGCCACCACGTCCCCGCTGCTGTCCCAAACCACGGCATCCCGGCTCTCCACCGACAGCAGGACCCGGCCGGCATCACTCTGCCGCTGCTGCCAGAGGGCGCGGTAATCCTGCACCGTCAGGAAGGAGATGGTGCCGCCCTCGTCGCTCCAGGCGTCCTGGCCTGTGCCGCTGTAGTACCATCCTCCGCCGCCGCGCAGGGTCAGCGTCCGCTGCTCCATAGGGGCGACGGGGTCGTAGACCAAAACCCGCGGCTCCCCGTCGCTGAGATACTCATAGCCCAGGACCGCATGGCCCCCTCGGGGCCCGTAGAAGAGCAGGATGGGCGGGGCAGTCCCCCCGTCCCGGGCGGCGGTGACGGCAGCGGTGAGTTTTTGCAAGTCCCCCTCCCGGCTGTGGATGGTCCGCTGAAGGCTGCTGTCGTACTGGCCCAGCTGAAGGGCCTCGATCCATTCCGTCAGGGACAGGCCCAAGTCCCCCCGATCCTCAGGGTAGAGGTCCCCAGGCAGGACCGCGCCGGCACGGAAGCTGCCTGGAGTAAGCCCCCGGGTCCCTTGGGACAAAAGCCCCGCCGCCGCGCACATCCCAAAACTGCTGCTGCCCCAAGGGCCGGACACCGTCTGGGCGCAGGCGGCAAAAGCCGTCTCCCCGTAAAGGCTCTGGAAGCGGGAGAGGGGGAAACGGTGGTCCGTTCCGTAACCGAAGGCGGCGGCGCTGTCGGCGAAGCGGAAGCTGATCCGCTCCACACCCTGCCGGACCTCCTCCGGCTCTCCTTCCTTCCAACGGGCGTACAGGGTCTGGTCTGCCTCCAGGGAGACCAGGGTCTCGGCTGTCACCAACGTCCCGCCCTCCATTTCGGTGTACCACCCCTGGAAGCGGTATCCCTCCCAGAGGGGAACGGGGAGGGTGCCGTAAGGCTGGCCGTTGGTGACGGACCGCTCCTCGCTGTCCAAACGGCTGCCGTTGGACTCGAAGCGCAGGGTAAAGCGCAGGGGGACGTCCTCCTCCCGGCAGTGGACCACAGCGGGGCAGTCCGTCGGGGCAATCCGCTCCCACTGGCTCCGCTTGCCCTCAAAATAAATGTCCTTGAGCGACGTGCAGTCCCGAAATACGTCCTGCCCCATCCGGGTGACGCTGGCCGGGATGGTGACCCGGGTCAGGCGGACGCAGCCCTGAAAGGCCTGATCCCCGATGCTCTCCACGCTGGCCGGGATGCTCACCTGTTCCAGAAAGACACAGCCGCGAAAAACCTCCGCCCCCAGCTCCGTCAGCGAGCTGGGCAGATCCACCTCCCGCATCAGACAGCCCCGGAGGGCCCCGGTCCCCAGCCCCGTCATACTCCCGGGCAGGGTCAGCCGCAGAGCCTGGCTGGTGCTGCCGCAGGAGGGGAAGGCGTCGGTGCCGATGTCCGTCAAACTCTCCGGCAGGCACAGCTCCGTGACGTTGAGTTCATTGACGAAGGCATTGCTGCCCACATAGGCCACCCCCTCCTGGATGTGGATGGCGGTGATGGACGCCCGGTGGGGATACCAGGGGGCGCTGGATGGACGGTAGTTGTCCATATACCCCCCGCCGCCGATGGTCAGCACGCCCTGCTCCAGCTGCCAGGTCAGCCCGTCCCCGCAGGTGCCGGAGGTGGGGTCCTCCTCCACGGCCAGCGCCGGCAGGGGCAGGCCCGCCAGCAGGAGCAGCGTCAAGATCAGTCCGAAACCCAGTCGTTTCATGGTGTTCCCTCCTCGTTCGACCACAATGGCAAAGGCGGTGCCGAGCCTCGCCCGACACCGCCTACGGTTCCTCTGCTGTGAAACGCCAAGCTCACGCCTGCGTCTCCTCTTCGTCCTCCTCGTCCACCAGGTCCAGGGAGAACTTGTCCCCGCAGTTGGGGCAGACCACTTCGCCTACATCCAGGATGCTCTCGTCGATGATGATGTCATCGCCGCAGCTGGGGCACTCGATCTCAAAGAAATCGTCGCCCAGCAGGTCGAACTCGTCGTCCTCCTCCTCGTCCCATTCCTCAAAGAGGATGCTCTCCATGTCGGCCACGTCCTCAGCCAAGGACCCCAGCTCCACGGCAGCGGCCTGGGTCTCGACTTCCAGGTCCTCCACGGCCAGACCAAGGTCTTCCAAGATATCAATGATCTTCACCAGGAGCTTCCCTTCTTTGGAACCCTCCAGGTCCAGGTCCAGGCCGTCCGTCAGGCCCTTCAAATACGCGACTTTTTCTGAGATCGTCATCCTAGACTCCTTTCCCGTATTCTCTTCGCTTATCCTTTGGCGCGCTCAAGATACTCGCCGGTACGGGTGTCGATCTTGATCTTGTCGCCGGGGTTGATGAACAAGGGGACCTTGATCTCCGCACCGGTCTCCAGGGTGGCAGGCTTGGTAACGTTGGTGGCGGTGTCGCCCTTGAAGCCGGGGTCGGTCTCGGTGACCTCCAGCTCCACGAAGGTGGGGGGCTCGATGGCGAAGATCTTGCCCTTGTAGCTGTTGACCTTGCACATCATCTCTTCCTTGACGAAGCGGAAGCTGTCGCCCAGGAGCTCGGTGGCGATGGGGACCATGTCGAAGGTCTCCTGATCCATGAAGTAGTACAAATCGCCGTCGTTGTAGCTGTACTGCATGTCCTTCTTCTCCACATAGGCGTTTTCAAACTTGGCCGTGGGGTTGAAGGAGGTCTCGGTGACGGCTCCGGTGATGACGTTTTTCATCTTGGTGCGCACGAAGGCGGCGCCCTTTCCGGGCTTGACGTGCTGGAACTCCACCACCTGCATGACCTGTCCATCCATCTCAAAGGTGACGCCATTGCGGAATTCGCCGGCAGAAATCATAGTATTCATCCTCCAAACAAATTGGTTTGTTATTCTATCGCATCTTATATTGTACAATACCTTGGCGGTATTTGCAATGGTTTTCTCAAAACAGGGCAGAAAATAGGCTAGGAAATCGACGGACTTCAGCATATTTCCGCTCTCACTCTTGTACACTCTCTAAAAACCTGCTATAATCCTGTTGCTGCCCTACTCTAAACTGGCAACAGGGAGGAGGTGAGTGCCTTGGAGATCTTGATCGGTTTCCTCGTGGCGGTCGGAGCAAACATAGTCGCAGACTGTGTGAGCAAATGGCTTGACCGTCACGGCAAGGGCAGGTAAGCCTAAAGTGGGACGCCGGAGAGGTGCAAGCTCTCCGGCGTCCCTTTTTTGCGTGAGTGCTTTGGTCTCGATCGGTTTCCTAACCGTGCTTCATTATAGCACAGTTCCTATAGGGTATGCAAGAGGCAAAGCAAAAATCCCCAAACTTTGTCCTAGCATTTCGCGCTTGAATATCCTGTCAAAATTTGTTATACTGAGTTCATCGCCCTACTCTACCCTGAGTCAGGTCAGGAAGGAGGTGAGCGCATTGGAAATTTTACTTAGTTTCCTTGTGTCGGTCGCAGCGAGCGTAGCCAGCTACTACGTGACCAAATGGCTTGACCGGCACAGCAAGGGCGAATGAGCCTAAAGTGGGACCCCGGAGAGGCGCTATCTCTCCGGGGTCCCTTTTTTTGCGTGAGGCATTGGTTTTACTTAGCTTCCTAGCTGCACCTATTATAGCACAGCTCCCATAGGGTATGCAAGAGGCAAACCGTAAATTCCTGAAAATCTACTACCTCCGCTCCCCCCGCCGCCGAAAAGGCGTCTCCACCAAATACCGCCCCTTCCGAAACAGGGTATCCCGGGCGATGGGCTCCACCATCAGCGTCAGCACCCCCGCCCGGTTGCCGCCCCAGACATCCGTAAAGATCTGGTCTCCTACAATGGCCGTCTGCGCCGGCTGGGCCCCCATGCGCGCCATGGCCCGCCGAAAGCCTCCGCCCTTGGGTTTGCCCGCGTGACCCTCGTAGGGGATGCCCAGAGCCTGGGCGAAGCGGGCCGCCCGTCCCGGCTTGCGGCTGTTGGAGAGGAGGAACAGCGTCACCCCCGCCGCCTCCAGCCCCTCCTTCCAGGTCCGGACCGACGCCGGGGGCAGCTTCTCCCCATAGGGGATCAGCGTATTGTCCAGATCCGCCAGCAGCAGCCTCACCCCCTGGGCCCGGAGCCAGGATGGGTCGATGGCATAGATATCGTCGAATAAAAATCTCGGGATCAATTTCACTTGCTCACCTTCTACCTCTCCTCCCCTTGTCATAGACTGCCAAGGAAGCAACATCAGACAAGGGGGTCTTTCCATGATAAACTATCTCCTCACACCGCCCCAGCAGCTGCCCCAGGCCCGGAGCACCGGACTGCCCCTGGCCCATGTGGCCTTTCAGATCAGCGCCAGCGGTCAGCTCCAAGCCGCCCCCCTCCCGGAGGACTGCCGGGGCGGCTTGATGCTGGTAGGCGGCGGGGACGCGCCCGCTCAGGGGGAGGTCCAGCAGGTCCTGCGTCCCATCCTCCACCTGTGCGCCCAGCGGGATTTTCGCGGGGTGGTCCTGGACCTGGAGGGGGCCCCGACCCCCTATCTGGGGAAACTCATTCCCGCCCTGGATCAGGCCCTGGAGCGGCAGAACCGGGGCTTCTTCCTCCCCGAGTCCTTTGCCAACTACTCCAAGCGGGCCTTCCTCTACCTCTCCTCCGCCCTGTCCGGGGGCTCTCTCCGGGTCCGGCTGGAACAGGCCCTGCGAAACTATGGCCCCGAGCGCGTGGTCCTCTCCCTCCACCGCAGCGCCGAGGATTTCTTCCTCCCCGCCCCCCAGGGCAGCGGACAGCCCATGAGCCAGCAGGCCCTGCGCCAGCTCATCAGCCGGCTGGAGCCCCGGGTCTTCTTTTCCCAGGACCTGTGCGCCCACTACTTCACCTACATGAGCCGGGAGACGGGAGCGCACTTCGTCCTCTTCGACGACGCCGCCAGCTTTGCCAAAAAGCTGGCCCTGGCTCGGGAGGCGGGGGTACAGCGGGGCTTTCTGCTCTACCCCGCCGTGGCGGATCTCTTGCCGGAACTCTCGCCTGTCCTGGGGGCGGCGCCGGTTTTGGGGCGGTGACAAAAAAGACCTGCCAGCGGACTGGCAGGTCTTTTTGGTTTTAATAATACTTTTTGCGGTTCTTCCGCGCTGCCTCGGACTTTTTACGGCGCTTGACGCTGGGGCTTTCATAGTGCTCTCTTTTCCGCACTTCCGCCAGAACGCCGGATTTGGCGCAGCTGCGCTTGAACCGTTTCAGCGCACTCTCGAGAGTTTCATTCTCCCGAACGTGGATCTCAGACATTTGTTTTCCCTCCCTCCGAAGTGCCGGACTTCCAATGCCCTGGCACGAAAGGGCCATCGTGATATATGGCTTCAACAGTGGTATTATATGCAATTTCCCGCCGCTTGTCAAGAAGAATTATGCTCCACGGGGGAAAAGAATCAAAAAAGATCCGCTTTTCGCCCCTCACTTCAGGATGAGGTTCACCAGTTTATCCGGCACATGGATGACCTTCACCAGCTGTTTGCCCTCCATGAGCTTCTGGATCTTAGGCTCGGCGGTGACCACAGACAGCACCGCCTCCTGCTCGCTGCCCGCCGGGACCGCCACCGTGGTCTTGAGCTTGCCGCCCACCTGCACCGCGATGGTAACCTGCGAAGCCACCGTCTTGCTCAAATCATACTTGGGCCAGTCCGACGTGGAGGCAAAGCCCCCAAAGCCCTGCTGCTCCCACAGCTCGTCGGCCATGTGGGGCGCGAAGGGGGAGAGCAGCTGGAGCATGGTCTGAAACTCCGCCTGGTTGACTCCCTTGTCATAGAACTGATTACACAGGGTCATCAGGGCGGCAATGGCGGTGTTGAACTTCATGTTCTCGATGTCATCGCCCACTTTTTTGATGGTCTTATGCACCAGGGCCTCGTTCTCCGGGCCGTAGGCATCCCCGGGCTGGATCTGGGGGACCAGGTTCCAAATGCGGTCCAGGAAACGCTTGCAGCCCTTCACGGCGTTGTCCGACCAGGCCGCGGCCTTTTCAAAGTCCCCGATGAACATGATATACATCCGCATGGTGTCCGCGCCGAACTGGGCCACCACGTCGTTGGGGTTGACCACGTTGCCCCGGGACTTGGACATCTTCTCGCCGCCCTCTCCCAAAATCATGCCGTGGCTGGTGCGCTTGTGGTAGGGCTCGGCAAAGGGCACCACGCC
>JAAWAE010000065.1 GCA_022792035.1 Ruminiclostridium sp. | reverse complement strand
GTTCAAAGCGACACACACATCGACGGCCTCTTTGTTCTTGATCTGGTCTTGATCAGAGAACGCGGCCCCAGTACCGACCACCATGACGCTTAAGAGCATCGCCACGGTCAAAACCAGGGTCAGAACCTTCTTCAGGTTGCACCCCCCCAATCCCCCCAAGAAAAATCCTCCCAAATCCAGGAAAAACAACCCGCAAAAAGGGCTCCCCTCCAACCCGGAGAGGAGCCCCTCTTAATCACGCAAAAGCCTTAATTTTCGATCTCATTCTCCCGAATCCGCAGGGCGCCTGTGGGACAGGCGTTGGCGCATTCCAGACAATCCACACACTCGCGAATGACCTCGCTCTGCAGGAACTCAGGACGGATGGTGGTGTCGAACCCACGGCCCACCAGGTCGATGATCCCCTTGCCGACCACCTCGTCGCAAATCCGCGTACACTGGCCGCAGAGGATACACTTCCCCTGATCCCGCTCGATGGCCACCAGGCGCTTCTCCTTGAAGCTCAGGTGCGTCTTGCCGGTGCCCTTGATCCTGGCGATCCGCTGGGGGTCCAGAGGATACAGGTTCGCGCAGCGGATGAGCTTGCACTCGGTGAAGTCATGACAGCCGCAGTCCAGACAGCGCGCCGCCTCAGAACGGGCCTGGGCCTCGCTGAAGTCCAGGTTCACGGCCTGGAAGTCATGCTTGCGCTCCTCCGGCGGACGGGTGGGCATCTTCGCCCGGGGCAGCTTGATGTATTCCTCAAAGTGCTCCGGGGTCACTTCCTTCACGGACAGGTAGGTCTTGTAATACGGCACCTGGGCCCCCTTCAAGTAGAGGTCCACCACCTTGGCGCAGCGGCGCGCCTCGCCAATGGCTTCAATGGCGATCCCGGCGCCCTGGTTGGTGGCGTCGCCTACGGCAAAGACGCCGTTGACGCTGGTGCGGTAGCTGGTCTCGTCGGCGGCGATGATGCCCTTCCGGTTCAGCTCCACCGAATCGAAGCCGGTGACGTTGGCCTTCTGGCCAATGGCCGCGATGACGCAGGTCACAGGCAGGGTCTCGTACTTGCCGGTGGGCATGGGACGGCGGCGGCCGCTCTCGTCGGGCTCGCCCAGCTCCATGATCTCCAGCTTCATCTCCTTGACCTTGCCGTTCTCCCCGATGATCTCGGCGGGGTTGGTGAGGAACTTGAAGCTCACGCCCTCTTCCCGGGCCTCGTCGATCTCCAGCTGTTCCGCGGGCATCTCCTTCTCGGTGCGGCGATAGACCACGTACACGTCCTTGGCACCCAGACGCACAGCAGTACGGCAGGCGTCCATGGCGGTGTTGCCGCCGCCCACGATGGCCACCTTGTCGCCGATCTCCGGCTTCTGGCCCAGGGCCACCTGACGCAGGAAGTCGATGCCGCCCAGGACGCCCTCCATGTCCTCACCGGGGCAGCCGATGGGCATACTCTTCCAGGCACCGATGGCCAGGATCACGGCGTCATACTGGTCCTGGAACTCCTCAAAGGTGGCATCCTTGCCGATGCGGAAATCGTTCTTCATCTCCACACCCAGGGAGGCAATCTCGGCGATCTCCTCGTCCAGGACCTTCTTGGGCAGACGGTACTCCGGGATACCATAGCGGAGCATACCGCCCATCTTGGGCATGGCGTCCACGATGGTCACCCGGTGTCCCTGCAGGGAGAGGTAATACGCAGCGGTGAGGCCGCCGGGGCCGCCGCCGATGATCCCCACCCGCTTGCCGCTGGCGGCCGCCTTGGCGGGGAGATAGCCGCCCTGGGCGATGACCCGGTCCGCGGCAAAATATTTCAAATAGGCGATGGAGATGGACTCTTCCACCATCTGCCGCCGGCACCCGCCCTCACAGGGGTGGGGGCAGACACGGCCGATGGAGGCCGGGATGGGCAGGCGTTCTTTCAGGATTCGCACCGCTTCCCGGTCGTCCCCCCGGGCGATGGCCTGGACGTAACCCTGGGCGTTGACGCTGCCCGGGCAGTTGAGGACGCAGGGGCCCCGGCAGTCGCCGTCGTGGTCACTCATGAGCAGCTCGATGCTGGTCTTCCGGGTGCGGGTCACCCGCTCGGACTCGGTATAGATCACCTGTCCGTCCTGGGCCACGGTGGAGCAGGCCCGCAGGAGCTTGGGGCTGCCCTCGGCCTCGACAACGCAGAGGCTGCATCCGCCATAGTGCTTGAGTTCTTCGTTGTGGCAGAGGTTGGGGATCTCGATGCCATTGCGCTGGGCGATCTCCAGGAGGGTCTGGCCGGCATAGCCAGTGCAGGTTTTCCCATTGATGATAACCTTGATCTTCGTTTTCGTCTTCATAGCTGATTGCCCTCCTCTCTCACTTTACCACAATGGCGTCGAACTTACAGGAGCTCACGCACTGCTTACACTTGATACAGGCATCCTGATTGATGACATGGGGCTCCTTACGGGTGCCGCTGATGCACGAGACAGGACACTTCTTGGAGCAGACCGTGCAGCCGGTACACTTCTCCGGGTCGATGGAGATATTGATGAGAGCGGCACACTCGCAGGCGGGACACTTCTTGTCCCGGATGTGGGCCTCGTACTCGTGGCGGAAGTACCGGATGGTGGTGAGCACGGGGTTGGGTGCGGTCTGACCCAGGCCGCACAGAGCGCCGTCCCGGATGGACACGCACAGCTCCTCCAGCAGCTCAATGTCGCCTTCCTGACCCTGGCCTTCGCAGATGCGGTCCAGGATCTCCTTCATGCGGGTGGTGCCGATACGGCAGGGCACGCACTTGCCGCAGGATTCCTTGGCGGTGAAGTCCAGGAAGAAGCGGGCCATGTTGACCATACAGGTGGTCTCGTCCATGACCACCATGCCGCCGGAACCCATGATGGCGCCGGTGGCGGAGAGGGCTTTGTAATCGATGGGGGTATCCGCCAGCTCTGCGGGGATACAGCCGCCGGAAGGACCGCCCATCTGGACTGCCTTATACTTCCGGTCTTCCTTGATGCCGCCGGCGATGTCGAAGATGATGTCCTTGAGGCTGTTGCCCATGGGCACTTCCACCAAGCCGCCCCGACGGGCCTTGCCGGTGAGGGCGAAGACTTTGGTGCCCTTGGAGTTCTCGGTGCCCATGGCGGAGAAGGCCGCGCCGCCGTTGTTGATGATCCAGGGCACGTTGGCGAAAGTCTCCACGTTGTTGATGTTGGAAGGCTCGTTGAGGTAGCCGTTCTGGGCGGGGAAGGGGGGCTTCAGGCGGGGCATCCCGCGCTTGCCTTCCATGGACTCGATGAGGGCGGTCTCCTCGCCGCAGACGAAGGCGCCGGCGCCGATCTTGATGGACAGGTCACAGGAGAAGTCTGTGCCCAGGATGTTCTCGCCCAGCAGACCACGGCCCCGGGCCTGCTCGATGGCCTTGCCCAGGTGCTCCACGGCCAGGGGATATTCGGCACGGATGTACACGAACATATCCTTGGCGCCGATGGCATAGGCGGCGATGAGCATACCTTCGATGAGGTTGTGGGGGTCGGACTCGATAACAGCACGGTCCATGAAAGCGCCGGGGTCGCCCTCGTCGGCGTTGCAGATGAGGTGCTTGTTTTCCCCTTCCGCGGTCCGGGCGGCGTTCCACTTGAACCAGGTGGGGAAGCCGGCGCCGCCGCGCCCGGCCAGGCCGGAGACCTTGACCTCCTCGATGACCTCTTCGGGCTTCATATGCAGGGCCTTGTCCAGGGCCTTGTAGCCGTCCTTCTGGATGTAATCGTCGATGCTGGTGGGGTCGATGATGCCGCAGTTGCGCAGGGCCACGCGCTTCTGCTTTTTGAGGAAGCGGGCGTCCTCATCGCTGATGAACATGGGCTCCAGCTTGGAGAAGTCTTTCTTGCGCACGGCTTCCACGATGGCCAGGGCGTCGGTCTCGGTGACGCGGACCAGACGGTGGAGCATCTTGTCGCCCTCGTAGATGTCCACGATGGGCTCCAGGTAGCACATACCGATACAGCCGGTCTTATGTACGGTAAAGTTATCGGTGGCGGTCATGTGGCCGGAGAGGACCTTGGCCACCCGGGCAGCGCCGGCAGACACGCCGCAACTGCCCTGGCCCACCATGAGACGGATGCCCTCGCCGGACTCCCGCTTGCGCAGGTCCCGCAGGATCTTGATGGTCTTCTCCGGGGTCAGGTTCCCATAGGTCTCGCCGTTGATCATCATCACGGGGGCCAGGGAACAGCAGCCCAGGCAGGCCACTTCGTTGAGGGTGAACATACCATCCTCGGTGGTCTGACCGTCCTGGATCCCCAGCTCCTGGGTGATGGCCACGCGGATGTTGTCCGCGCCGTTGACGTGGCAGGCCGTCCCCTGGCAGAGCATGATCTGATAGGTCCCCATGGGTTCCAGGCGGAAATAGCTGTAGAAGGTCGCCACGCCCATGACTTTGGCCGGACTGCTGCCGGTACGCTCAGCCACATGGTAGATCACTTCCTGGGGCAGATAGCCATAGATCGACTGAGCCTGCTGCAGGATCATGATCAGGCTGGTGGGGTCCTCCTGATATTGGCGCAGTACGCCCTCCATCATAGAGAGATCGACGCCTGACTTAGCTTCTGTCATTTCCTTCACTCCTTTTATCGACTGGGAAGTCGTTGTCGTTGTACTTTGCAGCTGTGCCCGTCTGTGTTGGCTGGCTTATCTTTACGACAAAAAGCACAACTATAGTAACAATCTAATTTTAGTACAAACGCGGGGCTATTGCAAGCATATTTTTCTGGGGGGGGCGCGGGGCCGAAAAAAGCAAAAAGGACCCCCGGACCTTACGGTCCGGGGGAAGGAGTCTTTCGTATCTTATTGCGAAATCATCCGTTAGGGAGCGGGAGTTGCAATCGCAACTGTGACGTCTTCGCCGTCTTCATCCTGCAGCATGTTGTTCACATCAACTGCAGCACCCCAG
>JAAWAE010000064.1 GCA_022792035.1 Ruminiclostridium sp. | reverse complement strand
GTTCAAAGCGACACACACATCGACGGCCTCTTTGTTCTTGATCTGGTCTTGATCAGAGAACGCGGCCCCAGTACCGACCACCATGACGCTTAAGAGCATCGCCACGGTCAAAACCAGGGTCAGAACCTTCTTCAGGTTGCAGATGTTGTGGGACAGGGGTTTCAAACCTTCCAGGGGTTAAAATTTCCCACAGTTTCCCACAAAAACACTGTCAATCCTTGGAAGATTTTCGGGGCCTTTTCGGGGCTTTTGGGGGCGCGTCCAGCTTCGCCATATTGGCGTGCAGCACCCCCTGATCCCGGTGGGTATAGATGTTCGCGGTGACCGAAATGTCCGCGTGACCCATCAACTCTTTGGCAACATTGATGGGGACCCCTGCCCGCTGCAGATCGGTACAAAATGTGTGGCGCAGACAGTACGGCGTCAGGTCCTTGGCGATGGCGTGCTCGACGATCTTCCCGTCTACCACCTTCGCCCCCATCCGCAGATCCAGCGCCTTGGAAAAACTGTCCCACAGCCGCCATAAACTGCTGCTGCTCCTGACGTTCCCCTGCTTGGTGGGGAACACCGGCGTGAACGGTTCCCCGCAGCAAAGCTGGAACCGCTCCCGCAGTTCCCGGCGCATGGGCACGTCCCGGATTCCCGCCGGGGTCTTGGGGGATTTTACCACCCGGGTCCCGCTCTCCACGGCCTTGTGAATATGGATCTCATTGTGGTCAAAGTCGATGTCCTTCCACAGCAGCGCCGCGGTCTCTCCCGGCCGCAGGCCGGCGTAGAGAATGGTCAGCACCCAGAGCCCGGAGGCGTGGGTCTCCGCCAATGCCAAAATATGGCTGCGCTCCTCCTGCGTCAGCGGACGGTGGCTGCCCTTGCTGTACTCCGGCAGCTGCAATCCCTCCGCCGGGTCGTGGACGATGAGCCGGGACCGCCGGGCTTGCCGGAACAACTCCTGGAGGACCATCCGCAGCTTGGAGACATGGGAATAGGACCGCCCGGCCTGGCTGTTCAAAATTTCCTGCAAATCCATATCCCGCACTTCTTTCAGCGGCAGAGACCCCACCGTGGGTCCGATGTAACAGCGGTACTTCTCATCGTAACTGTCCAAACTCTTCTTGGTCAGTCCCGCAGGGTCCTTATAGGTCCGCTTCCACTGATAGAACCACTGCTCTACGGTCAATCCTGCCTCCCCGCCTTGGCGCAGGTGGGCCAGCAGCTCCAAGAATTTCTCGCAGGCTTCTTCCTCGGTCCGGCCCCGGACTTCATAGCGGCGGCCGGAAAATGTGACGGTTTTCCTGATGTAAGTATAGTTTTCCATAAAATAAACCTCCTGATGCAGTATTTTGCCGCATCAGGAGGTATTTTGTCTAATAGTTTCGGACCCTGATCTTCAATTTCTAGGGATTTGCAGGGTTTAGTCGTCCCGCGTGGCGGCGTTGAAGGCCTCCCAGGGCAGGATATCGCTCATTTCAATGAGCACCGGGGAGTAGCCGCCGGGGTTGTCATAGCCGGGATTGTTCCGCACCGGGACGCTGGGCGGCGTGACGATGGGCAGGGAGATGGCCAGGGTGGTCCCGCCATCCCGGCCGCTTTGGGCCACCATGATCCCCCCATGGAGGGTGGCGATCCGCTGGGCGTTGTACAGCCCCAGGCCGGAGCCCTCCCCAGGCCGGGGCAGACCTGTCGGCACCTCGCTGGTAAAGAGGGTGGCCATCCGGTCCTCGGGGATGCCCATGCCGCTGTCCCGGATGGAGATCATGCACCGGTCTCCCACCGACTGGAAGCGCATCTCCACATGACCGCCCTTCCCCGCCGCCCGGATGGCGTTGGACACCACCGCCAGGATCATCTGGGTGATGAGGGATTTGCTGGCCTGGAAGGGCAGGGTGGTGGTGTTGCTGGTGAACGAGAACTGGACCCCCGCGTATTCCGCCAACCACACGGCCTCGTCGGCCATGCCGCTGCAGACCTGGGCCAAGTCGAAGCCCTCCTCCCGGGGGAAGGTTTTGTTGTTCAGATCTTCGTTGAGCTCCGCCTGCCGCACCAGGCGCAGCAGCTGATAGGTGAAACGGTTCTCGTTGGCCAGTTCCCGGAGGAAGGCCTCGTCCAAGTACCGCTCCTCCAATTCCTGGCGCAGCTGGGCGTGGGTGGTGGTCAAGTTGGTGATGCTCTCCCGCAGGCGGTAGGTGGCGTGACTGAAAGGATGCTCCTGGGGTTCCCGGGGCGGCAGAAGGCGCATGACCAGCAAATAGCCCCGCTCAAACGGGGACACCGTCACGCGGTAGATCGCCTGGGCCGTGGCGACCTCAATGGCGTCGCCGGGATGCTCCGCCAGGGCGTAGAGCAGGTCCTCAGGGAAGGCTCCCTCCTGCAAGAGCCGCTTGCCGTGCTCGTTGCTGTAGGTGCATTCTCCGTCCATCAGCAGGATCACAGCCTCGGGGAAGCTGCCGAACATATCGTTCAGACGAGAGGTGTTAGGGTCCATACCATCAGCTCCTTGGAAGTAGATTGGAAATAGGATTAGGATATCCTATGAGAAGAAAAAATTACATGGGAGTCCCGTCTGCTGTTTATAGTGTATCAAACTTGGGGGGACGTGGCAAGGATTTTGTCTCAAAAGGGGAGCAAAAGGCGAAAAAGTTTTTCTCAGGGCTTCCCTCCGGAGGCGAAGCGATGTATAATAGTGTGAGCCGGAATCGTTCTGGCAATACTTGACTGAGAGGGATCGTTGGCATGGGTATCAAAGTAGGCATCAATGGGTTCGGCCGGATCGGCCGTCTGGTGCTCCGCCTGGGGGCGGAACGGCCGGATGTAGAGTTTGTAGGCATCAACAGCCATAGTCAGACGCCGGATTATATGGCGTATCTGCTGAAGTACGACAGCGTCCACGGCCGTTTTGCCGGAGACGTGGACTGGGACGGGGACGATTTGATCGTGAACGGCCGGCGCATCCGCGTCTTTCACTGCGAACTGCCTGAGGAGATCCCCTGGGGCAGCGTGGGCGCGGAGTATATCGTGGAGAGTACCGGGAAGTTCACCACGGCGGATAAGATGCGGGGGCATTTGAAGGGCGGGGCGAAGAAGGTCCTGCTGACGGCGCCGTCCAAGGACGACACGCCGATGTTCGTGATGGGCGTGAACAATACATCCTATGACAAGAGCATGGATTTCGTTTCCAATGCTTCCTGCACCACCAACTGTCTGGCCCCGGTGGCGAAGGTCCTGCATGATACCTTTGGCATCCGGGAGGGGCTGATGACCACGGTCCACTCCACCACAGGCAGCCAGAAAACCGTGGACGGGACCTCAAAGAAGGACTGGCGGGGCGGCCGCGCCGCGGCGGGAAACATCATCCCCTCCAGCACCGGAGCGGCGAAGGCCGTGGGGAAGGTGATCCCCGCGCTGGACGGGAAGCTGACGGGGGTGTCCATGCGCATCCCCACCTTGGACGTATCCGTGGTGGACCTGACCGCGTCCCTGGAGACCCCCGCCACCTATGACCAGATCTGCAAGGCCATGAAGGCGGCGGCCCAGGGGGAACTGAAAGGCATTTTGGATTATACCGAAGATGCCGTGGTTTCCAGCGACTTTTTGGGGGACCATCACACCGCGATCTTCGACGCCAAAGCCGGGCTTTCCCTGAACGATCATTTTGTGAAGGTGGTGGCGTGGTACGACAACGAGATCGGCTACTCCGCCAAGACCGTGGATCTCCTGGAGTATATGTATCAAGTGGACCACCAGTGAGACGGGAATGTTTGCCTATTTTATATAAGGTATAGGAAACGGGAGGCTTCCGGACGGATGCCTCCCGTTTTTTGCGTAAAGCGTTATGTGGTTTTCAGGGGCAGGGATGGAAATAACCGCCCGACTGCTACCCGAGCGGTTATTTCCACGGTAACGATAGATTCTGAGCAAAACGGAGTAACTACCCGATCAGGACCCGAGCGGTTACATAAACAAAATCACGTTAGGGACCTGCCAACATAGCCAAATCCTCTATGCCAATAGTACACCACCGCCGCCCCGATGTCAAGGGGGCGTCGGTGTTTTTTGCGTCTGCGGTTGCCAAATCCGTCGAACTGTGTTACACTTGGGATGTACTGGCGGCAGAAAAGGCCAGGTTATGCGGCGGGTCCCTCGTCATACCGGGGGGCAAAGCTCCGTTTTTGTCTCCCGATTTTGATAAGGGGGGTGAGATCATGATGATTTCCATTTCGGACATTTGTCAGATCTGCCTCGTTGTCATCGCTATGATTGACCTCATTTGGAAAATCAAGCATGACACGACCGGAAGAGATCCCGAGACATAATGAAGTAACCGCCCGGCGGCCATCCGAGCGGTTACTTAATTTTATTCCATAAAACCGCGAGGGACCAGCCAACATAGCCGAAGCCTCTATGCCAATAGTACACCACCGCGCCCCCCCTTGTCAAGAGGGACGCGGTGGTTTTTCTATATAAGAGCCCCCCTCCCCCCTGCGCAAAGCCCTTCCCTCGGACAGCAGCTCCCACAAGTCCCAAAAGCAGGACGGATTATTACCGTTGTGTTACAAAAGCCCAAAAGCTCTTTACAAATCGCCCGGAATTGCGTATAGTAACAGCAGAACAAAGCCTTCCGTTCTGCGCCCGGCGCAGATACCGCTACGGCATGCCACAGTATGTGTGCCGGACTGGAAGGGAGGACGCGTTCAAAAAATTTTTAAAGGAGGCAAACCTCTATGAGAAACCTGAAGAAGGTTCTGACCCTGGTTTTGACCGTGGCGATGCTCTTAAGCGTCATGGTGGTCGGTACTGGGGCCGCGTTCTCTGATCAGTCCACGATCAAGAACACCGAGGCCGTCGATGCGTGTGTCGCTCTGAACATCATCGGTGGCTTCCCTGATGGGACCTATCGTCCCACCAACAACGTCACCCGTGCCGAAATGTGCAAGATGATCTGCATCGCACTCAACGGCGGCAAGGAGCCCAACCTGGGCACCAACAACACCCCCACGTTTTCTGACGTGCGCGGTACCTCTGGCGCATGGGCCGAAGCTTACATCGAGTCCTGCAACAGCCAGGGGATCGTGTCTGGTGTAGGCGGCGGCCGCTTCAGCCCCAACGGCAACATCACTGGCACCCAGGCTGCTCGTATGCTCCTGGTCACCCTGGGCTATAATGCTACAACAGAGCAGTTTACCGGTGATTCCTGGGCTGTGAACGTCAACATCCGTGCCACCCAGAAGGGCCTGTATAAGGGCATTGAGGGCATCGACACCAACGCTGCTCTGACCCGTGACAGTGCTGCCCAGATGATCAAGAATGCTCTGGATGCCAAGATGGTCACCTACAAGAATGAGTTCTCCACTGGACCCAACGGTCAGATCATTGCTACGCCTGTCCTGGCTGACAAGCTGAGTGCCAACGGCAGCAGTGTCACCTTGCTGGGCGACAAGTACGAGGCCATCACCGTGAAAGACCAGCTCACTGAGTTTGACTATAACTCCAACAAGGGCGAGTGGTCCTACACCATTGGCGGTGATGCTACGAATGATAAGGGTGAAGTCGTCGAGTATGCACCTGTTGTGACCAGCACCAAGGATTACACTGAGATGCTGGGCCAGAACGTGCAGGCCGTCTATACGTATGACAATGTGAAGAAGCAGAATATCCTTTATGGTATTTTTGCCGATGACAGCAAGGTAGTTACTACTGCTCTGATTGGTGATTTGCCCAAGCTGACGGATGCTTCCGCGACATCCTTCAAAATTTCCGGTGAGACCTACAAGTTGGAAAACACCCTTGACAGCGTGCCTGTCTATCAGTTTACCGGGAACGCCTGGAATACACAGGCCTACACATCCGCTGATCTGGATACTGATAACGTAACTAGTTTGTTTGAACTCGCAGGCCAAAAGACTGTGAATGCCCAGACAGTTAATATCACTGCTTATGATGCGCAGAAGTTCACCGCTATTGACCTCGATGGAAATGGCAAGATTGACTTCTTCACAATCACTCCTTACACTGTTGCCAAGATCAACTATGTCAGCAGCGACAAGTTCAGGCTGGCCGGTAGTTCTACCGATTATAATTTCAGCGATGTAAATGCTTATGAAGGCCTTGCAAAGGGTGACTTTGTAATCTTTACTGCTGGTTATAATACCGCCGATGAGACTGACAGCTTTGTAATGATTGACAAGATGTCTGGTGAGGTTTCCAAAGTTGATGATACTAGAATCATGATTCAGGATACCTGGTACACCCTTGATAATTCCTATGGTTCCATTACCGGCGGTGCTGCTCAAGCAAAGGTTACTACCGCCGCTGCCAAGCTGACGGATGCGATTATTGTGAATGGCTATGTGTTCTATGTTGACAAAGCCGATTCCACTTCCGTGGATGATTACGCCGTAGTCATTGCCACCGAGGGTGGCGGCGTGAGCGGCAGCCAGGCTAAATTGCTGTTTGCCAACGGGGATAAAACAGTTGTCAGCACAGCTAAGGACTATTCCACCGGTAGTGATGCCATCGCAGCCGGGACCCTGGTCACCTATAGCAAAAACTCTGATAATGAGTATATCTTAAACAAAAACATCCCGACGACTGCCGCTGCTGCTGGGTTTGATATGTGCAAACAAGCTACAGGGAGCGATTATGTCACTATCACAAAGTCCTCTAACAGCTCCGATAAGGCCGGTTACATCAACGGTGCTTATGTTGATGACGACGCTGTGATTTTCATCAAGTACAAAGGCTCCTCCTACAAAGTTGTTACTGGCGAGCAGCTGAAGAAGATGGACGTTGCCGACTTTGATGGAACCTTTGCGAATGGCTACGTCCTTGGCACCAAGAGCGGTGGTTCTTACCATGTTGATATGGCATTCATTTCCACCACGGGTATCGATATCAATGACGCCGACACTTACTATGGATATGTTACCGCTGTTTCTGACATCCAGAATGCTGACAAGGAAAAGGTGAAAAGTGTGACCGTTTGGACTGCAGACGGTGAAAAGACATTTGAAACCGCAGCATCTTCGACAGCGGGAGCCAATACGATTGCAAAGCGCAACGTTATTGAGTATAAACTGAATGCTGAAGGTGAAATCAGCCAGGTCCTCAATAGCTGGGATGTTGACGGAACAACTGCCATTGCCAAGTCCGCTTCTGGAAATGAGGCAGTCGCTACCGTTGCTATTACCGCCCTGTCTCCCACCCTGCAGGTTCAGCTGGATCAGGCTACAAGCGCGATCAGCAACTTGAATACTAACAATGTCGGCTATAACAATAGTAAGAATTACATGGATCTGGATTCCGACACCGTGTATCTCTACATTGAGAATAGTGAAGCTAAGGGTATGGACAAGGTTGACATCAGTACTGCCGATGATAATGCAAACGTAACTGATGCCCGCATCCCCAATGCATTCATCGTTGTTGACAAGGACGGCGACATAGCTCTGCTGGTCTACGACGTTGATAACGAGATTGCCGAGTAAATTAAACCATTTAACTTAACAGTGGCCTATATTGGTCAATGTCACCCCCGGGCACTTGCCCGGGGGTGCTCCTTTATGTTATAATCAAAACAAAAAAGGAGCGATACGGATGAAATGCGGAGCTTGCGGCGTAGAGCTGCGCGCGAACGCGCGATTTTGTGATATGTGCGGGGTGAAGGTAGACCGCCGCTGTCCATCCTGCGGCGGCGTGATCCGGGACGTAGCCCGGTTCTGCGACCTGTGCGGGAAGGCGCTGACGGATGCTCCGGCTCCAGTGATGCCCACCCATCAGGCCGGCATCGCCGCCGGACGCCTGCACACGGTGGCCTGGAAGTCGGACGGCTGCGTCCTGGCCTGCGGGGACGATCAGTTCGGCCAGTGCCGGGTGGAGGACTGGCGGGATATCGTAGGCTGTGCCGCCGGGAAATTCCATACCGTAGGGGTCCGTGCCGACGGCCGTGCCGTAGCCATTGGGGACAATGCCTATGGTCAGTGTGCCGTGGAGGATTGGACAGATCTTGTGGCGGTTGCCTGCGGGGACAACCACACCTTGGGCCTGCGCCGGGACGGGACAGTCCTGGCCGCCGGCCGGGGCGGGAAGTGTGAGGTCAGCGGTTGGACGGAGATCGTGGCCGTAGCCGCCGGGATGGACCACAGCCTGGGCCTGCGCAGCGACGGCAGCGTGGTGGCCGCCGGAGAGGGGATGTTCGGCTCCTGCTCTGTGGGCGGCTGGACGGAGATCACCGCCATTGCGGCCTGTCATATGCACAGCCTGGGCTTAGGAAAAGACGGACGGCTCCGGGCAGCGGATGCCTTTGCCGCGCCGGGAATCGGCACCTGGGAGGACCTGACGGCCATGGCGGTGAGTGCCTTCCATACGGTGGGCCTGCGGCGGGACGGCTGCGTGCTGGCCTCTGGGGATACCCAGTATGGTCAGTGCAGTGTGGAGGACTGGCAGGGTGTGCAGGCGGTTGCTGTGGGTGAGCGGCACACCGTGGGGCTGCGGGACGATGGGGCTGTAGTGGCTGTGGGGGATGACGGAAGCGGACAGTGTGCGGTCACAGAGTGGAAGATTAGTTGAATCTTATAAACAAAAAGAGAGAGGCTGCGGCCTCTCTCTTTTTGTTGGAAAAGGAACCCCCAGACCTTACGGTCCGGGGGAAGGAGTCTTTCGTATCTTATTGCGAAATCATCCGTTAGGGAGCGGGAGTTGCAATCGCAACTGTGACGTCTTCGCCGTCTTCATCCTGCAGCATGTTGTTCACATCAACTGCAGCACCCCAG
>JAAWAE010000063.1 GCA_022792035.1 Ruminiclostridium sp. | reverse complement strand
GATGATGGGGGTGGCGATCTCCACATAGCCGTAACGCTTGTGGCAGCCTCTCCAGTAATCCAGCAGAGTGTTCTTCAGCACCATGCCCCGGGGCAGGAAGAAGGGGAAGCCGGGGCCTTCCTCGCTCATCATGAACAGGCCCAGCTCCCGGCCCAGCTTCCGGTGGTCCCGGCGCTTGGCCTCCTCGATTTTTGCCAGATACTCGTCCAGCTCGTCCTTCTTAGGGAAGGCCACGCCGTAAACCCGCTGCAGGGTCTGCCGGCTGGAATCCCCCCGCCAGTACGCGGCGTTGCAGGCGGTGAGCTTGATGGCGTTGCCCTTGATGCGTCCGGTGGAGTCCAGGTGGGGCCCGGCGCACAGGTCGGTGAAGTCGCCCTGCTTGTAGAAGCTGATGGCGGCGTCCTCGGGCAGGTCCTGGATGAGTTCTACCTTGTAGGATTCGCCCTTCTCCTCCATGAACTGGATGGCCTGGTCCCGGGGCAGCTCGAAGCGTTCCAGCTTCAGCTTCTCCTTGCAGATCTTGCGCATTTCTGCCTCCAACTCCTCCAGCTCCTTTTCAGAAAAGGGTTCGGGGGTGTCGAAGTCATAGTAAAAGCCGTTTTCGATGGCGGGTCCGATGGCCAGCTTCACTTCCGGGTGCAGGCGCTTCATGGCCTGGGCCAGGACGTGGGAGCAGGTGTGCCAATAGGTCTTTTTATACTCGGGGTTTTCAAAGGTGAACTTGTTTTCCTCAGACATGGTGCTTCTCCTCCTGAATTTGATTGATCCGGATTCCTGCGGCCGGGACGAAAAAAGCCGCCCCTGCCCGTAAAAGGCAGGGGCGGGATAGATATCTCGCGGTTCCACCCTGCTTGCGCCGTCTCATGGGACTGCGCCGCTTCGTTTTCCGCTGTAACGGGCGGGGCCCGACCCAGCCTAGACGTGTTCGGTGGGCGGCTCGGGGATGGTCCTGGACACGGGGTCATGGCAGGGGGGCTTACAGCCTGGACCCCCCCTCTCTGGGCCGCGGCGCTCCGTTGGGTTCCCGTCAATGCCTGTGGGTATTAAAAAATCGTAGCTATTATTATAAGATCTTTCCCGGGGGTTGTCAAGGGTTTTCTCTGCAAAAACTGTTCGTGGAGCCGTGGATCCGCGCTCTTTCTTTGTGTAAAACGACGAAAATTGCCAAAACCGCAAAAATCTTCAGGAAATCGGTACACTTTTCCCCCATTCCTGGCATATATATGATAGAATAGGCAAACAGAGGTTTATCATGGAAAAGAAACGCAGGCGCCCCGCTGCCCGATGTTTTCCGCAAAAACACCCCACCCCGAAAGGAGCCCCCATGAAACGTTTTCTTCCCCTTGCCCTTGTGCTCTTCCTGTGTGGCTGCGGCCCAGCTTCCCCAGCCGACACCCCCTTCGCCCTGGAAAACCCCAACGGGGACCGTCTCGCCCTGGGTATGTCCCAAACAGAGCTGGACGCCCTGCTCACCCCAGAAGAGGGCGTTTCCTCCCAAAGCCAAGGCCCGGTCACTTTGATAGACTACGGCGGCGGGGCGGACGGCCCTGTCTCCATCGCCTACCGCTCGGACAAGGCCGTCTCCCTCAACCTGGGCTTCTATCCCAACGGGGAAGCTGCCGCCCCCGAGGACGTCTCCTGGTCCATCCAGGGCATCACCCTGGGCAGCCGGGAGGAGGACGTCCGCGCCGCTTTCCAAGAGCCTACCCGGAAATACGACCAGGATCTTCCCTCCATCACCTGTTTTCCAACCCTGGACAAGATCCTGACCTACGATTACCTCTCTGACGGCACCCTCTTGCTGGCGGACACCGGAGACAACGCCTTCAGCCTCGTCTTCTTCGTGGCCGACGGGAAGGTCGTCGGTCTCTCCCTCTTCCTGGCAGAGCAGGGGCATATTTTTCTCCCTTCCACCCAGATGACCAAAGGAGGTCCCTGATGAAAAAGAAAGCCATCCTGCCCATCGTCCTCGCCGTTCTCGTGGCCGGGGTCCTGCTCTACCACATCGTCCCCCGCTCGTTCTCCCAGATCATGAAGGAGAGCGTAGACACAGACCCTGCCGGTGTAGAGGTGATTGATGTCCTGATCATCCCCTTGGACCACGAACCTGATGCGTCTTCGGAGCGCGAACCTGGGATATCTTATACCCTGACCAAAGGGGACCCGGCCTTCCAGGACCTGATGGACCTGCTCAGCAGCCGTCGCTATGCGCCCTTGCTGGGGCGGCCCGAGGTCCAATACATCTGCATAGATGGTCAGGTGACCCTATCCTTCGACGGGGCTGCTTGCCTGACGTTCAGCGGTGACCGGGAGCTGCGCCTCTACTCCTCGAAGCACGAGCGTTACATCCGTACCGGCGGCAACGGGGAAGCCTTCCAGCAAGAGATCCTGGACCTGCTCCTGGACGCCGCCGCCCGCCACGAGGCCGCAGCATGAAACGATGGCTTCTCTCCCTGGGGGCCGCGGTCCTGGCAGCGGCCTTCCTCTACTGCTTCCTGCCCCGCAGCTTCCAGCACATGGCGGGGAAGGGCTTTGACCCGGACGCCGTCGGGGTCGTGGATGCCCATCTGATCCCCGTCCTAGGCTCCCAGGGCACCGAGCGGGAGCTGACCCTCCCGGCTGCCAGCCCCAAGGGGAAGGCCCTGCTGGACCTGCTGTCCGGACACAAATACTTCCCGGCGCTCAGTCTCCCCTCCCAGTCCTGGACGCCGGAGCTGGATTACATCGTCTTCCTCTTCTTCTCCCAGGGGCGCAGCACCTATATCCTAGAGTTCAACGGCAACGACGCCATGCTCTTTCACAGCGGGACCCATACCCAGACCGTCCGGGCCGCAGGCGGGGCGGCGTTCCAGCAGGCGGTGCTGGACCTGCTGCTGGATGCCGCGCCCCCCGCTTGATTGTGAGAAAGGACTGATTATGAAAAAGAAAACCGTCCGCACCATCGTGATCGCGGCCCTCCTCACCGCAGCGGCCCTCCTGTTCCTCAACGGCTTCCTGCCCCGCTCCTTTGCTACCAGTCTGGACCTGGACCCGGAGGAGGTCGAACTGGTCCAGGTCACCCTTCTCTCCGTGGTGACCGACGGGAGCAAGGTCTTTGACCTCACCCCGGAGGACCCCAGCTACCACGACTTGTGGACGCTGCTGGACAGCCATCGCTACCGGCCCAAGTTCCCGCCGTCCACCAAGTCCTATGGCAGCATGAGCCTCTTCCAGGACCCCCAGTACCTCACCGCCACCCTGACCTTCCTCCAGGACGAGCTGCCCTATTCCCTCTCCTTCAATGGGCAGGAAGATCTCTTCCTTTGGAGCATAAACCGCCCGCTTTACTGGCGGCCCATCTTCAACATCGTGGACTTGGACCAGGACAGCAGCCGGGACTTCCAGCAGGCGGTCTTTGATCTGCTCCTGGAGGCGGCTCCGGCCGAGGCATCGCTCTCCTGACGGAAAAAGCGTATATTTATACATAATTTTCATCCCTTCCTCCCCTCTGCTCTGGACAGTATACAGTTTAGGACCCTATTTTCAGCCATGTTTCATGAAAAATTTTCATGCCCAAAATTCTTGCATTTTATTCGTCCTCATGGTATAATATGCAAATCAAAAAAGTAGAGGTAGGAAACTGACGTGAAAACGAATGAATCTGGAAAAGAGACCCGCCGCTCCAACGGGATCGAAGACAAGCTCAAAAAAGCCCTCACTGAAATGCTTATCCTGTATCTTTTCGGTGAAGAAGATCACTACATCGGCGAACTCTCCCCTCTCCTGCAGAAACGCAGCCGGGGTGTTTTGAACTTGGTCTTCCCTTATGCTGCCATTTACCGTATGTCCCAGGCCGGCTACCTGGAGGAGATCAAAAAGCGCATCGCTCCCGACGGGCGTCTGCGCCAGTACTATCAGATCACCGACGAGGGCCGCGTTTACCTCAAGGAGATGCTGGTGGCGTACCATGTCTTCTTCGAGGGGATCTGCCACATCCTGGAAGATCCTACCCCCGACGAAGAAGCAGACTCCAACCAGGACACCCAGGACGAAACCAAAACCGAAGACTGATGATCCACCCCGGCCTCTCTGTCCCTGAGGCCGGGACTTTTTGTCTCTGGATGGAGGGAAACGGACAGGCACAGCCTGTCCGTTTCCGCTTAGTTGAATATGTCGCCGCTCTCCCGGAAAAGCTCCGCCAAGCGGTGGTGCAGGGCTTCATGCTCCGGCTTGGACAGGCCGGGGTCCTCCTTCAGAACCGCTGCCGCCGCCGCCTGGGCCTGGTGCAGCAGACGCAGGTCTCCTGCCAGGCTGGCCAGTTTCAGCTGGGGTAAGCCGTGTTGTCTGGCGCCGAAAAAGTCTCCCGGGCCCCGCAGCTTCAAGTCCTCCTCCGCGATGGCGAAGCCGTCGGTGCTGGCGCACAGGGCTTTCAGGCGCTGGCGGGTTTGGGGGTTTCGGTTCCCGCTGACCAGCACGCAGTAGGACTGGTGGTCCCCCCGGCCTACCCGGCCCCGGAGCTGATGCAGCTGGCTCAGGCCAAAGCGGTCTGCGTCCTCCACCACCATCAGGGAGGCGTTGGGGACGTCTACCCCCACTTCGATTACGGTGGTTGCCACCAGCAGGTCTACCTCGCCCTTGGCGAAGGCTTCCATGACGGCCTGCTTGTCCCGGGGTTTCTGTTTGCCGTGGACGATGCCCACCCGCAGGTCCGGGAAAATTCGCTCTTGGAGTTCTGCCCCGTACTGTTCCGCGGCTTTCAGGCCCTCCGGGTCCTCTTCTGACACCGCCGGACAGACGAGGTAGGCCTGCCGGCCCAATCCAATCTGTTTGCGGATGAATTGGTACAGACGGGCCCGTTTATCTTGGCCCACCAAGTAGGTTTCCACCGGCTTGCGTCCGGGCGGGAGCTGGTCGATGACGGAGAGGTCCAAGTCGCCATAAATCATCAGCGCCAGGGTCCGGGGGATGGGGGTTGCGGACATCACCAGCACATGGGGGTGTCCTGTACTTTTTGCCGCCAGGGCGGAGCGTTGGTTGACCCCGAAGCGGTGCTGTTCGTCGGTGATGACCAGGCCCAGGCGCTGGAAGGACACCGGTCCACTGAGCAGGGCGTGGGTGCCGATCACCAAGTCGATCTCCCCCGCCTCCAATGCCTGCTGGCAGGCTCGTTTTTGGGCGGCGGGGAGGGAGCCGGTCAGCAGGCCCAGGCGCAGGTCGGTGCCTGAGAGCAATTCGGTCAGGGTACGGAAGTGCTGTTGGGCCAGGAGTTCTGTGGGGGCCATCAGTGCCGCCTGGCAGTTGTTTTCATAGGCCAGCACGGCGCAGGCGGCGGCTACCACGGTTTTTCCGGAGCCTACGTCTCCCTGCAGGAGGCGGTTCATGGGGACGGTTTTTTTCAAATCCTCCGCCGCGTCCTGGACGCAGCGCAGCTGTGCCTGGGTCAGCGCGAAAGGGAGGGCGTCAAAAAATGGGCGCAGGTCTTGTTTTGAGAAGGGGACTGCTTCCTGCTCCTCTCGTTTTTCTCGCAGGAGGGTCAGGCCCAGGCTCAGGCAGAAGAGTTCCTCGAAGCGCAGGCGGTGTCTCGCCTCTTCTAAGTTCTCCCAGCTTGATGGGAAGTGGATGCCTCGGTAGGCTTCCTGGGCGGAAAGCAAGCTGTGCTCTTTTCGTAAGGCCTCGTCTAGGGTTTCTCGCACCTGTTCTATGCAGGCGGCGGCTTGTTTCTGTAATTTCACCATCAGCCGGCCGCTCACTCCGGCGGTCAGCGGATACACGGGGCGGATCTCTTCTTCCTCCTCGCCGGGGCGGTGGAATTCGGGGTGGGTCATCATGCGCCGCTGTCCTTCTCCGGTGACGACGCCGTAGAATGTAAAGGTCTGTCCGGTATACAGTCCTTTTCCGGCGTAGGGCAGGTTGAAGAAAGTGAGTTCTATTTGGCCGGAATCGTCCACCACCCGGCCTTTGGTCAGCACCATGCCCCGTCGGATATAACTGGTCCGAAAGGGTTCCGCCACCATGGCCTGGAAGCACACGGGCACGCCCAGGGGCAGGGCCGCGATATTGGGGTACAGGTGCCGGTCCTCGTAATCTCTTGGGAAGTAGCTCAACAGGTCTGCTGCCGTTTGCAGGCCCAATTTTTCCAGGGCTTTCTCCTTCGCTGGACCGATTCCGGGGAGTTCTTTCAGGGGGGTATCCAGGGTCACGGCGTGTGCCTCCTTCGTTGTTTTCTCTTTGATACCTCATCATATCACAGTGCTTGTGGTTTGTACAATCGAATCCTTGGGGACTGCCAGGGGCTCTGCCCCTGGACCCCGCCGGGGCTCTGCCCCTGGGCCCCGCCGGGGCTCTGCCCCTGGGCCCCGCCGGGGCTCTGCCCCTAGGACCCCGCCAGGGGCTCTGCCCCTGGACCCCGCCACCTTTTGAAAAAGGTGGACGAAAACTTTCATCCAAAGAGCAATCGAACCGTTAGTGCTGCGAAAAAGAACCCCGTCAGATCGGCACACAGCGCGGCTGGTATGGCATATCGTGTTTTTTTGATCCCCGCCGCGCCGAAGTAAACGGCGATGGTATAGAAGGTGGTTTCTGTCGAGCCCAGCATCACGGCGGCGGTCCGGCCGATGGTGGAATCGGGGCCATAGGCGGTGATCAGCTCCGACCCCACCCCCAGGGCGGCACTGCCGCTGATGGGCCGCACCAGCATCAGGCCCACGGTTTCGGCGGGGATGCCGAAAAGGTCGCACACGGGGGCCAGGGCTTTTGCGGCCAGTTCCAGTGCTCCGGAGGCTCGGAGCATGGCTACGACTGTCAATAAGGTGACTAGGGCGGGGAGGATACGCCATAAGATTTCTAAGCCTTTGGCGGCGCCTTGCAGGAGGGCGTCGTAAACGTCTACGCCCTGAACGGTTCCGTACAGAGAGACCCCGGCGATGATTCCGGGGACCAGTAAGTCTAGGATCAGCTGCACGTCAATCCCTCCAAACTTTGGCCAGGAGTTTGGAGGCGGTGATTCCGGCCAGCACGGAGAGGGCGGAGGTGAGCCACACGGCGGGGAGGATATCGAAGGGGGTCTCGCATCCTGCCGCCATCCGCACTGCGGCCACAGTGGTGGGGATTAGCTGGATGGAGGCGGTGTTGCAGACCACCAGCATACACAGGCTGTCGCTGGCTATGCCAGGGGTGCGTCCGGCCATCCGTCTGGCGGCTTCCATACCCAAAGGGGTGGCGGCGTTCCCCAGGCCAAGGAGGTTGGCGGAGACGTTGGCGGCGATGGTGTCCATCACCCCCCGGTCTCGGGCGAAGTCTGGGAAGAGCCGGCCCAGGATGGGGCGCAGGAGTTTCGCCAGCTTTCGGGCCAGCCCGGCCCTGTCCATCACTTCCATGACCCCCATCCACAGGCACAAAACCCCTGCCATGCTGATTCCCAACTGAATTGCCTGTCCGGCTCCGTCCAGGGCCGCGGAGGCCAGTCCTCCGGCGCGGCCCAGGGCCAGGGCGCAGAGCAGGGACAGGGCGGTCATTCCTGTCCAGATCACCGTCATTGCCACGACGCATCCCGCCTTTCTGCTGTTTGGGAAAGGGTATGTCTGGACCTTGGAAAAGATACCCTGTTAAATATCCCCTTTTTTTCTGAGAATCGACAGGATACACCTTGACTTCTAACCAGAATTTGTTATAATAGGGGCAAATCGGAGGAATTATCGTCATTTCAGGGGTTTTTTGTCCCCAGGCGGATTCTGACTTATATTTGAAAGGATGTGCATTCCTATGAAATCCACAGGTATTGTTCGTCGCGTAGACGAGCTGGGACGGATCGTGCTCCCCGTAGAGCTGCGCCGTACCCTCAGCATTGCGGAGAAGGACTCCCTGGAAATCTACGTCGACGGCTCCAACATCATGCTGAAGAAATATCAACCCGCTTGCATCTTCTGCGACAGCGCCAAAGACATCACCATCTTTAAGGGCAAGAACGTCTGCGCCAGCTGCTTAAGCGAACTGCACGCGCGGTAAATAAAGATAGAACCCCAATAACCAACGGCACACGCTTCAAAACCCTGAGCGTGCGCCGTTCTTGTTTGTATTATGAGTTCTGTTCGCTCGCCTGAGCGAGCCGCTGGTACATCTCATCCACCAAACGATACTGCGCCTCCCCGCCCTGCAGCGCCGCGCAGTAGGGATCATGGTAGAGGAAGCGGGTGGTCCGGGGCGGTGCGCCAGCCCGGACCGCCTGCCCTAGGGAGAAGGTGGTAAGGTCCTCCCCGTAGAGGGTTACGGAGTAGACCCGGTCCTCTGCGCTCAGCACACTGGGCCGGGCGGTAACACCGCCGTATGCCACAGCGGACAGGCTTTGGACCAACGCTTTCTGGTCCTGGGGGTCCGTCACATCAAGGGAGGGAAGTCCGTCGAACATGGGGCAGATACTGATCCCTTCATACACCGCGTCCTCCTTCGGGACCTCCGCCTGAAACGCCCGATAGACATCCCAGGCGTTGACGGCCGCGAACGCCAGCACCGCCGCCGCGGCGATGCCCACGCCCAAAAGGATCTGTTTCCATCTGACACGCGGCATAGTCTCCTCCTTCTCACGCCTTTTTTCCTGCGCTCACCTGCTCCCGGAGGATAGCCACGAACCCCCTGGAAATTACCCTTGTCTCGTCAGAACTTTGCCCATCCCCAGGGACGTCCTCCAAAACCTCAGCGGCATCTTCCCGGGAGAGGAATTCCTCCAGCCCGCGAAAACTGTCCACCATCGCCTCAAATCCGGCCTCCGAGTCGTCATATGCCAGCACATCCCCCAGCAGCGGATAGTTCAAAACCGATTCCAGCAGGGCCTGTGTGGTCATCTGGCGCAAAGTTTCCTCTGGGATTTCGCACGCGTCGATCATTTCCTGATGGCTATCAAAGCTGGCCCACGCCTCCGTCCCAGGCTGTACGGGGTAGACATAGGCTTCGGTGATGGTGTAAGCGGATTCATTCTGAACCTGGGCGGTATCTGCCCCATCGGGAGCACTGCATCCGGTCAAGGCAAGACAGCCGGCCAGGGCAATCGCAAGAAGATATTTCATGACGGCACTCCTTTTTATCGTTCCCTTCCTATTTTCATCTGCTATTTTTATCATATTACCACAAATCTTATCGGATTGCAATCCTTTTTCCAGTTCCAGGGCATCATACTCTGCCTTCACACGGGGGTGAGAAAGATGCTCTTTTTCAAATCGTCTAAGCTCATGTCCTCCCTCACTGCCTCTGCACAAAATCATACAACGCCTTCCGCGACAACCCGCAGGCCGCCGCAGCCTCCTTCACCGCATCCCTCGTCGTCGCCCCGCCGTCCCGCAGCCGCTCCACCAGCGCATACCCCTCCTCCAAGGTACACCCCTCCTCTGCCTGCTCCGGCGCTCCGGCCACCACCAGCACGAACTCTCCCTTGGGTGCATTCTCCTGATAGTATGCGGCGGCCTCTCCCAGGGTGGTCCGCCGGGTCTCCTCGTGGAGTTTGGTCAGCTCCCGGCTCAGGCTCACGGGCCGCTCCGCCCCAAAGGCCTCCGCCAAATCCCGCAGCGTCCCGGCCAGCTTATGGGGGGCCTCATGGAACACCATGGTACGGGTTTCCTTCTGCAATTCCTCCAGCTGTCCCCGGCGGTTCTTCTTGTTCATGGGGAGGAAGCCCTCAAAGGTAAAGCGCGTGGTCGGCAGGCCCGACAGCGCCAGCGCATTGACGAAGGCGCACGGACCCGGGATGGAGAGCACCGTGATGCCGGCTTCCGCGCACAGACGCACCAAGTCCTCTCCGGGGTCGCTGATGGCCGGCGTCCCGGCATCGGTCACCAGAGCGCAGTCCTCCCCGGCCAGCAGGCGGGCCACGATCTCCGGGCCGCGCTGGGGGGCGTTGTGGCGGTGGTAACTCACCATGGGTTTTTTGAGATCGAAATGGTTCAGCAGCTTCACGGTGACGCGGGTATCTTCGGCGGCGATGAAATCCACCGCTGCCAGGGTCTCCGCGCCTCTGGGGGAGAGGTCTCCCAAATTCCCGATGGGGGTGGCGACGAGATATAAACTTCCTGACATAGTGTTCTCCTTCCAGGCTCACGGGCCCTCTGTCTGGTAATGGGTGGGTAAGATCTCCAAGCCGGGTCCGCCGTCCTTCACTGCCTCGGTGAGCGCCGCATAGGGGGGCTTGTCCGGGGCGTAGGAGAGCAGCTGCATACGCTTTGGCTCCAAACGAGCGCCCTGCAGGGCGGCGAACAGCTCCGCCAGGCGCTCGGGACGATACACCAGGGCGAAGCGGCCTCCGGTACGAGTCAGCCGTCCCGCCGCCTGACACAATTCCTGGACGGAACAAAACTCCCCCATCCGGGCGGGACCGCCGGAGGTCCCGGACCCCGGCCGGAAATAGGGCGGGTTGGACAGGACCAAATGAAAGCGGTCCCCCGCCAAGAGGGACCGGTCCCGCAAGTCTCCGGTCAGGATCTCTCCACTCAAACCGTTCCGGTCTAAATTCTCCCGGGCCAGTGCTGCCGCGCCGGGGTCCAGCTCCACCCCGACACGGACCAGCTCCTCCTCCCGCTGGGAGAGCAGCAGCAGCAGGGAACCGATCCCGCAGCCCAGGTCACAGACCTGCCACCGGGGTTTTACGGTGGCGAAGCGGGAGAGCAGCACGCTGTCCCGGCCCAGCTTGAAATATCGGTCGGACTGGCGCAGGTGGTAGCGGCCTAAAAATTCCATCGTTTCCATGCTTCACTTCTCCTGGGCGTCCATTTTATCCAGCTCCTGCAGCAGCCAGCGCACGGTCCGGGCGGTGAGGCCCCAGATATAGTGGCCTTCGTACTCATAGACGGGAACATCCATCCACCCCTGCCGCCAGGGGTAATCGGCGGGGAAACCCATGCGCTGGAAGGGGAAGCTGCCGTCCACTTGGGGGACGATGCGGTAGCGGTAGAGTTCTTCGGGGTACTGGCGCAGGTAATCCAGGGGGACGAAAAAGGCGTTCTTCACTTCTCCGGGGCTGGGCTGTAGGGATTCCAGTCCTTTTGCATGGATGCGCCCCAAGAAAGGATAGATCACTCGATCGCTGATATCCTGGATCACGTCCAGGGGGGCTAAAATCTCGATTTCTTCCTTGGGAATCCCAAGCTCCTCAAAAGTCTCCCGGCAGGCGGTTTCGGCGGGAGTCTCCCCTGCTTCTCTCCGGCCGCCGGGGAAGCAGACTTCTCCGGGCTGGTGGCCGATCAAGGTTTCCGCTCGGGTTTCAAACAGCAGGCACAATTCTCCCTGGTATTCCACCAGGGGCACCAGGATGGCCCACTCTCCCACGGCTCCCTGAATGGAGAGCTCGCGATGGGCGAAATAGTCTCGCATGGCGTCGATAGGCATGGTTCAACCCTTCCCTTCTCTTGTTTGGACTGGTGGCTTGCATTCATTTTGTGCGGGTGTACTCATTATATTATATAGTACAGCTATGTCATGATTCTGGTACGGTGAATTTCTTCAAAGGGTCTGTACTCTCCCACAGCACCACGGTATCCTGTGCCAAGCTTTCCGGCACCCGGATCAGGCGTTGGTTCCGGCTTCCGCGAAATGGAAGGCCGTAGGTTTTTTCCTTCCGCAGGAACGGTCCGTCTACCAGCACGTCGGTTTCCCGCAGCAGGGCGTCCCATTGGGGGTCGTGTTTATGCAGGATGGTTTCAAACAAATAGCCGGTATAGGTCCACACATTCAGTCCTCGCTGATGGGCAATTCGGGCCAATGCGGCACAGTCTCCGGCCTGCGCAAACGGCTCCCCGCCGGAAAGGGTCAGTCCGGCCAGGAGGGGATTTTTCCCCATCTGCGCCTCCAACGCTTCCAAGGTCACGGTCTCTCCCCTGCTGGGGTCGTGGGTTTCCGGGTTATGGCAGCCTGGGCATTGATGGGGACAGCCCTGAACGAACACGGTAAAGCGCAGCCCCGGTCCGTCTACGATGGAGTCATTCACGGTATTTGCGATACGCATGGCTTTTCTCCTTTTCTCTCCTCTGTTTTGTTTTCCTCATCTTACCACACTTTTGTAATACTGGCAACGTTTCTCTTTTCTTTAACTTGTCTCCTGCCAAAGGGCTCCGCCCCTAGGACCCCGCCGGGGCTCCGCCCCTGGACCCCGGCACCTTTTGAAAAAGGTGCACGAAAACTTTATCCTTTACATTCCTCCTTGGAAACAGTATACTTTTCTTAACGTGATCCCCATTCTATCAAGGAGGTTTATTTCATGAAACGATTCCGTGAGGCCGCTCTCTGGACCGTAGACCCCCAAAGCTATGACTGGGCCAGGGAAAAGGGACTTTCTCAGGAAGCAAGCCGCTTCCCCTTCCCCGACCTCTATCTCTCTGACGCCCTAGGTGATTTATTAACGGAGGACTCTGCCCTTCGCGCATTTTTAGAGGAGTGTCTCTCTCTCTTTACTGGCCGGGAATATGGGCATATGTCCTCTCTGGACCTGGTGGACAATTATCTTCAGCGGGAGTTTCAGCACAAGGATACTTGGCTTCGGGGGATTTATCCCAGCCCTTCCTGGGGTGAGATTCACCTGGACATCTTCTACGACATGGGGCTTTTCCATCTTGACGACGTACCGCCCCGCGACCTAGTCCTCTCCCAGCAGAAGAAGGACCCGGATATGTGATGCAAAAAACCTCCCGCCCAGGACACCCCGGCGGGAGGTTTTTGATGGATCACTCAGCCCAGCAGGGCGGCTTTCTTTTCCAAAATCGCCAGTCCGGCGGTACAGGCGGGACAGTCACAGAACACTGCTCCGCTGTCCTTCACAGCCTGGGCGTGGGCGGCCATGACCTTGGCCTGCTCCGCGCCGAACAGCTGGATGCCTGCCTCTGACTGGGTGAAGGCGATGCAGGCTTCGATGGGCATTACGTCTTGTTCTAACTCTTCGAGGTATTTTCGGGTTTCTTCGGCCTCCCGCTCTGTTCCCACTGCGTCCAGCCAAGCCTGCCCGGCGGCTTTGGCTTCCTGGCTGCAGGATTCCGCGGCCATCATTTCTTTGGTTTTCGCGATAACAAATTCTTGCAGGGTTTTCTCCATGGTGCGTCTTCCTTTCTGGTGCTCACTCTGAGAGCAGCATCCGGTCGTTTTCGATGTTGAATTTTTCCAGCAGTTCCCGGACCGTCAGGTTCTTCTTCTCTTCCCCGCGGAGATCCACCACCACCCGGCCGGCGTCCATCATGATGAGGCGGTTGCCGTACTCGATGGCGTTGCGCATATTATGGGTGACCATCAGGGTGGTGAGGTGGTCCCGTTCCACGATCTCCTTGGTGAGTTGGAGGACCTTGTCGGCGGTTTTGGGGTCCAGGGCGGCGGTGTGTTCGTCCAGCAGGAGCAGTTCTGGTTTTTTCAGGGTCGCCATCAGCAGGGTCAGGGCTTGACGCTGTCCGCCGGACAGCAGGCCCACCTTGCTGGTCATGCGGTCCTCCAGGCCCAGGCCCAGGGTGGCCAGGCGTTCCCGGTAGAGCTCCCGCTCCTGGTTGTGGATGCCCGGCCGCAGGCCCCGGGATTTGCCCCGGCGCAGGGCGAGGGCCAGGTTTTCCTCAATCCCCATGGTGGCGGCGGTGCCCATCATGGGGTCTTGGAACACGCGGCCCAGGTACTTGGCCCGGCGGTGTTCTGAGAGATGGGTCAGGTCCCGGCCGTTCAGGGTGATGGTCCCGCGGTCCGGCGGGAAAACCCCGGCGATCAGGTTCAGCGTGGTGGATTTCCCCGCGCCGTTGCCGCCGATGACGGTGACGAAATCCCCTTCTTCCAGGGTGAGCTCCAGGCCGTCGATGGCCCGTTTTTCGTTGGCCGTTCCGGGGTTGAAGGTTTTATAGAGTCCTTTGAGTTCAAGCATCGCCGTCATCCTCCTTCCCAGTGGCTCCCGCTGCGGCGGCAACAACGGCCGGCGCGGCGGCAGAACGGCGGGCCAGCTTCCCCTTCCAGTAGGGAATGGCCAGGAACAGGGCCACCACCAGCGCGGTGAGCAGCTTCAAATCGTCGGTGGACAGGCCCATGCGCAGCACCACCTGGATCACGACATAATAGATGATGGCGCCGATAACGGCGGAGAGGAGTTTTAAGGCAAAGTTGCGGAATACCTTATCAAAAATAACTTCTCCGATGATTACTGCCGCCAGGCCCACCACGATGGCGCCCCGGCCCATGTTGATGTCAGCAAAGCCCTGGTACTGGGCCAGCAGAGCGCCGGACAGGGCCACCAAGCCGTTGGAGAGCATCAGGCCCAGGACTTTGGTGAAGTTGGTGTTGATGCCTTGGGCCCGGGCCATATTGCCGTTGGCGCCGGTGGCCCGCAGGGCGCAGCCGATCTCCCGGCCGAAGAACCAGTACAGCACCGCGATGAGCACCACGCAGAAGACAGCCAGCAGCAGCACCGGGTTGTGCAGGCCCGCGTCCCGCACATGGCGGGCGGAGACCAGCAGGTCATACTTGTCCACGCTGATGGGCAGGTTGGACTTTCCGCCCCCAGTCCCCCAGCCCATGATCCGCAGGTTGATGGAGTACAGGGCCAGCTGGGTCAGGATGCCCGCCAGGATGGCGGGGATGCCGCAGGTGGTGTGGAAAATGCCCGTCACCAATCCGGCGATGAGGCCGGACAGTACCGCGCAGGCCATGGCGATCCCCACCGGCACACCGTGCATGGTCAGCAGGACGCAGATGGCGGCGCCGGTACACAGGGAGCCGTCCACAGTCAGGTCGGCCACGTCCAATATCTTATAAGTAATGTACACGCCGATGGCCATGATGCCCCAGATCAGTCCCTGGGAGACGGCCCCCGGCATGGCATTGAGCAGGCCCGTGATGAAATTCACGACGATCCCTCCTCTGAGTAAAAAGTGTGGATGTGACAAAAAGCACAGCCTCTAGTATAGCAAAAAACGACGGAAAATGGAAGTCCCATTTTCCGTCGTTTTCCGTTTATTTTTGCAGATCTTACGGATTTTTTGGAAAATTATTCACAAATCATTCAGCAGTCTCTTCCGTCGCAATGGCCTCATAGCCCTCGGGGATGGTGAGCTTCAGGGTCTCGCAGTTGGCGGCGTTGTACTTCTTTGTGACGTTGGGGGCGGTCTTCACTTCCATGGTGGCGGGGTCGGCTCCGTTGACCAGGATCTCATAGGCCATCTCGCCGGTGATCTTACCCAAGTCGTAGTAGCTGATGGACAGGGTGGCCACGCCGCAGCCCTTGCAGATGCCTTCCTCGCCGGCCACCACGGGGACCTCCGCAGCCAGGACCACGTTGGCGATGGCCTCGGTGTTGGAGGCTGCGGTGTTGTCGGTGGGGATGTAGATGACGTCGGAGGCGTCGCAGGCGCTCTGGGTGACGGCGTTGACATCGTTGGTGTCGGTGAAGGCGAAGCGCTCCACGGTGTAGTTCATATCTTTCAGGTAGCCTTCCATGACGTCGCACTGGTAGCTGCTGTTGGGCTCACCGGAGCAGTAGAGCAGGCCGATGGTCTTGGCTTCGGGGAAAAGCTCTTGAATCATCGCGGCTTGCTGGTCCAGAGGCGCCAGGTCGGAGGTACCGGAGACGTTGGTACCCACGGTGCCGGTCCACTCGGCAAGGTCCAGGGCGGTGGCGTAGTCGGTGACGGAGGTGCCCAGGACGGGAATAGAATCGGTAGCGGCGGCAGCGGCCTGGAGGGGCGCGGTGGCGTTGGCCAGGATCAGGTCCACGTCGGAGGATAGGAAGCCGTTGACGATGGTGGCGCAGTTGGCGGACTCGCCGGAGGCGTTGCCTTCCTCGAACTTCACGCCGTCCTCGCCCAGTTTTTCGGTGAGGGCGTCTTTGAAGCCTTGGGTGGCGGCATCCAGGGCCTCATGCTGGACCAGCTGGCAGATACCGACGGTATAGGTACCGGTGGCTTCGCCCTCAGCGGGATCTTCGCTGGGGGTCTCGGCGGGGGTACCGCAGGCAGTCAGGCCGCAGGCCAGGACGCCTGCCAGGAGCAGTGCAAGGGACTTTTTCATTTGGGATGACCTTCTTTCCTTTTCATACAACTTTCCGGGTATATATTCATCCGGCGACCTTATTCTAACACTTCCAAAAACAGGGGTCAAGGATAAATTTTGTCAACTTTACATTTCTGTGTCTACACTCGGTTGTGTGTACTGGGGGATTGGGGTGGGGACGGGAGCGGAGGCGACGCGGGATGGGAGGAAAATCGGACATACGCAACCTGAAGAAGGTTCTGACCCTGGTTTTGACCGTGGCGATGCTCTTAAGCGTCATGGTGGTCGGTACTGGGGCCGCGTTCTCTGATCAAGATTCGATCAAGAACAAAGAGGCCGTCGATGTGTGTGTCGCTTTGAACATCATCGCCGGTATGGAAGACGGCTCTTACCGTCCCGCAAACAACGTCACCCGCGCGCAGATGTGCAAAATGATCTGCATTGCGCTGAATGGTGGCAAGGAGCCCACCTTGGGCACCAACAACACCCCCACTTTCAGCGATGTTCGTACTGATCCCAGCTCCTCCTGGGCTGAGAGCTTCATCGAGTCCTGCTACAGCCAGGGCATCGTGTCTGGCGTGGGCAGCGGGCGTTTCAGCCCCAGCGGCTCCGTGACCGGCACCCAGGCTGCTCGTATGCTCCTGGTTGCTCTGGGCTATCGTGCTGACCTGGCTGGCTTCACTGGTGATTCCTGGGCCATCAACGTCAACACTGCTGCTTCTGCTAAGGGCCTGTATGCTGGCATCGAGACCATCGACGCCAATGCCGCTCTGTCCCGTGACAACGCAGCTCAGATGATTTGGAACGCT
>JAAWAE010000062.1 GCA_022792035.1 Ruminiclostridium sp. | reverse complement strand
GATGCGCAACTTTACCTTCCAGCGCCTGCCTTTCTAAAAATTTTGAAAAAAGGCTTGACGAATGCCGAAAGACGTGCTATACTATGCCTTGCTGTGAGGGCAGTAAGACACAGCGAGGAAGATACAGCGGGTTTGTGTAAGGGTAGCACAGCAGACTCTGACTCTGTATGTGAGGGTTCGAATCCTTCACCCGCTGCCAAAAAGAAACCCCCGGAAACCCTTGTGTATCAAAGGTTTCCGGGGGTTTTATATATTTAACGGATTAAGAGTATAAAAACAGAGAGGAGAAAAGAAAATGAAAAAACGGGCATTCCCAATACTCTTTGGAGCACTTCTCTTGCTATCCCTCTGTTCCTGCGGCGGCACACCGGAGGAACCAACCGAGGTGCAGGTCAGCGAGGAAGAGCAGATGCAGCAGCTTTTGGATACCATTGACCAGACCATGTCCGAAACGTATGACGGATGTTCGGTCTCCCACAACAGCGGTGTCGTGGAGGTGAATGTCTGGGCAGAACGGATTACGGATGCAGCAGATGCCGCAGACGGAGCGAAGGACCCAAGTTGGGTTTCGGTCAAGAGCGATGTGGAAGCCAGCGTCATCTCCACCGTAAACAGCATTCAGTCAGCTGGGTTTTCTTCTAGGATGATTTCCTTTCATGTCTTGGATGACGCTGACCACGACCGCACCCTTTTGACCTTTGATAATGGCGGTGTTTCCTACGACATTGTGGCGCAAACGGAGAAGGACCGGAAGGAGGAAGAGCTCCCACCGGAAGAAACGCCAGAAAAAACACCAGAGGAACCCCCGGCAGAAGAAAAACCGTCCCAGCCAGAGCAGCCCAGCACCCCCGCGCCTGCACCAAATCCGCAGCCTTCCCAAGGGGGAGGGGGGAGTGATTTCAACACACACGACAATCCGGACCAGCAGCAGACCACGGCGTCCTATGTCCTAAATACGAGCACGATGAAATTTCATTTCCCCAACTGCAGAGATGTTCCGCGCATCGCGCCGGAAAACTACAGCACATCCAGTGAAAGCAGCGGTACGCTTGTTTCCATTGGATACTCTCCTTGTGGACACTGTAATCCATGAGGGCGCATTGAACCAACCGAGACCCAACCGCCGGGGGCGGTATAATAAAATAGAAAGAAGGATCATCATGAAAAAAAGAGTACTTGCATGGATGCTTGGAGGACTGCTGCTCCTGTCCCTATGCGCTTGCGGAGGACCGTCCGATGCCCAAGACACCACAGACCCAAACCAAGATGAGAAGACGCAGCAGGACTCGGAGCAGGAAGGAACGCAGTCCGCTTCCAATGGGACGGAGAGCGACGAGGGTGAGAGCCGCACCCTTCCCAGCGGCCTTGCACTCTCCTTCTCTCCCACGGTTCCCAATGACACGACGGGGAACTATCGTCTCTCCACCACATCCTCTGATACCGCACCGGCAGACTGCGCCCAGGAATACTATGAGAATATGTTCAAATCGGACGATGAGATCCACGCGGTCTGGAACAAGACCCAGAATACCATGACGTGTCTGAAAGTATCCAGCGGACTTCTTTTTGCGGATACCTATGAATATGTGGACGGAGAAGAAAACGATGCCGCGCTTCTGTTTTCTGGAAGAATCCTCGACAGCAAGCTGATCAATCTCAGTACAGGAGAGGTGCTGGAGAGCTGATGTCCTTGGGTGCATATCGTTTTCGCGCAGAGAATCGGAACGAGAACACACAGCGTTTTACAAATTATAAAGGAGGGAATTTCTATGGCAATGCCGCAGCCCAACGACCATTTCACCTATGCTGACGCACTTACCTGGGATGAAGATGACCGTATAGAATTGATTTATGGGGAGCCGGTGATGATGGCGCCGCCTTCTACAGCACATCAGGACATCGTGGTAGATTTGACAGCGCAGTTTCGCACATATCTCCGGGATAAGACGTGCCGGGTGTATTCTGCCCCCTTCGGGGTTCGCCTGTTCCAGCAGGAAGGGGAGCATCCTGAAGATGTGGACACGCTGGTGGAACCGGACCTGTCCATTGTCTGCGATGAAAATAAACTGGACGAAGCGGGCTATCGGGGTGCTCCGGCACTGATCGTAGAAGTCCTCTCACCCAGCAACCAGCGGCACGACCGCTTTGTCAAATTCCGCCTCTACCAGCGGGCAGGCGTCAAGGAATACTGGATCGTGGACCCAGAGGCGAAGCATGTGCAGGTCTACACCCTGGAGGAGGATGGACAATATTCCTCCGCCATCGTCTACGGGGCCGAAGATAAACTCCCCGTAGGGGTGCTGGAAGGGCTCATCATCGACCTTTCCTGGGTATTCCCCAAAGACCGCTGAGCAGGAGCACCAATCTAAAAAACAGACTGAGACCGGCTGCTGCGGCAGCCGGTCTCAGTGCGTCAAAAGGGACGCCCCGCAGACCCTGCCTGGAGATCACCTGTTAACTTTTCCTTCCAATGGGACGATAGAGAATAATATGTAGTGTAAGACCAGCGAGAGACGGCGAAAGCCTGAGGAAGGAGGCCCAAACAGTGGGTGAATTGAATGTACGCAGGAATGGGGTCTTTTCCATCCCCAGGTTCCAAGGGACCGGCAAGACAGAAAAGCAGGGCAGTACCAACCAAACCCAGCAGACCCAGCAAGCCCAGCGTCCGTCCAGCCAGGCCGCGGCCACGATCTCGGAGACCCTCCGGCAGCTGATGACCCGGGTCAACCAGCTGGAGCGCCACCTTCGAGAAGGGCGGCAGACCCTCCAAAAGGGGGAGGCGGCTCTGGCTGAGGTAGGGGACAACTTGGGCAAGATGGAATCCCTGGCCCGGGAGGCTGCCGGGAGCGGGACGGTGGACCGCGCCGCCCTCCAAGCGGAGCTGAACCAGCTGCGGGGAGAGATCGACCGCATCGCCCAGGAGGGCATCAAGGCCGGCTTCTTTCAGGCGGGGACAGGGGAGAGCACAGATGCCCTGGTGGATGCCATCCTGGACAGCCTCAACCCTCCCCAGAAAGACAATCAGGGCCTGCCGTCCTGGCTCCAGACCGGTCTGGAACAGAAGCCTCCCGATCGGGCGGCTTTGCTGGCGGCGCTGGGGCTGAAGAGCGGCGCCAGCAGTGCAGAGCTTTTGGCGGCGCTGGGACGCCTGCCCCTGGAGAACAGCGACACCGCAGGCTATCTGGCCACCCTCTATCTGGGGGCGGTGATCTCCGGCGGGACCCCGTCCGGGGCGGTGGACCCTGCCCTGGCGGCGGCCGGCTTGTCCCAATTTCTCAACGCCGTGGCCCAGGGCCTTACCCCGGACCAGGCCATTGAGCTTTTGACCAATGGGACGTTTACCAGTATGGCGGACTTCCAGGCCCAGTTCACCGCCGGGACCGCCCCGGGACTGGATGCTTTTTTGACGGCCCTCCTCCTCACCGAGGGGAGCTCCCTGCCCTCCATGCTGCCCATGATGGCAGGCGGTGGAGATATGGCCATGCTCCTGGACCTGCTGTCGGCCCTGGGGAGCAGCGGCGGGGACGGCCTGGGAGCCCTGCTGGACAGCCTGGGCACATCGGGGACCGCCCCAGCCGCCGCTGCCCAGCTCAGCGCCCGCAATCTGGGGACCCTGTTGGTCTCCGGGCAGGATTTGACCGGCGCGGTTTTTGACGCGGAAAAGAATGAGCTTCTCTTAAATGCCGGAAAAACCCTGGTCCTTCGGAGCCTGCTTCAAGGACAGCCGGGACAGCAGGGGACTGCCCTGCGCCTCGCCGGCTCGGGGAGCGCCACCCTTCAGCAGCTGAACCTCCCGATGCTCAGCGCCCAGGGGGCGCAGTTCCGCCTGGTCAGCGCAGGGGTGAATCATTTGGGCCTGGTCCAGTTGGGACAGGGCAGCGTCCTGACCCTGGACGGCAGCGGCCTGCTTCAAATCGGCGCCCTTCGGGGCGAAGCCGCCAGCGTTCTCCAGCTTGTGGGGGGCGCGGTGACGCTGAATACAGAGGAGGCGGAGACCTTGGCTGCGGTCCGAATCGTGGTAGACGGTCCGGTCTCCCTCTTTGCGGCACAGAATCTCCCGGTGGTCAACGCCCAGGGGAAGGCCCTGACCCCCTTTGACCTTTTGTGGAAAGCCATTCTCCCCCAGTGGAGTGCGGTGACCGCTCTGGCTGTGGACGGACGCCAGGGACAGCTTGCCCTGCGGGAAGATCAGCTGTCTTTGGCCCGCCTATGGCTGCTCAAGGAGAACAGCAGCCAGGGCTTCCCCGCCCACAGCATCGTCCTCCGGGGACGGGATCAGACTGGGCGGCCCCGGACTTGGTCCGCCTTTGTCCGCTGGGACCAGCGGGAGGGCAGTTTCCAGGAGATCACCATGTATCCCAACCCCTTCACCATCACCGGCGGCGAGGTGGATCAGGATTGGTATTACGAAGAGGAGACCCAGACCCTGTACATCCGCAGCGCCCAGGTGACGGCCATCTCCGGCGGGGCCGGGGTGGATGCCAACCAGCAGCCCTTCAGCGGGCGGATCGTTCTGGAGGACGGCCTCGGCCCAGTGTCACTGACCTTGGAAGGGGTGGAGTGCAAGGTTTCCGTGGGCCGGGCCTTCAGCCTGGGGAAGGGGAACGACGTGACCCTGCTGCTCAAGCGCGGGACGGAAAACATTTTTGAAAGCGGCGAGGGCTGTGCCGGGATTTCTCTGGGGGACGGTACCTCTCTGCGCATCGACCAGACCAAGGGCAAGGAGCCCGACGGGACCCTTTCCGCCTCCGGCGGGTCCGGCGGCGCGGGGATCGGACGGGACAGCGGCACGGGACAGGAACCCTCCGGGTCCATCCGCATCCAAGGCGGCGTGGTCACGGCGGAGGGCACCGGCGGCGGCGCCGGCATCGGCGGGGCCTTAGGGGGGCCTGTGGGGGACATCCGCATCCAGGGCGGAACGGTCTCGGCCCAGGCGGCCTGCTGTGCCGCCGCCATCGGTGCGGGCATCCAGGGAGCTTGCGGGGATATCGTGATCTCCGGGGCCGCCAGGGTGCGGAAGGCTCAGGGCGGCGGGCCCGACGGGGACATCGGCGGCTGTCTTTTTGGCAACTGTGGAAAAGTCCAGGTATCCGCCGGGACGGATCTGGGCGGCGCCAAGCTCTGGACCCAGCGGGGCCTTTCCATCCAGATGGGAGAGGCCACCGTGACCCTGCCTCGGTTCCGGATCTCGGCCCAGTCCCTGCGGCTGGACGGAGTGGACCTCTCCACCCGGAAGGCCGCTCAGGCCGCCGTGGCCGGACTGTCCGCTTCCCGGCGCTGGGTGGCGCGGCTGCAAAGCACTTACGGCGCTATGTATGGTCAGCTGGAGCAGAGTTTTGGCGGCCTGCCTGCCCGGACCGGCGGGGTGGTCCGGGATGTCCGGGAGGCCAATTCCCTGCTGGACGATATGCAGGATTTCTTGAGCAAATCCTCCTTTGCGTCTCTCCTCGCCCCTCGGGGCGCGGAGGACGTGGGACAGCTGCTGCGATGAGAGGGAATGTTCAGCATCATGAAAGAATGGAAAACAAGAATGCTTTGCGAAGGGGCGCTCTTCGTGGCCATGGCCCAGGTCCTGGGATTCCTGAAGCTGTGGGAGTTCCCCTGGGGTGGCTCTGTGACCTTGTCTATGCTGCCGGTCTTTATTTTCTCCGTTCGATGGGGCTGCCGGAATGCCTTCCTGGCCTCCTTTGCCTTCGGCCTGCTCCAATTCCTCTTTGACGGAGGCTTTGCCCTGACGTGGCAGTCCATGATTGGGGATTACATCCTGGCCTTTGGCGTGCTGGGGCTGGCGGGGCTGTTCCAAGGAAAACGGTGGGGGATTTTTGCCGGCGCGGTGGTGGGCAGTACCGCGCGGTTTGTGGTCCATTATGTCGTAGGCGCGACCATTTGGGCGGCGTATATGCCCGATGAATTTTTTGGGATGACGATGACCTCCCCCTGGACGTATTCGTTTTTGTACAATGGCAGCTATATGCTGATCGACTTGGTCCTTTGTCTGGTGGCAGCGGGGCTGATGTATCGTCCGTTGTATCGCTTCCTGATCGGGCTGGATCTCGTGGGGGCCGAGGGGAGGGCATCCGTCACGAAAAGAGGCAAATCATGAAGGTAAAACGGGAAACCCTTCTGCCGGCTGGTTTGCTGTTTGGACGAAACTATGGCTGGGCGCTTGGCGCTGCGGCATCGCAATGAAAGAAACCATGGGAGAGAGGACCTTACCGTCCAGGCGGACTGACGGCAGGGTCCTCTTCGGCATCCCCACGGGAATTTGGCCTTCTGTCCTGTCTGAAATTCCGCACCCTCTTGACTTTCCTGCCGTTTGATGATACAGTAGCTTTGTTGAATCATGAGTTTAAAGCTGTAAAGCTGTCGTCCTGTGGGGAAGCCCCCAAACAGGAGGAGAAAGGACTGTCAAATCATGCCCGTCACCGATTTCTTGGAACGCAACGTCAAGCTCTATGGGGAGGAGACTGCCCTGGTGGAGCTCAACCCCGAGCTGCCCGACCCCCGGCGCATCACCTGGAAGGAATACGACCTCATCCAGCCCACGGTAAAGCGTCCTTACCGCCGGGAAATCACCTGGAACGTTTTTAATGAAAAAGCCAACCGCTTCGCCAACCTCCTCTTGGAACGAGGGGTCAAAAAGGGCGACAAGGTGGCTATTTTGATGTATAACAGCCTGGAGTGGCTGCCCATCTACTTTGGGATCTTGAAGAGCGGGGCCATCGCGGTCCCCTTTAACTTCCGCTATTCCGCCGAAGAGATCCAATACTGCGCGGACCTGGCGCAGGTGCAGGTCCTGCTCTTCGGCCCAGAGTTCATCGGGCGGATCGAATCCATCGCCGACAAGCTCTGCCAGGGCCGTCTGCTGATCTATGTAGGGGACAACTGCCCCACCTTCGCCGAGAGTTACCGGGAGCTGGTGGCGGACTGTTCCTCCGCGCCCCCCCAGGTCCTCATCACCGACGACGACGATGGAGCGATTTATTTCTCCTCCGGGACCACCGGCTTCCCCAAGGCCATCTTGCATAAGCACCGCAGCCTCACCCAAGCTGCGGAGATGGAGCAGAAACACCACCGCATCGACCACGACGACGTCTTTCTCTGCATCCCGCCCCTCTACCACACCGGGGCGAAATTCCACTGGATGGGGAGCCTCTTCGCCGGCAGCCGCGCGGTGCTGCTGAAGGGCACCAGCCCGGAAATCATCCTGAAAGCCGTCTCCGACGAGGGCTGTACCTTGGTCTGGCTCCTGGTCCCCTGGGCCCAGGAGATTTTGGATGCCCTGGACCGGGGTGACATATCCCTTGCCAATTACAAGCTGGACCAGTGGAAGCTGATGCACATCGGGGCCCAGCCGGTGCCGCCTTCCATGATCCGGCGCTGGAAGGCGTATTTCCCCAACCACCTCTACGATACCAACTATGGCCTCTCCGAGTCCACAGGCCCGGGCTGTGTCCACCTTGGTCTGGACAACATCCACAAGGTGGGGGCCATCGGCGTGCCCGGCTACCGCTGGGAGGTAAAGATCGTGGACGAGCAGGATAAAGAGGTGGCCCAGGGGGACGTTGGCGAACTCTGCGTCAAAGGCCCCGGCGTCATGACCTGCTATTACAACAACCCCGAGGCCACCGCGGAAGTGCTGAAAAACGGTTGGCTCTACACCGGCGACATGGCCAGGATGGACCCCGACGGCTTCCTCTTTCTGGTGGACCGGAAAAAGGACGTGGTTATCTCCGGCGGCGAAAATATCTACCCCGTCCAAATCGAGGACTTCCTCCGCGCCCACGAAAAGGTCAAGGACGTGGCGGTGATCGGCCTGCCGGACCGCCGTCTGGGGGAGATCTGCGGGGCCATCATCGAGGTCAAGGACGGCATGACCTGCACCGAGGAGGAGATCAACGACTTCTGCCTGGAACTGCCCCGGTATAAGCGGCCCAAGCAGGTCATCTTCGCGGAGATCCCCCGCAACGCCACCGGGAAGATCGAAAAGCCTGTCCTGCGCAAGCGTTACGGCGCGGACCACCTGGTGGCGCAGCAGAACCAGAGTTAAACGGACAGAAAGGAGAAGCGTATGCCAAGACCCAGCAAGAAGGAGCGCAGTGTGGCGCTCTACGAACACATCGCGGCGTTGGAGACGGTGGAGGAATGCTGCCGTTTCTTCGACGACCTCTGTGCCATTACGGAGCTTCGGGCCATGGAACAACGCTTTGACGTGGCAAAGATGCTCCATGAGGGCAAGGTCTACAAGGAGATTTTGAGCGAGACCGGGGCCAGCTCCGCCACCGTCAGCCGGGTGAACCGCTTCATGAGCTACGGCACCGGCGCGGTGGCAGAGGTCATGGAGCGCCTGGAACAGCGGGGGGAAGCCCCTACGAAGGAGACAGTATGAAAGAATTGATGCTGGGCAACACAGCGGTTGCCCGAGGACTATACGAGGCCGGGTGCGCGGTGATCTCCAGCTACCCCGGCACCCCCAGCACGGAGATCACCGAGGAGGCCGCCAAGTACCCGGAACTTTACTGCGAGTGGGCCCCCAACGAAAAAGTCGCCTTGGAAGTGGCCCACGGGGCGGCGGTAGGGGGCAGGCGTGCCGCCTGCTGCATGAAGCACGTGGGTCTGAACGTGGCGGCGGACCCCCTTTTTACCATCTCCTATCAGGGGGTGGAGGCGGGGCTGGTTCTGTGCGTGGCGGATGATCCGGGGATGTTTTCCTCTCAAAACGAGCAGGATTCCCGGCACTATGCCATCGCCGCCAAGGTCCCCATGCTGGAGCCGTCGGACTCCCAGGAGGCGCTGGAATTCACCAAGCGTGCCTTCCAGCTCTCGGAGGAGTACCGTACGCCGGTGATCGTGCGCCTGTGTACCCGCATCTCCCATTCCCAGAGCATCGTCACCTGGGGGAAGCGCCGGGAGGTGCCCAAGCGCCCCTACGTCAAGGACCCGGAGCGGGTGATGATGACGGGGAACTCCCTAAAAGCCCACTACCGGGTGGAGGAGCGGACCCGGGCCATGACGGCCTTCAGCGAGACCACGGACCTGAACCGCGTCGAGATGGGGGACACCGCTCTGGGGATCATCACTTCCTCCACCAGCTACCAATATGTGAAAGAAGTTTTTGGGAATAGGGCCAGCGTCCTAAAGCTGGGCCTGTCCTGGCCCATGCCGGTGGAGAAGATCAAAGACTTTGCCGCCCAAGTGGACAAGCTCCTGGTCATTGAGGAGTTAGAGCCGATCATTGAAAACCACTGCCGTCAGATCGGCGTGGAAGTGACCGGCAAGGAGAAGATCCCCATGGTGGACGAGCTGACCCAGGGGGTCATCGCCCAGAGCCTGGGGGAGGCGGCGAAACCCACCGTGCGCTTGGAGGACGAGATCCCCGGCCGTCCGCCGGTGATGTGCGCGGGCTGTCCCCACCGGGGCGTGTTCTACACGCTGTCGAAGAATCAGTGCATGGTCTATGGAGACATCGGCTGCTATACCCTGGGGGTCATGCCGCCCCTGAACGCCCTGGATTTGAATATCTGCATGGGTGCTTCCTGCTCAGGCCTCCACGGTTTCAACCTGGCCGGGGGCGCGGAGCACGAAAAACACAGCGTGGCGGTGATTGGGGACTCCACCTTTGCCCACTCGGGCATCACCGGCATCGCGGACATCGCCTACAACCGCAGCAATTCCACGGTGTTCATCCTGGACAACTCCATCACCGGCATGACCGGCCACCAGCAGAATCCCACCACCGGCAAGACCCTCCGGGGGGAGCCGGCGGGGCGGATGGACCTGGAGATGCTCTGCCGCGCGGTAGGCTTTGACCGGGTCCGAGTGGTGGACCCCAACGACTTGAAAGTCCTGGACAAGACACTCAAGGAGGAGCTGGCGGCGGAGGAACCCTCCATCATCATCTCCCGCCGTCCCTGTGTGATGCTCAAGAGTGTAAAGAAGGCACCACCTCTGACGGTGGATTTGGAACGATGTAATGGCTGCGGCCTGTGCATGAAGATCGGCTGTCCGGCCCTCTCCCTGCGGGAGGGGAAGGCGGAGATCGACCGGACCCAGTGCGTCGGCTGTCAGGTCTGTATGCAGATGTGTCATCGGGACGCACTGCTGCCATGAGGGAGGGAGCGTATATGGAAACTGTCAATATCATGATTGTCGGTGTCGGCGGACAGGGTTCTCTCCTGGCCTCGAAGATGCTGGGCCATCTGTTGCTGAATGCTGGGTATGACGTAAAGGTCTCCGAGGTCCATGGCATGAGCCAGCGGGGGGGCAGTGTGGTCACCTATGTCCGCTTTGGGGACAAGGTCTACTCTCCCATCATTGACAAGGGGGAGGCGGACTATATCGTCTCCTTTGAGCTGTTGGAAGCGGCCCGCTGGTTAGAATATTTGAAGCCTGGCGGGAGGATTGTCACCAATACCCAGCGTTTAGAGCCCATGCCTGTGATTGCGGGGCTGGCGAAGTATCCGGAGAACTTAGTGGAGAAGCTGGCGGACAAAGGGGTCCAGGTGGATGCCACGGACTGCTTGACTCTGGCGGAAGAGGCTGGGTCGTCGAAGGCGGTGAACATGGTTCTCATGGGCCGTCTGTCCCATTTCTTCCCGGAAATCGCCTCGGAGGCTTGGCAGGCTTCCCTGGAAGCCACCGTTCCGGCCAAGGTGCTGGAGCTGAACCGGAAGGCGTTCGCTCTGGGCGAAAAGGGGTAAAAGGAAAACAGAAGAGAAGAAAGACGAGTGAGAAGCGATTGCTGTTCACTCGTCTTTTCGCTTGTTTAGTAAGGAGCGCGGACGGACATCCACTGCTTCAAAGCTGCTTTTTGGTGAAAAACCGCATGGCGGACCATAATCCGAAAACAGACAGCAGGATGGAAAGGACAGCGGGGACCATAAGGTCCGCCGGAGCTGCCGTGCCGGAAATCAAATCGATCATGTCTGTTCCTAAGCGAAGCGGATGGAATGCAGCAATCGGTTCCGCCATTCCTAGAAGGGAGATCAGGGCGACGATACCACCTGTGAAAAGGATACTGGTGAATGCCTGCCGAAACAGAACGCACCCAAACATCAGGATGCTCAAATACAAAAAACCAGTGATCCAAAGAGAAGCCGCGGCGAAGGCGGTATGAGAGAGGTCGATGTCCTGCCACAAAAGGGCTGTGCATCCATAAGCCGCCCCATAACTGATCCAGTAACTGACGGTCATAAGGATGGCCGCCGCCGTATACTTCGCAAGAATGACAGCTTTGCGGGACAGCCCCTTCACGACCAATAAAACCAAGGTTCCCTTGGCATATTCACTGGACAGACAGCTTCCGTACAGAATAATGAATGCACTGAAGCCAACACTGGAAATGTTTTTATAAAATTGTTTCCAGGCGTCCAAAGGCACTGGCTCGGAATGCAGCTCCATCTCAGCGGCGAGAGCGGACAGGATTTCTGGGATGTATTTTGCAAGGAACACACTCATCACACCGAAAATCAGAAAGAGGAAAAACAGGATCAGGAAACGATGGTTTTTCATGCTTTCGGTCAGTTCCTTCCTCAAAAAGGCGAAATATCCATTCATTTTACAACCTCCAAAAATAAACGCTCCAGGGATGGTTCCATCAGTTCTATTTTTATGGGACAGATCCCGGTTTTCGCCAGAACTTGGAACAGGGACGCCTGTACCGCATCCATCGTCCGGCTGTGCAGAATCATTTCTCGGCTGTTTTCCTCGCAGTGGAGGAGCAAAGGCTTGACGGCCTCCTGCGTTTTGAAAGACTGTAAATCCTCATCGCTGGAAAACTCTAAAAGCAAACTGTCATGCCCGTGTACGGCCTTGATTTCCGAAAGGGTTCCGCTGAGAGCGATTTTTCCCTCGTGGAGAAAGGCGGCGTGGTCACAGATTCGCTCCACATCGGAAAGGATGTGCGTAGAGAACAGGACCGTTGTCGTTCCTCGGAGTTTGGAGAGGATATCCAGAATCTCTTTTCTTCCTACAGGGTCCAAGGCGCTTGTGGGCTCATCACAGAGCAGCAGCTTCGGCTGGGAAAGCAGGGCCTGCGCGATGCCCAGCCGCTGTTTCATCCCCCGAGAAAAGCCGCCGATTGGCTTCGTGACGCCGTCTAATCCCACCAGGGAGAGTAGGGTCCGGCTTCTCCCCAAAAGTTCGTCCTTTGACAAAGCAATGACATCGCCGCACAGCTTCAAATACTGTTTCGCCGTCATATAGGGATAAAACTCTGGGACATCCGGCAGATATCCGGTAAACCGGTTGCTTTTTGTCTGCCCAAAGGAGACAGGCTCGCCGCAGACATGGATGGTTCCGCCCTCGGGCCGTAAAAGCCCCAGCACCATTTTCATGGTCGTTGTTTTACCGGCGCCGTTTTTTCCGATAAAGCCGAACACGCTTCCCTCCGGGACAGACAGATTGAGGCCATCAATAATTTTCTGTTTTCCGAAACATTTGGATAAGTTTTGTATCGTGAGAACGTTCATGTATTCTCCTCCTTTTTCTATCATATCGGTAATATTATCATAATGAGAATATAAAGTCAAGAGAAACCGCCCAAAAAGGACGGTCATTTTAAGGTTCCATTTTTTCCGCCGGGGATACAATCATGCCGATCGTTCGCAATTTGCGCTCTGGCGCCGGCGCGTTGTGTTTTGCCGCGTCGATTACTTGGGAAATCCTTGTGACAAGGGAGGTCAATTCGTCATCGGAGAGGTAGAGCGGGGCCAGGGAGAATCCTGTCATATCCTCTTTGATCTTTATATTTGGCGACTGACAGTATGCTTGGAACTGCTTGGCAAAGCCAATGATATACTGCATGAAATACTGCATATAAAGCTCACCGGAGTTTTCTTCCAATACAGTTTCCATGTGTTCACTGAGATCCGACGCAAGCGCATAGCTTTTTTCTACTGTGCCGCGCACCTGGGTTTCTTCTACCACCTGTAAAATGCCGTCGTTCAGCATTTTCTTGAGGTGCCGGTATAAGGTTGCCTGGGGGATATCGTAATAAGTATCCGCTAAATGCTTTGCGGTGGTCTTTCCCTGGGAATAGATTTCAAGCAGCAACTTGCACTTTACCGGATTAGTAATGCAATCCATCAGTTGATTGGTCATTTGGGAGCCTCCTGCTTTCAGTTATAGAAATATAGTCAAAACAGTTAAAAATCGGGACCGATTTTCAACGCGGGCAAAGCCCGCCAGCACATAAACTTTGCTGGATTTTGACGATGCAATCTACCGCAGGCCGTTTCACGGCCCCAGAGGTGCATCTGCGCCCCAGGGTGGAAAAGGATCCTTTTCCACTGCGGTGATTATGGTAACATTTTGATATTAAAAAGTCAAGAAGAGACGGCATGACCCGCAGGCCGTGCCGTCTCTCGAATGCGTTTTTTGCTTTCTTCCCTGTCATAGCCGCCGCAGCAGTCCCGTCAGCGGCACCAGAACAAAGTGGGGGATAAACTTCGCCCCCAGCCGATGCACCGTACACACCACCCCCGGCGTCGCCACCCACAGATTCAACCGGCTGGCCGCCAAAGACAGCCGCACCACCGAGGCGGACTTAGACGCCAGCGGGAAGTGTCGGAACTGCCCAGGCTTGCCCTCCTGGGCCAGGGGGATGAACTCGGTGTCCTTTATCCAGTAGGGGCACACGGCGGTGACATGGATGCCTTTGGGCAGCAGCTCGTAGTGCAGCGTTTTTGTATAGCTCATCAAGAATGCCTTGGTGGCAGCATAGACGTTCAGCCCCGGCATAGGCTGGAACGCGGCGGTGGAGCAGATCTCCAGCACCCGGCTTCCCCGGCGCAGATAGGGGAAGCACACCGCCGTCACCGCCACAGCGGCCCGGCAGTTCAGGTCGATGATGGCGTCGTTTTCTTCGGGGGAGAGGGAGGTGGTTTCTCCCATCTTCCCGGCTCCGGCTGCACAGACCAGAACGGAGAGCGTGGGCCGTGCTTCTTCCAAAAATGCCTTCAATGCCTGGATAGACCCCCTCTGGGTCAGGTCCAGGGGGATGGGCCGGACGGGACAGGCGGTGATCTGTTTCAACTGTTCCAAACGGTCCTGGCGGCGGGCCACGGCCCAGATCTCCTGAACGGTGGGATCCACGCCCAACTGCCGGACGAACTCCCGGCCCAGTCCGCTGGACGCGCCGGTGACTAAGGCGATCCCCATGCGTTTCCCTCCTTTTCTGCACGCGGTTTTATCCTTAGTGTGCGCACTTTTTTCGCAGATTTCGTGAAAATATCATCCAATTTTTCAAGGACGGATCTGGCCCTCTTGATTCCACTGGGCCACAGCCTGGTCGATCTGCCGTCCAACCCATTCCACCTCCTGCCACAGCTCCCCGGCGGAGAGGAGCAGCACCCCGGAGCGCAGGGCGGAGAGCTGGATCAGCGCGTCGGAGGTGGCCACCCGGACGGCGTAGTTGCGTCCGATCTCCTGCAAGAGGCGTTCGATATACATATCCCCCGTTTCGCCCTCCTTGGTGTAGACCACATGGATGTGATGATGGTCAAAGCGGCTGCCCTGTCCGCCTTTGACCTTGTAGGCGTCAAAGACCAGAGCCAGCTGACAGCCCTTATAGGCGCTGTAGTTGCTCAGAATGTCCATGAGCTGGGTTCGAGCGGCGTCCAGGTCCTCCCGGGCCAGGGTTTTTAATGGTTCCCAAGCGAAGATCATGTTGTAGCCGTCTACGATGAGATATTGCTGCTTGGGCGGCGCGATGGGCCGCAGGGGGTGCTTTGCGGGGGTTTTGTTGAGGAATTGATACTCCCGATATTTCTGAGGGCCGAACTCCCGAACGAAAATGGCTTCCAGCTCTTTTTCGTCGATGTCCAGATTTTTGGTGTAGACCCGGGGCACCAGCTCCGGTTCCGGGCCCCGCTCCGGCTTGAGGCAACTTTCCAGGTGCATATACTCCTCCACCTGATCCCACTTGACATTGAACCCCGCGCCGCGGGCGAAGAAAATGGAGTCGGCGGGATGGTCTAAGTCCCGGTCAGCTTCATAGCCGATTTCCGCCGCCACCTGCTCTGCCCGGTGACAGGGGGCGTAGCCGTGGAGGGAACAGGTGAAGCGTCCCCGTCCCCGGGTGTAGGCAGCGACCTCTAGGGGATAGTCCGCCATGGCGGAGACCGGCGCGGTGCCGCTGAGGACGGCGAAGTCCTCTCCTTGTTCCGGGGCGGAAAAGCTGCCGCCCATGGTTTGCAGATCGCTGATGGCCCGTCCCAAATGCTCCGGCGGAAGTTCCAGCCGGAAGGCGTACCAGGGTTCCAACAGCACGCTTTCTGCCTTCATTAAGCCCTGCCGTACAGCTCGGTGGGCGGCTTGGCGAAAATCCGCGCCCTCGCTGTGTTTCAGGTGGGCCCGGCCGGACATGAGGGTGATCCGCAGATCCGTCACCGGCGCGCCAGTCAGGACGCCTCGATGGACCTTGGAGGCCAGATGGGCCAGCACCGTCTGCTGCCAGCCCCGGTCCAGGACTTCTTCGTTGCAGCGGGTATCCAAAACCAATCCCGCCCCCCGTTCTAAGGGCTCCAGCAGCAGGTGGACTTCCGCATAGTGCCGCAGGGGCTCATAATGCCCGACCCCCTCCACCGGGGCGGCGATGGTCTCCTTATATAAGATACGCCCGGCGTCCACTTGGACCTCCACGCCGAAGCGCTGGGCGATGATGCTCTTCAAAACCTCGATCTGTACCTGTCCCATGAGCCGGACGTGGATTTCCCCGCCCTCCCAGAGGATGTGCAGCTGAGGGTCCTCCTCCTCCAGCTGCCGCAGTTTGGGCAGGAGGACCTGGGGAGAGCAGTCCGGGGGCAGGATGAGGCGGTAAGTGAGGACGGGTTCCAGCAGCGGCGGCGGCGCGTGAGGCTCCACCCCCAAGCCTTGTCCAGGATAGGTGGCGGAGAGTCCAAGGACGGCGCAGACCTGTCCCGCCGTGACCTCCTCCGCCGCCTGGAACTTATCCCCGGAATACTGGCGCAGCTGGGTGACTTTTTCCTCCAAAGCCTCCTCACTGTTGAGGGGGAGATAGGCCAGAGGGGCGCGGACTTTCAACGTCCCGCCGGTGAGTTTCAGGAAGGTCATCCGGCTGCCCTGGGGGTCCCGGGCAATCTTAAAGACCCGGGCGCCGAAGTCCTCGGGGTAGACAGGGGCCTCGGTAAAATCCGTCAGGCCCTGAAGGAAGGCGTCGATGCCCTCCAGGCGCAGTCCCGCGCCGAAAAAGCAGGGAAAAACCTTGCCCAGACGGATCAGCCCCGACACATCCTGCCGGGAGAGGGTCCCGCTGTCCAGATATTTTTCCAAAATGGCCTCCTCCCGCAGGGCCACGGCTTCTTCCCAGAGGGCGTCCTGATGGGTGAAGTCGATGCAGCCCTGGTCCAGGCGCCGGCGCAGCTCCTCCATCAGCGCGTCCTGGCCGGGGGAGGGGAGGTCCATTTTCGTCACGAAAACGAAGGTGGGGATCTGCGCCCGCCGCAGCAGCCGCCAGAGGGTCTCCGTATGGGCCTGGACGGCGTCGGTGGCGGAGATGACCAGGATGGCGTAATCCAGCACCTGCAAGGTCCGCTCCATCTCGGCGGAGAAGTCCACATGACCCGGGGTATCCAGAAGGGTGACGGAGAGCTGCTCCGTCTCGAAATACGCCTGCTTGGAGAAGATGGTGATGCCCCGGCTGCGCTCTAGGTCGTGGGTATCCAGGAAGGAGTCTCGGTGGTCCACCCGGCCCAAGGTCTGGATGGCCCCGGCGGCGTAGAGGAGGGCCTCAGAGAGGGTGGTTTTCCCGGCGTCCACATGGGCCAGCACGCCCAGCACCAGTTTTTTATGTTCAATGGGATGATCCATGGTATCACTTCCGAAGGGGAGATGGTCTCATTATAGCATACCGGAACGGTCTGCGTCGAGTGGGATTTGAAGACAGGACCCCCTTCCGGAGGTCCTGTGGATGCGTCTTTTATTCTTGCAAAAACCTGCGCACCTGCATCAGCGTCAGGCCCAGCAGGTTCTGCCCGGGCCATGTACTGGCGTCCGAGCACCTGGGGTCGCCCATGGGGATGCCGATGCCCCAGACCGCGTCGTCGGGGTCACAGCCCACGAGGACCTCATCCCGGGTGGAGAGGAGCTGCTGGAGCAGGTCTCTGTTCTGTTTGAACTTACGGATCAGCCCCCGAAAGACGATGATCTGCCGGGCGCCATGCCATAACTTAACGTTATAGTCTCGAATGCCGCGGCTGGCGGCATCCAGCTCTGCATCAGACGTAGCGTGAAGGATTTTCTCTGCTGCTTCCAAATCGTTGAACAGCAGTGCTTTTTGATGCAGGGTATATTGCTTTACCGACTGGTAGAGGATATCGTTCAGAACGATAGTGGCGGGGTAGCGATTGCTCAGGTATCCGTTTTCTTCATCAGGTTGGTTAAAGTATAGCATCTTGCATCTCCTTTTCTGGTGTAGATGCTCCATTATAGCATACCTGGGCGGTCTGCGTCGAGAGGGAGTTGAAAAAAGGGAAAGGCCGGAGGTGTGATATGCTCCCTCTATAAGAGACAGTGAAAAAAGGAACTGTCCCGGTCGCGGGGGACTTCCACCGGAATCTCCCCATAGGAGGATTTGACGCTCTTGCCGGTATAGCCGTTGCGGCGGTTATCCGTGTTTTTGGGGCCGTGGTCGTTGCTTTCATACCCAAGGTGGGCATCCATCTCGCCCTGGAGCATCGCCTCAAACGTGGGGCCGAAAATGTCCTTTATCGCCTCCTGCATTTCCTCTGCGTTTTTAGGTTGGTACTCATGGATGATTGCCTGGGCGAGCGCTATGCTGGCAGGGCTTCTCTTGTTTCTTCTCAATGCCATAATCTCTGTACCTATCATCCTTTCGTTCTTTCCTTTACCTCTCCTTACTGCAAAAATAGAGTGCGTAAGTTTGCTCGCCGCTAACTTACACACTTTATTTTACACTCCCCCGGGCTGTACAAAAAACTCTATATTTTTCCCTGTCCTCTTGATGGGTAGCGGTTCATGTTTTTCCTGCCACTGTCTGTTTTCTCAAACGCCAGCCGGGGATAGTTGTCTTCTTCCACATAGATGGTGCCGCAATGGACAAACCCCAGTTTCCTGACAAGATTTTGCATAACAATATTATCACCGTGCGTATCAATACGCAGATGCCGGCACTGTTCAAATGCCCAGGTGATACAGAATGCCCCGATCCCTTTTTCAGACCCGTCCCCGGCGATTCTGTGGACAACGCCGTAAGGGCTGCCGTCGAGCCATGCGCCATCCGTTATTTCCCGGTATGTCGGCTCGATATTTTCCCCATACCGGAAGAAAAAGGTTCCGATGACAGTTCCTTCCTCGTTGAGGCAGACGTAACTGTTTCCGTTTTGGATATCGTTACGGATTAAAACTTCAGGGGGCCAGTTGGTCGGCCCCCACTGATTCGGGTTTCCATGCTCTGCCATATAGTTTCTGGCATAGCTGTATATCTCCATGATCCGCTCAAAGTCCTGATCCGTTGATTTTCTGATTTTCATAGAATAAATTTTTCCCTTTTTCTTGATTTTTAATTCTTCTTCATATATTGTTTGCTTTTCTTGTTCTTCGGCTTGCGCTATGACAATTGGTATAGCATATAGAAATATTACAACAATCATTATAATCATTTGTATTCCCTCTTTACGAGAGTGAATACTTTTTCATACACTCTTCATTTTACTTTTCCACTTTAAGGCTACCACATATAGCTACAGAAATCAAGCCATTTTTCGCGGCATTTAGGCAACTTCACGTAGGTTTTAGAACTGGGAAAAAGTACACATTCTTGTAAAAAGACGCCGGCGATCAAACGCCAGCGTCTTTCCTGCATTTTGCGCCCTTGCGGATTCCTCCGCCATTGGGTATAATAAGGGCCGAGCGTCCCTTAGGGCACGATACCATATAATAAAAATCCATTCACGATACGAACACGACGAGGTAACTATGAACCAAAAAGAACTCAATGAACTCCGCCGCCGTCTCCGCCCGGAAAAAAACGCCATCAGCCGCATCTATGGCTGCTACGTCAACGGCGCTCGGGAGATCGTCGCCGAACTGGACACCTCTCTGGGCACCATGCCGGAGGAGGAAGCGGAACAGTATTTGAATTTATTGAAAAAGACCCTCTCCGGCGGTCTGGGCCGCAGTCTCACGGACATCGTCTTCTCCACCCAGCAGGTCATGGACAGCGACGAGCACCGGCTCCTCACCGCCCTTCGGGACTCCGAACTGAAAGACCCGGAGGTCCGCCAGGAATTTTACCGCAAGGCCATCGACGCCCTGGACTTCGAGGACAACAACTGCCTCATCCTCCTGGCCCATGACCGCTACGACGTGCCCTACCGGGGCCGGGACGGCAGCGGTTTCGCCGACGCCTCCGAGCAGGTCTTTTCCTACATCCTCTGCTGCGTCTGCCCGGTGAAGGACACCAAGCCTCACCTCCACTACGACGCACACCAACGGGAATTCCACAACCGCAGCGCCGGACAGATGGTCTCGCCCCCCGAACTGGGCTTCCTCTTTCCGGCTTTCGACGACCGCGCCGCCAACCTTTACAACGCCCTCTTCTACTCCCGCAGCACCACCGAATGCCACCAACCGTTCATTGACGCCGTCTTCCGCACCGAGGCCCCCATGGCCCCCGAAGAGCAGCGGGAAGCCTTTCAGGAGGCCCTCTGCGAGGCCCTGGGCCAGGAGCGCAGTTTTGAGCAGCTCCAATCCGTCCACCAGCAGCTCCAAGACCGCATCCTCCAGCACAAGGAGAGCCGGGACCCCGAGCCCTTAGACCTCAGCATCCACGAGGTCAGCCGGGTGTTGGAGAACTCCGGGGCGGGGCAGGAGCAGGTGGAGACGTTCCGGGAACTGTGCGGCCAGAGCTTTGGCGATGGCGCGGCACTGCGGCCGGAAAATCTCATCGACAGTAAAAAATTCCAGCTCCGCACGCCCGAGGTCACCGTCACCGTGGACCCGGAGCGCAGCGCCCTGGTGGAGACCCGACTGATTCAGGGCCGGAAGTACATCCTCATCCCAGCCGACAACGGTGTGGAGGTAAACGGGGTCAGCGTAGAGATCCGATAAAACCGAAAAACCCGGGGACCTTAAGTGTACAGGTCCTCGGGCTTTTTTTATGCAACAGGGGAAATGAAACACGACGCAAGGGAGAGAGCCGCTTTTGAGAGAAACGATATACGGATATATCCGCGTGTCCACCCTGGACCAAAACGAGGACCGGCAGCTGCGCGCCCTGCGCCAGCGGGGCGTCCCGATGCAGAACATCTACATGGACAAGCAGTCCGGCAAGGACTTCAACCGCCCGCAGTTCAAAAAGCTGGTCAAGAAGCTGCGCCGGGGGGACCTGCTGTACGTCATGAGCATCGACCGCCTGGGCCGCAACTATGAAGAGATCCAGCGCCAGTGGCGCCTGCTGACCCAAGACATCGGCATAGACATCTGCGTGCTGGATATGCCCCTCTTGGACACCCGCAACGGCAAGGACCTCATGGGGACCTTCATTGCGGACCTGGTGCTGCAAATTTTATCCTTTGTGGCCCAGAACGAGCGGGAGAACATCCGCAAGCGCCAGGCCCAAGGCATCGCCGCCGCCAAGGAGCGGGGGGTGCGCTTTGGCCGCCCGGTGCTGGAGCTGCCGGAGGATTTTGGACACATCGTAGACGACTGGGAACACAAACGCTGTACCCTGCCGGAGATCCTGGCCCAGTGCGGCATGAGCGAGTCCACGTTCTATCGCCGGGTACGGCAGTACCGCATGGAACAAACGGGGGAGAAGTAAAACGCTATCAAAAGGTACACCTTTTGATAGCTGTTGCTTTCGCACAATTATAACATGAAAACTTTTCGTTCGCAAGCCCTTTTTGAAATTTTGGACAAAGAAATGCGCGGTAATTTCCAAGAACGAAAGGGCAGCAAGTTTTGTCAAAAGGTGTACCTTTTGGCAAATGTCCAGGCAGAGGAGGTGGTGTCTGCGGCGAAAAGTCGAGCTGCGGGCTGTTGCGAAGAGAATCAAAACTAAGGAGGTTTTTCGATGAAGAGAAAACTTATTTCTAGTCTGTTGTGTCTGTGTATGCTGTTCTCGCTGCTTCCAGTTGCAGCTTTTGCGGCTGATCCGGACCCAACAGAAACTACCGTACCCCCGGAAGTTGAAGCATATGGCTTTGTTTGGGAGGCAGAAAAGTATAAAAAGGATACTACAAATGGCACAACGCTCACTGGTGGCTACCACGCTGGCAGCGACTGGATGAACGAGACCATGTATGTGGTCCTGAAAGAAAACACCTCTGCGAACCAAAATCTTTGGTTTGAAGTAACCATTGGTGAAGGTGAGGATGCGCCTGTATGGGGTTGTGCTGCTGAGACTGATGGCACGCACAATATGTTTGCGTTCAGCTTCCTGAACCGCACCACACAGTGGGAGCAAGTACCGACGGGTATCACTGTGGGTGAGGGTAATCAGCACGCAACCAAGTACATGGCTGACACAAAAGCTACTTCGGCTACGTTGAAGGTTTATGTGACGGAAGAGCTGTTTACCACACAGAATCACAAGTTGCCCCAGAATGCAACACCTGTCTTCAATCAGAAAGTTGCTATCACTGCGAACAAAGACACAATGGAAGTGGTTAAGGATACTCCTGTTGATCCTACCCCAGTTCCCGCCCCCGAACTCACGATCACTGCTGCCCCCCTGCACGACCAGAGCGGCCGTGTCCCTGACAATGGTCTCTGCACGGGCTATAGCGTGACCCAGCCCGACAAGGACAACAAGATTGTTGTCTCTGCTTCCAACGTGCGCCTGCACAAGAATGCTGACGACCCTGCGGCCTATGGCTACTGGACTGGCGTTCAGTTCAAGGCACCTGATGGCTACACTGTCAAGTACAAGATGGGAAACATGGAAAACTGGACACTGGACGCGGATGACGGCTCCTATGTCTCCCTCTACAGCGATTTTGAGAAGAAATCCACTAGCACCATCTCTATCGCCCTATTCCGGGATGATGCTCTGGTAACTGGCACCGATAAAACCTACACCATCGACTTCTCCGGTGTAAAAAAGATGGAAGCCACCGCAACCCTGGGCTACACTGCATTGGCAGATAAGACCATCGTGTCTGACTGCATAAATGAGACCATGTACGTCAAGTTTGATGATGCTCTGCGTCCTGGCTGGCTGTGGTTCACCATCACTGACCCCGAGGGTGTCGTTTATGAGATTGCTGCCAGTGCTAATGAGTCGAAGGAAACAGATAAGTTGCCTACCATACAGGCATGGAGTTTCCAGAACAAGGGGCAGTTTGAAGTTTGGCCTGGAAAAGGCACTGAGAATGAAGCTGCCCTTGGCGTGAAGGATGGCACTTACAAAGTAGTTGGCTACATTGCTGATGTTGCGGAAGCGCCTACAGTAAGACCAGAGGATGAAAAACTGACCAAGATTTTCGAGCAGACTGTGGCTGTGACCGCTCCTGCTAAGGATGTCACTGTTGTAGAACCCGCCAAGGCGGATGTTGATACAGCCGGCTTAGTTGGCGCAGATGGTAAGCCGGTTACAGAGGAAACCGCAGAAGCAATCTCCAATGCACTGGAGAACGTTAAACCGACGGAAACATCCGCAGGTATCCTCCAAAACGCTGCTGATACTTCTGCAAAGGATACCAGTACTAAGTATAGTGACAAAGAGGATGCGGCCTCCAAGCTGAACACCGCAACAGGGACAACGGATGCTACGAAAGATAACGTTTCGATTGTCTATCAGCCTTACTTAAAGGTTGAGGCAAAGACCTATGACGAAACCAGTAAATCTTTGACTGTTAACATCACCCCAATGTGCAACGTCCTTGCGACTACCAAAGGAAACGAAAATAATTTGACATTTGGACAGACCACGGGCAATACTGCTGTGAAACTCGGCGAGGAAGAGCTCACCGTGAGTAAGCCCATTGAGATGACAATCGGCCTGCCAGTTGGTTTCGTTACAAACAGTGCGGGTGTATATCCTTCCGTCTATGTCCAGCATAAGGGCTATGAGTACACCGCTGCTGTTACAGAAGTTAAGAGTGGAGATAGCGTTACAGGTCTGTTGGCAGCATTCATCAATCCCCACGGCTTTAGTGATTTCACGGTCACAGCAACAACGCAGACCGTTGCCACGATTGACGATGTCAGCTATACCTCTTTGCAGGCCGCAGTAGAAGCCGCAAAGGATGGCGACACCATCGTTCTGCAAAAGCAGCTCACAGGTGATGCAGCAAAGGCAGACGTTTCTCTGTCTGCTGCGAAGACGCTGAGCTTCAAGAATGCCAGTGGCACTGCTGTGTCTGAACTGACAATCAATGGTAAGACAGTTACTGTTAATAGCACTACTGCTGTAACCGAGACCTTCCCGAAGACCACTGGCGGTTCTAACGGCGGCGGTGGCGGCGGCGGAGTCTCCTCCAACGTCACCATCGACCGTCCCACCAACGGCAAGGTCTCCGTCAGCCCCACTGCCCCCTCCAAGGGCGCAACCGTAACCATCACCCTGACCCCCGACACCGGTTACGTTGTGGGCAGCGTCACTGTCACCGACAAGGACGGCAAGGCTGTCGAGCTGACCAAGGTCAGCGACACCAAGTACACCTTCACCATGCCTGACGGTAAGGTTAAGGTTGCAGCCACCTTCACCAAGGCTGGCACTCCCACCGAGGGCTTCACCGACGTGGCCGCTGACGCTTACTACGCTGACGCTGTGAAGTGGGCCGTGGACAAGGGCATCACCAACGGCCTGACTGCCACCACCTTCGGCCCCAACAACTCCTGCACCCGCGGCCAGATGGTGACCTTCCTG
>JAAWAE010000061.1 GCA_022792035.1 Ruminiclostridium sp. | reverse complement strand
GGCCGCGGGCGATCTTGTTGGCCAGCTTCATGGCCTCTTCCATCAGCTGATCGGCGGGATAGACATAGTTGGCGATGCCCAGGGTCTTCATCTCGTCGGCCTTCACGGCGCGCTGGGTAAGCATGAGTTCCTTGGCGATGTTGGGACCAACCACCCGGGGCAGCAGGTAGTGGCAGGCACAGTCGGGGATCAGTCCCACCTGGCCGAAGGCCACGATGAACATGGCGTTGTCTGCCACCAGAGCGATGTCAGCCGCCATGACCAGGGAGGTACCGGCACCGGCGATGGCACCATGAGCCGCTGCGATGACGGGCTTGGGGAAGGTGTTGAGCAGGGTGGTGAAGCCGCCGGCCACGGTCATGAAGTCAAAGAAGGCTTCCTCGGTGGTGATGCTCTTCATCTCCGCGATGTCGCCGCCGGCGCAGAAGGCGCGGCCTTCGCCGTTCATCACCACGCAGCGCACGGCAGCGTCGTCACGGGCGGCCTCGAAGGCGGTGGTCAGGTCCGCGAAAATCTGCTTGTTCAGGGAGTTCATGGCCTTGGTGCGGTTGAGGCTGATGACGGCAACATTGCCCTCCACGCGATACAGGACGGTTTCCAGTTCCATAATAATCAGTGCTCCTTTGTTTCAATAGGTTGTAGGTCGCAAGTATGCTGTTTTTATTATACCATACCAACCCGCCCTTGAAAAGGCGATTTTCAAATTTCCCGGGAAAACCTAAAAACTGTTGCATATTCTCAGCCTGTGCAATATAATAGTTAAAAGTGGGTGATGGACTTGGGACAAAAAGAAAAAGGAAAGAGCTGGCCGCGTATCAGGTCAAACAACTGCTTGCGGTCCTGGAACAGGAGGGGCTTTTGTGAACAATACGATAGAATACCGGGGGTATCTTGGAAGTGTAGAGTTTTCCGAAGCAGATGCCCTGTTTTACGGCCAGGTCATGGGCATCCGCGCCCTGATCTCCTATGAGGGCGAAAACGCCCATGATCTGGTGACGGATTTCCACGGCGCGGTGGATGACTACCTGGCCCTGTGCGCCGCAGAAGGGATCGAGCCGGAACGGGCCTGTCAGGGCAGCTTTAACATCCGCATCTCCCCGGAACTGCACAGACAGGCCATGATCACAGCCGCCGCGCGGCAAATGTCACTCAACAGCTTCGTGGAACAATCCATCGCCCAGGCCGTTCTAGCCAACGGCTGACCCCCAAACCAAAAAAGCCCCGTGTCTTATCCCCACAAGACACGGGGCTTTTTCGTCCCCCCTCCCTCTTGATTTTTATGCATCCTATCCAATATTTCTGCATAATCAGCGGGGAAATCCCCCTGGATTTGTAAAAATCCAGGAAAAAAGTTCGGAAGGGGCTTCCATTTTGCCGAAAAATGTGGTATATTACAAAACGGTAACAGACACGTAACACAATCACATCCGGGCCGCGTCCCCCTATTCCTAGGGTATTCCAGTAGGACAAGCCCGATCCATTCGACCGATAACCAGACCGATAAGGAGAGATTTGACCCATGCCTCGCAAAATCCTACAACTCATCCTCACCACCCTGGTGCTGTCCCTCTTCCTCCCCACCGCCTTCGCCGCGGATTTCGAGGACATCAACCGCCCGGAAGTCTTCCTCAAGCAGGAAAACAGCGGGACCTGCACCCTGGCCTCCACCGCTATGATGCTCCGGCGCACCGCCATGATGGCCGGCAATCCCTACTGGTCCCAGATCACCGAGTCCACCGCTCGGGAGAGTTTTTGGCGCGCCGGCCGGGGCCTGCCCTATACCTTCGCTTATGACGGCATCACCGTCAACCACGCCTTCCTCCCCGGCGGAGAAGCCAACCGGCAAGTCCTCATAGACGTGCTGGCCCAGCATCCCGAAGGGGTCATGCTCCACGCCGCCGGGGTCCCCCACGGCGTGCTGCTCACCGACTATACCGACGGCGTCTTCTACTGCGCCGACCCCTCCGTGGCCGTGGCCGAGGGCCGCATCCCCATCACCCAGGCCTACGGCACCCGCATCGAGAACTCCACCGCCTACTGGTTCGTCACCTCCCCCGACGTGAAGCTGACCCTCCCCGCCGAGGAGATCCTCCCCCGGGTGTACAGCGCCATTACCGAAGAAAGCGCCCCCCTCTCCAGCACCACCCCCCTGGCCCTGGTGTCCAACACCAGTGAGCTGGCCGAGATGTACGACGAGAGCTTCCCCTCCACCTATACCGTGCAGGCCGCTCCCGCCGAAGCCCCCGCGTCCTAAACCTGACTGTCTTTTCCTGGGAAACCCGTTTTCCCAGGAATTTTTTTATTTTTCGTCCCCCGCGGCGTTGACGGGCCTGTCCCCATTGTCTATAATAGGTAAGACTATATGTTTTTGCCGCCCCCCATCGGAGCGGAAAGAAAGGGGTTCTTTTATCTTATGAACAATCGTGTTTTCAATTTCTCCGCAGGTCCCTCCATGCTTCCCCTGGAAGTCCTTCAGCGTGCCGGCGCAGAGATCACCAATTACAACGGCTCCGGGATGTCCGTCATGGAGATGAGCCACCGCTCCAAGGTCTTCATGAAGATCTTCGACGATACCCAGGAGAAATTCAGAAAGCTCCTGGGCGTGCCCGAGGGCTATAAGGTCCTCTTCCTCCAGGGCGGCGGCACCATGCAGTTCGGCATGGTCCCCCTGAACCTGATCGGCGCCACCGGAAAGGCCGATTATGCCGTCACCGGTCACTTCGCCAAGCTGGCAAAGAAGGAGGCCGATAAGTACGGCAAGACCTTCGACGCCTCCCCCATGGACGCCTTCACCTCCATTCCCGCCCAGGACAAGCTGAAGATGAGCAGCGATGCCTCCTACTTCTACTACTGCTCCAACAATACCATCGAGGGCACCCAGTGGCAGTACGTCCCCGAGGCTAAGGCGCCCGTGGTGTGCGATATGTCCTCCGATATCCTCTCCCGCCCCATCGACGTGAGCAAGTTCGGCCTGATTTACGCCGGCGCCCAGAAGAACCTGGCCCCCGCCGGTCTGACCATCGTCATCATCCGGGAGGACTTGGCCGGGAAAGAGCTGCCCGTCACCCCCGCCATCATGAGCTATAAAAACATGGTGGACAAAGACTCCATGTATAATACGCCCCCCTGCTGGTGCATCTATATGCTGGGCCTGATGTGCGACTGGTTGGAGCAGCAGGGCGGCGCCTCCGGGATCGAAGCCCTCAACGTCAAGAAAGCCAACCTGCTCTATGAAGCCCTGGAAGATACCAAGCTCTTCACCCTCTCCGCTGAGAAGGCCGCCCGTTCCTTCATGAACGTCACCTTCCGCACCCCCAGCGACGAGCTGGACGACAAATTTGTCAAAGCCAGCGTGGAACAAGGCTTCACCAATTTGAAGGGCCACCGCTCCGTGGGCGGGATGCGCGCCTCCATCTATAACGCCATGCCCATGGAAGGCGTGGAAGCCCTGTGCGACTTCATCCGTAAGTTCGACAAAGAAAACTAACCATGGACCGACTGAAATTGGCCCGGTCTATCGTCGCCCAGCTCCAGGAAGCCATGCGCGCGCCGGCTGTCCCCTTCTCTCTGGAGAAGGGGGAGCCGGGGCTGCGGGAGAGCAAAGTGGGCGGAATCCCCTACCTCCCCGCCGATCTTCCCTGGCCCCTGGATAGCAGGGGGGCTGCGCTGTACCTCCTGATGCAGATCGACTGCGCGCAGCTGAAGGCCCTGCCGGATTTCCCCCATACAGGACTGCTCCAGTGGTTTGTCAGCGGGGACGATGTTTACGGGATGGATTTTGATGATATCTGCTCGGGACGGGGGCACCGCGTCCTTTACCACGAAACGATTGACCCCACTGTGACAGCAGAGAGTGTCCAAAAAAAGATGCCGGAGACGCCAGCAGAAGATTATACTCCCTTGGGAAAGACCCCCTGCCGTATCGTCTTTGGAAACCCCGAGATACAGCCGCTTCCTGGGCTGGATGCACATCTCGGACCTGCTTTTGTGGAAAAATGGAATCAAGCCTGCCCGGAGAAGCCGATTCCATCCATCTGGGCGCTGTGTCAGGAATTCGACGCAGATGATTTTATACGGGGAGAAACCAAGGAAAAATCCGTGTATCATCAGATCGGCGGATTCCCCTACTTTACCCAGGCTGACCCCCGGGAGATGAATGCCTACCCACAACTGGATACCCTGCTGCTTCAGCTGGATTCCGATATGAAGGACGGGGAGGACCTGGTGCTGTGGGGTGACTGCGGCATCGGGAATTTGTTCATCTCACGAGAGGATTTGAAAAAACGAGACTTCTCCCGTGTGGGATATAATTGGGACTGCTGTTGACCCAGGGAACAAGGGGCGATGGGTACATCGCCCCCTACGGATATTCCAGAACCGTTCCCGCCCCCGAAAAGACCCGGGGTCCAGGGGCGGGAGCCCCTGGCGGGATACCCAAGGGCGGAGCCCTTGGAGCGGGGGTCCTGGGGGCGGCAGCCCCTGTGGGGGTCCAGGGGGGCGGGCCCCCCGGCCAGGGATCCAAG
>JAAWAE010000060.1 GCA_022792035.1 Ruminiclostridium sp. | reverse complement strand
CGAAAAAATAAGATTTTGCGGCTGGCTTTGGCGCACCCATTTTTCCTGTTTCAGGAAGGGTCGCGTCTGTTTTTTTGTCCCGAATCGGCCTTCGGCCCGTGGAAGGGGCGAAAAACGGGAGGCGAAATATTGTTTTTGTCTTTTAGGTCACAAAACCAAGACGCTCCAGCGCCCTTCGGTGCTCCTTCCCCGTGGTTAAAAGGTATATCCTCGTGGTTTCAATGGAGGAATGCCCCAAAACGTCCGCCAGACGGGCAATGTCCTTACAGGTCCGGTAAAACGCCGTGGCGAAGAGATGCCGGAGGTTATGCGGAAAAACCTTACTGCTTTCCACGCCAGCCCGTTTGCAAAGGGCTTTCATTTCCGCCCAGATCTGACGGCGGCCCAGCGATTTCCCGCTTCCGGTGAGAAAAATCTCCCCGGAGGCGATTTTTTGTTTCCGGGCGTATTTGTTCAGCTTGCGGCAGAGCTTGACCGGGAGGAGGATGGTGCGGATCTTCCCCTTCAAGGTGATCTCCGCCCTCCCCTGCTGGACCGCCTCCAGGGTGATATACCGCACCTCGCTGACCCGGATGCCGGTGGCGGAAATCGTCTCCATAAGCAGGGTCAGCCGTTCCCGCCCAAGGCTCCGCGCCGTCTCCAGCAGACGGTCGAACTCCTCTTTTTTCAGCTCCCGGCGCTCATCCCGGAACAGGCGGCGCTGGAGTTTGAGGAATTTCACCCGGCAGTCCTCCCGCCCGGTGAAGCGCAAAAAGGTGTTCAATGCCGCCAGCATGGAATTCACGGTGGCGGGAGCGTAGCCCTGACCCAGCAGGAACTCCTTCCAGTCCGCCGCCGCTTCCTTGGTCAAGGTCCGCTCCCCGAGCCAGCGAAGGAAGGCGGTCAGATCCCGCAAATATTTTTCCACGGTCCCTTTGGCCCGCTCCTCCTGACGAAGGTACAGGCCAAAGGACCGGATTTCGTGGTATAGTTTATGATTCATCTTTGGGCTCCTATCAGGTTTTATGGTATTCTACCGTACTTTTGATAGGATATCCCTTTTGATTTTCCTCAATGCACCATTTTACAGTACCTGCGAATGGTTAGGGCAAAAAACAGCGGGATCTCAATTCCCCAGGTAATGAGCATCCCATACGGCACCCACAGCGCCAGCCCGCCCACGCTCAAAAAGCGAAAGTCCACCAGCGCATACAAGATGCTGGTCTGAATCCCCACCCCGCTGGCCGGCAGGAGGGTGCAGAGCCAATCCGCCGCCGTCCCCGGCAGCGTCATATAGAGCATCACCGGCGCGATGCACAGCACCAACGCACACCCCAGGGCCGTCACAGTACTCCTGCACCGGGCGGAGATATATAGGGTAACACTCACCGACGCCAAAACCGACAACAGCCCCGCCAGGATGAAAACCACTTGCAGCTGTCCCAGGTCCATTTCCACCAAACTTAGAATGGAATATACCATTTGAATAGAGGCTCCCGTGGTATCCCATCCAAACAAGGCGTTGGACAGCAGAAGATATACCACAGAGCAGAGCAAGAACGCAAGCCCGCTGACGCACAGCGCCGCAATGATCCGGACCGCTCCCAGCCGTGCTCTGCCGTGTTTGGCACAGCGCAGGATATCATCCGCCCCGGACTGATACTCTCCAGAAAAGGCAGGGGCCGCCAATACGGTACAGAACAGCAGCACCAGAAAACCCACGATGTTCTGATAGTCCATCACCGTGGCGCTTGCCCCAGGACAGGCCGTGAAGGGCTTTTCCACCTCCTGATACATCGCCTGTGCCTTCTGCTGGGCCGCGGGATGGTCCGGCTGTTCCGTGCGCATCAGAGACGCCAAGCGGTCCTCGCAGACGGTCTCGAACTGATCCAACCGCTCCGGCTGGATCGTCCACAAGCTGGGAGCCATCCCGGTATTCGGGTCCGCAAAGGCTTCCTTCACCCCGTGGAGCAGCGGCGCAATGGGTAAGATCTCCCGCTCATAGACCCCTTCCGGCAGGTCATAGGATTCCGTGACCCCATACTGCCGCAGACAGGCCTGGTAACGCTCCACCGCCGCCCGGACTCGCTCCGGCGTAACCAATCCCGCCGCATCCGCCTGTCGCGCTTTCTCATAGGCAATGGACGCCCGTCCCGTCACCGTAACCTCCTTCCCGTTTTCATCAAGATAGGTACTGCTGCAAAACGTCACCGGCAGATACGCCAGTACCGCAGACAACAGCAGTGCCAAGACCAGCAGAACCCAGGTCATCCTCGCCTTTCCGACCCGCTTCAACTCTACTTTTAAGACACCCATGGTGCGCCTCCTCTCTCCTTCCCCTCGCTTTGGGGGAAAAGCCACAAGTACAAATCCTCCAGACGGGGCTGCGTGGACACAGACGCATTATCACAAGGCCGCTCCGCCAGATACCGCACCACTACGGTCCCATCCTCCTGACTGCGCAGGCTGACAATGGACAGCCGTCTCTCATAGGCGGGGACCATCTCCGCCGGAATGGCACAGCTCCATACTTTCCCCTCAACCAGTTTGACCAACTCCTCTGTGGTCCCGGCAGCCATCAGCCGGCCTGCCTTCATCACAGCGATCTTGGCGGCGATATACTCCACATCGGAGACGATGTGGGTGGAAATCAAAACGATTCTGTCCTGGGCCAGATCCGCCATGAGGTTGCGAAAACGCACCCGCTCCCCTGGATCTAGGCCGCTGGTAGGCTCATCCAAAACCAACACCTCCGGGTCATTCAGCAGCGCCTGGGCGATCCCCACCCGCCGCCGCATCCCCCCGGAGAGCTTGGCGATTCGTTTCCCTCGAACCTCTTCCAGGGAGACCACCTCCAGCAAGGCGGCGATTCTCTCATGGCTCACTCTGGGCGGCAGCCCCTTCAGCGCCGCCACATATTCCAGATAATCCTGCACCGTAAAACCCGGGTAAAACCCGAATTCCTGTGGCAGGTATCCAAATAAAGCCCGGTAGTCCCTCCCCAGCTCCTGAATGGGAATGCCGTCATAGCGCACCACGCCGCTGCTGGGCTCCATGTTCCCAGCGATGATCCTCATCAGCGTAGTCTTCCCGGCGCCGTTGGCTCCCAGCAACCCCCAAACCCCTGGAGTAAGCTGTAAACTCACGTCTATCACGGCCCGCTTGTCCTTAAAACCCTTGGACACATGGTCGATCCACAGTTCCATCCTTGATTCCTCCTTCCCGCTGCACATAAAAAGCATCAGCGATCTTGGTTCTATCTTACCAAAATCGCTGATGCTTTTTCCTCGTCTTTCCCTCGGGATTTCATACGATTTCCCTACGAAGGGGCAGTTTGACCAGAAAGGTCGTGGTATCCTGGGCGCTCTGGGCCGTGAGTGTCCCCTTGTGCAGCGTGACGATCTGTCGGGCGATGGCTAGGCCCAGACCTGCGCCGCCGCTGCTCCGTCCGCTATCCAGACGATAAAACTGCTCAAAGATACGCTCCAGCTTATCCTCCGGGATTGTGTCCCCGTGGTTGATGAAGGTAACGGTCAGCATATCCCCCGCCGTTTCCGCCTGAATCACGATCTCACTCTCTGGCACACTGTAAATAGCCGCGTTGCGCAGGAGGTTGTCAAACACCCGCTGCATCTTGTCGGCATCGCAGTCCAAAAAAATATCCTCCGCCACGCTGAGGCGGCAAGACAAACCCCTATCCTTCAAAACCGGCTGAGACTCATACACCAGCTGTTCCAGCAGACGGGTGAGATTGATCTTTCGGTATTGCAGAGTGATGTCTGAGAGGTTGAACTTGGCAATCTCCAAAAACTCGTTGATGAGATCTTCCAACCGCTCCGCCTTGTCCAGGGAAATGGCGAGATATTTTTCCCTTAACTCCTCCGAGATCTGTTTCTCGTCCCGGAGCAGGTTCAAATAACTGATGACCGACGCCAGCGGCGTCTTCAAATCATGAGCCAGATACATAACCAAATCGTTTTTCCGCTCCTGGGCCAAAGCCATCTCGCTTTTCTGCTGAACGAAGATATGCTTCGCTGCGTTCATCTTTCGCTCAATGGACACCAGCTCCGGCGGCAGGGAAATTTCTCCCGTCTCCTCCTGAACCAGTGCATCCATTCCACGGCTGATTCCTGTAAAGTAGCGGGTAAAGCCATGCAGATATCCCAAAAACAGCCCTACAAATACCAACACAATCGCCAGCATGATGAATGCGTCGGCGTGGTCCCGGATTCCACGCTGGTATAACTCCAGCGCTGTGCCGTAGTCCATCCCCAGAACCGTCTGAAAAAAGGATACCGCCAAACGTGTGAACGTCCCCTTTTGCCGTACCGAAGAAATGGTGTAGATCACCGACACGACCACCAACAGCATCACCACGGTGCGCAAAAGCAGTTTCGTCCGCAGCTGGCGGAAGTCCCCATTCTCTTTATTCCTCAATGGTATACCCCACTCCCCACACAGTCTTGATGAACCGGGGCTTTTTCGCTGGCTCCTTCAGCTTTTCCCGGAGCCGTCCAATGTGCGCCATGACCGTATTGTTATTGGTAAGGAATTTCTCCCCCCATACCGCCTCAAACAACTCCTCCGAGGATACCACCTTTCCCTGCCGCTCACAGAGATAGCAGAGGATGGAAAACTCCGTGGGTGTCAACTGTACTTCCTTCCCAAAAAGGAAACACGTATGCTTTTCCTGATTCACCGTCAGGCCTCGGATCTCATACTCCCGCGCCCCCTGTTTGGGGGGCAGAGAATTGTAGCAGTGATATCGCCGCAGCTGGGTCTTCACCCGGGCCACCACTTCCAGGGGATTGAAGGGTTTTGTCATGTAGTCGTCAGCCCCTAGGGTGAGACCGCGGATCTTATCTTCGTCGGCCCCCTTAGCCGTGAGGAGGATGACGGGATAAAACGCTCTCTGGCGGATCTCCCGGCAAAGCTGGAAGCCGTCGCCATCGGGGAGCATCACATCCAGCACAGCCAGATCCGGCTCCGACTGCTCCAGACAAGCCCGGGCTTGGGCTGCGGTGCAGCATTTGTCCACCGTATAGCCGTCGTTTTCCAGGTAGAGCGCCAGCACGTCAACAATGGCCTGCTCGTCGTCTACAATCAAGATCCTCTCTCCCATCCTGTCCTCCTCCCAGCATTGCGCGTCCTCTCTAGGATGGTTATAGCAGGACTTCGGAAAAAATTCCTGCGGTTTTTCCTCGGAATTTCTTACGATTTTCTCACATTTTCCCTTTAGGACAGAAAGCTCCCCGTCAACTCCGCCAGGGTGTTCTCCCCCCAGCTGTAGTTACTCAGATAAGTCCCCTTAAACAACTGGGCGTACTCTTCCTTGCCGGAGAGATAGTCGTAAAGATCACAGCGCACCCGCTCCATCACCAGACGACGCTTCCCATCCACGGTCTCCACCACGTCCGAAATGCCAAACTCCTCCAGGGTGTTCTTCAGGCGCAGGGCCACCTTCCGGTATCGGGCCAAGGTCACCGGGCTCACCGGCTCATCCTCCCACAGAAAACTAATGGCCTCCTCGGAGGAGATGTACCCGCCCCGTCGGTCCACCAGCAGGGCGAAAAGCTCCTTGGCCTTCTTGTTGCGGAAGGAGATGGGCTTGTTGCCTACAAACACATCAAAATAGCCAAAGGTGCGGATGGACACTGTCCGGTCCTGGGGCTGCGGCTCACCCTGTTCTGGCTCAGACTCTTCCACGTTGTAAAGCATCACATATCGGGGGGACGTCCCACTTGGGGCCTTCTGAGAACAGATGGCCTTGACCCGCCGGTGATGCTGGCTTTTCAAATCAAAGTAGTTAAACTCCGCCTCACCGGTACGGAACAACTCCTCGTACTCCTCATAAGCCACATCGCTGCGGGACACGAACTCCTTGATGGGGGTGCTCTTCTTCATCAGCGGCATCCACTCCTCCTGGGAGAAACCGAAAAACTCGAATACGTTGTCGCTGGCGTAGAGGGGCGTCACCATCTCTTCCGTGACCTCAAAGGCGGCTACCCCGTCGGTGAAGCGCAGAACCAGCTCCTGCATATTCTCCTTCAAGGAAAGGTTTTCATGGCGCAGACTATCCGCCTCCGATGCGTCAGTAACCTTCCGACAGCAGTACAGGCTCACCGAGTCATCCATCTTGAGAAAGATCCCCTGGTACAGCTCCATCTCTCCGCTGGAGGACTGGGCCCGATAACTCAGCTGGGGCGGACGTCCTCCTGGACGGTAAAGCTGCTTCTGGAAGAATTTTTGGAAGAACGTGCGAACCTGCTCGCAGTCCTCCTCCGCCACGGTACCCGTAATCCACCGTTCGGTGGCGTCCTCCATCTGCATGGGGATATTTTCCAACCACTTGAAGGTGGGAGAATTGTTGCTGTAGCGGCAGGTCACCGTATTGGAGCTCAAGTCATATTGAAAAATCTTATCGTACACGTCGGTGAGGGCCTTCAAGTAGCGCCGGGTCTCCCCGGCCTTCTGGGCCTGGTGGCGCTCGGTGACATCCATGCACACGCTCTGGAACTCCTCCGCTCCCTCTTCGTTGACGCACTTGGTCACCCAGCCGAACACATGGGCCCGGGTCCCGTCACAGCGCAGCAAGGTAAGCTCCCCGGCCATGGGCTTCCCCGCCGTATGGACTCGGTTGAGGTAGAGGGCAAACCTGCGCCGCTCCTCCATGGGAATCATGAGAAAAATGTTATCTGTATACATCTCCCGATAGTCCAGCTCCCCTTCCTGGGCCTGGGGGATGCGCAGCAGCTCCATCATCTGCCGGTTGATGTAGGTCACCCGGGGCTGCTTTTCGCAGCTGTATTTGATAAATCCGCAGGGGATCGTCTCGTTGAGAAACTGCAGATTGTCGTTTTCATGTTTGAGCGAGGTGATATCCGTCAGCACGGAGTCCCCCAAAAGGGCTCCATCCTCACCACTCTTGGATGTCATGGTATCCTTGACGTAAAGTGTGGTGCCGTCCTTTCGCACCAGCCGGTACTCCGCCGACTGCGTTTGGGGCTGCTCTCTCAGGGATTGCAGGAAAGCAGCATAGAGCCCCCGGTCCGCTGGATGGACCAGCGCCGCATAGCGGTCCTCCTGCTCACTGAGCAGCTCCGCTTCTGTGCAGCCTACCATAGCGCAGAGGTTCCGGCTCACATAGGATAGGTGGGCCGGTTCCGTCAAAACGTATTGGTGAAAACCGCTGATGGTTTGACTCAGGATATCCTCCAGATTGCTTATCGCGTTTTTCATAGCATCTCCTTACACGCGGAGCATACCACTCCGCGAAGGGGGTCACAAGGGGTCCTGCCTGCCGGGCAGGCAGGGCTAGTATACCTGATTTCCACAAAAAGTGCAAACCTTATCATGAAACAACTTGAAAAAATCACAATCTCTTCTCAAGTACCCAGTCCCTCAGCCTGACCGGCCGCGTTCAGCCGCCTTTGCTTGGACCAGGTCCCCTCTCAACCCTCCGCCGTACAAGCTCCGATGCGGCGGAAGCGGGCATACCGCTTGCCGATCAGGTCAAGGTCGTTGGAAAGCTCGCTGAGCTCTCGGCTCAGCAATGTGCGGATTCGCTCATAGAACTCCCGCTTGCCGATCTCCTTCTCGGAGAGGATGCGCTCAATGATCCCCAAGCTCTTGGCATCCTCCGCCGTCAGCTTCAGGCAGGCTGCCGCCTCCTCGGCCTTCCCGGCATCCTTCCAGAGGATGCTGGCGCAGCCCTCAGGGGAGATCACCGAATACACCGCGTTTTGCAGCATCCATACCCGGTCCGCCACCGCCAGAGCCAAAGCGCCGCCGCTGCCGCCCTCCCCAATGAGGATGGACACCACGGGGACGCAGAGGGTCGACAGCTCCATCAAGTTCTCGGCGATGGCCTGCCCCTGTCCCCGCTCCTCGGCACCCACACCGCAGTAGGCCCCGGAGGTGTCGATGAAACAGATCACCGGCCGGCCGAACTTCTCCGCCTGCTTCATCAGGCGCAGGGCCTTTCGGTACCCCTCGGGATGGGGGGCGCCAAAATTGCGATAGGCCCGCTCCCGGGCTGTGTGTCCCTTCTCCATAGCCACCACGGTGACAGGACTGCCGTTGAGCTTGGCGATCCCGCCGACGATGGCAGGGTCATCGGCATAGCGGCGGTCCCCATGAAGCTCGATGAATCCTTGAAAAATGTTTCTGATATAGTCCAGCCCTGTGGGCCTGCTGTTGTCACGAGCCAGTTTGACCCGCTCGTAAGGGGCTCCGCTCATATCGTTATCCTCCATTGTGCAGCTTCAACAGCTCCGTCAAGCGTTTTTTCTGCTGGGTACGGGCGACTACGTCGTCCACGAAGCCATGCTCCAGTACGAACTCCGATTTCTGAAAACCGCCTGGCAGGGACCGCCGGGTGGTCTGTTCGATGACCCGGGCCCCGGCAAAGCCCACCGTAGCCTCCGGTTCCGCCAGGATGATGTCCGCCTCCATCGCAAAACTGGCGGTAACCCCGCCGGTGGTGGGGTCGGTGAGCACAGCCAGATAGAACAGGCCCGCGTCGCTGTGGTGCTTCACCGCCGCACTGGTTTTGGCCATCTGCATCAGGGACAGCAGTCCCTCCTGCATCCGGGCCCCGCCGGAGACGGTGAAGCCAATCACCGGCAGGCGGTGCTCCGTGGCGTACTCGAACAGGGAGGTAATCTTCTCCCCAACGGCGCTGCCCATACTGCCCATCATGAAGTAGGACTCCATGACGAAGAGACAGCAGTTCTGCTCGCCGATCTTCGCCGTGCCGCAGACCACCGCTTCCCGCTCCCCGCTGGCCGCCCGGACGGTCTCCACCTTGTCCCGGTAGCCGGGGAAGCCCAGGGGGTTGCCGGAGCGAACATCGGAGTACAGCTCATGGAAGCTGCCCTGGTCCGCCACCATGCGGATGCGCTGGCGGGCCCGCATACGGAAATGGTGCCCGCAGGGGCAGACCAGATCGTTGGCCCAGAGGCGGCTGAGGGGGATGTCCTTGCGGCAGTTAGGACAGTTCTTCTCGGGCTCACCCTGGTCTCTCTGGACCGGAGCCGCAGTCCGTCCGCCCTCCTCCAGCTGATTTCTTGGTTTGAAAAAGTTAATCAATGCCATACTCTCACCTGCTCCCCATAAAGCTCAAGTCGTAATTTCCAGATATGAATCGCTCATCGTCCACGATGCGCAGCTGCTCCTCAATGTTGGTGGGGATGCCCTCGATCACCAGCTCACACAGGGAGGCCCTGGCCTTGCGCAGCGCCTCCTCCCGGGTCTTGGCAAAGACGATGAGCTTACCAAGCAGCGCGTCGTAGTAGGGCGACACCGTCGTCCCCTGAACCAGACAGGTATCAAAGCGCACCGAAGGCCCCCCGGGAACGTGGAGCAGCTCCAAGGTCCCGCAGCTGCCTGCATTGATGCGGCACTCGATGGCCGAACCCTGCATCCGGATGTCCTTCTGGGAAAAGTTCAGGGGAATGCCAGCGGCAATGCGGATCTGCCATTTCACCAAATCGTAACCCGTGAGCATCTCCGTAACACAGTGCTCCACCTGCAGGCGGACGTTCATCTCCATGAACCAGAAATTTCCCTCCTGGTCCAGAAGAAATTCCAAGGTCCCGGCCCCCACATAACCCAGTTTCTTGATTGCCTTTACCGCTTGGGCCATGATCTTATTGCGCTGGCCCTCGCCAACCGCCGGGGAGGGCGTCTCCTCGATGAGCTTTTGGTTGCGCCGCTGAAGGGAACAGTCCCGGTCCCCCAAACAGACGGCATTGCCGTGCTCGTCGGCCAGAATCTGCAGCTCCACATGACGGGCAGGATAGATGTATTTCTCGATGTAGACGCTGCCGTCTCCAAAGGCGCTGAGGGCTTCGCTGGTGGCCTGAAAATATGCCTCTTCCAAATCGTTTACGCTGCGCACCAAGCGGATGCCCCGGCCTCCTCCGCCGGCGCAGGCTTTGAGCATCACGGGATACCCCACTTTACCAGCGGCCCGCTGGGCCTCCTCCAGATCCGCCACGGCCTCCGTCCCGGGGATGACGGAGAGGCCCGTCTTTTGAATCAGCGCCTTCAGAATCGCCTTATCACTGAGCCGCTCCATGCTCTCCGGGTCCGGTCCGATGAAGACGATGCCGTTTCTCCGGCACAACCGGGCGAAGTGGGCGTTCTCCGACAAGAAGCCATACCCCGGATGGATGGCCTGGGCCCCCGCTAAGAGGGCCGCACTGATGATCTGCCGTTCGTTGAGATAGCTCTCCGACGCCTCCGGTCCGCCGATGCAGTAGCTCTGATCGGCCAAGGCCACATGGAGGGCGTTCCTGTCCTCCTGGGAGTAGACCGCCACGGTAGCCACCCCCATCTCCTTGCAGGCCCGGATGATGCGTACAGCGATCTCACCCCGGTTGGCAATCAGTATTTTGGAAAACATCGTGCTACGCTCCCGCCGTCAGAGCGAAGGAGAACTCCGCCGTGACGCAGCGCCGCCCCTCCACTGTGACCGTGGCCTCCGCAAAGTAGAAGGGATGCTTGGAGCGTTTGAGACGGCAGTTGGTCTCCACAGTGTCCCCAGGACGCACAGAGGAGCGGAATTTCACATTGTTCAGCCCCGTCAGCACCGGCAGCTGTCCCGGCTCCATCCGGTCCAGCAGCAGCACGCAGGCCGACTGGGCCACGATCTCACAGAGGATGACCCCGGGGACTACGGGGTTGCCGGGAAAGTGTCCGTTCAGGAAGAACTCGTCGCCCCGGACGGTATAATGGCCCACAGCGGTGCCTTCCCGCTCCTCCACGTCATCCAGGAGGAGCATAGAGTCCCGGTGGGGCAGGATGTTCATGATCTCATCTCGGTTCATCGGCTCACCTCTTGATGCGGAAGAGTTCTGTGCCAAACTCCACCACTTGTCCGTTGGTCACACAGATCTGAGAGATCACGCCCTCCTCTTCGGCGGTGATCTCGTTCATTAACTTCATGGCCTCCACGATGCACAGGGTCTGCCCTTTCTCCACCCGGTCCCCCAGAGACACATAGGGGGCGGCGTTCTCAGCCGGCGCGGCATAGAATACCCCCACCATGGGGGATTTTACACTCAGCTCCCCGGTCTGGACCGCTGCCGGCACAGCAGGCACCGCCGCCGGAACACTCACCACTTCCTGGACCGCCGCCGGTGCATTGCGCTCCAGACGCACCACCTTGTTGTCCTCGGTGATTTCCAGGCCGGTGAGACCCAGCTCCTGCATCAGACCCGCATATTTACGGATATCCGTCTCGTTCATGGCTCACACCTTCCGAAATGCCAGGCAGGCATTGTGCCCGCCAAAGCCCAGGGAATTGGACAGGGCCAAGTCCAGCTCCGCCTGCACCGCTGTCTTGGGAACGCAGTTCAAATCGCAGGCCTCGTCCTGCTCTTCCAGGTTGATGGTAGGCGGGATGATGCCCTCCTTGAGGGCAAAAACGCAGGCTAGGGCGTCCATGGCCCCTGCGGCCCCCAGCATATGTCCCGTCATAGACTTGGTGGAGCTGACATAGGCCCGCTTGGCCGCCGCCTCGCCCAGGGCATTCTTAATGACGGTGGTTTCCAAGCTGTCGTTCATGGGCGTGCCGGTACCGTGGGCGTTGATGTACACCCGGTCCTCCTCCCGCCATCCTGCCTCTTTCATGGCATCCAGCATGGCTCGGGTGCCGCCCCGGCCCTGGGGATGCGGAGCAGTGATGTGAAAGGCGTCACAGGTGACACCGTATCCGCAGACCTCAGCGTAAATCTTAGCCCCACGGGCTTTCGCGTGTTCGTACTCCTCCAGGACGAAGGCTGCCGCACCCTCTCCGATGACGAAGCCCATCCGGCGCTTGTCAAAGGGGATGGAAGCCGCATTGGGGTCCTGAGAGGTAGACAGGGCCTGCATATTGATAAAGCCCGCCACGCTGGAGGGACGAATGGCCGCTTCGGAGCCTCCGGCAATCACCGCGTCGGCGTAGCCGTGGCGGATCATTCGCATGGCCTCTCCGATGGCGTTGGCGCTGGAGGCGCAGGCGGTCACCGTTGCCATAGCCGCTCCCCGGCAGTCGTGACGGATGGCCAGCATCCCCGCCGCCATGTTGGTGATGAGCATGGGGATCAGCAGCGAAGAGACCCGGCGGGGCCCCTTCTCCAAGAGTTTTTCATGCTCCTGCTCAAAGGTGCCGATGCCCCCGGTGCCGGTGCCGAAGAGAACTGAAAACCGCTCCGGGTCCACATGACCCTGGATGCCGCTCTCATCCACCGCCTCTTGGGCCGCGGCCACAGCGTACTGGACATAGCGGTCCGTGCGCAGGACATCGTTGACCTCCAAATAGTCCTTGGGATCGAAGTTCTTCACTTCAGCGCCCAGTTTTGCCTTAAACTTTTCTGTATCGAAATGGGTGATGGGGGCGATGCCGTTCTTTCCGTTTTTCAGCCCCTCCCAGGTCTCCTGGACGGTATTGCCAAGGGGGGTGACGGCACCGATCCCAGTGATGACTACCCTTCTGTGTTCACTCATAGCAGCTCCTCCTTACATGGCGATGCCGCCGTCTACGCGGAGTACCTCGCCGGTGATATACTTTGCCCCTGCCAGGAAGGCCACCGCCTCCGCGACCTCTGCGGCCTCACCCATCCTGCCCAGAGGGATCATCTGGAGCAGTGGGTTCTCCCCCTGTTCCCCGGTCATGTCGGTGACGATGAACCCGGGAGCGACCGCATTGCAGCGGATGCCTCGGGGCGCCAGCTCCTTGGCGGTGGACTTTGTCAAGCCGATAAGGCCAGCCTTAGAGGCAGCGTAGTTGCACTGCCCCGCGTTCCCCGTCAGCCCCGCCACGGAGGTGATGTTGATGACACAGCCCTCCCGATTGCGCAGGAAAAGGCCGGTGCAGTGACGGGTCATGTTGAAGGCCCCTTTCAAATTGGTGGCCAGGACGGCGTCGAAGTCCGCTTCCTTCATCATGGCCATGAGTCCGTCCCGGGTGATGCCCGCGTTGTTGACCAGGATATGGGCCGTACCGAAGTCGGCCTTGATCTGCGCCACCGTCTCCTTGGCGGCGGTGAAATCGGACACGTCGCACTGATAGGCTTTGGCTTCCACGCCATAAGCGTCTCTGCACTTCTGGCACACGGCCTCCGCCGCCTGGGTATTCCCCGCGTAGAGCACCGCTATGTTGGTCCCCAGAGAGGCCAGTTTTTCCGCGATGGCCGCGCCGATGCCCCGGGAACCCCCGGTGATGATGGCTGTTTTCTCCTTCATCCTTCCACCTCCGCTAAGTACTCAAAGACGGTGCAGGCTTTCACCGACGGGTCGATCTTCTTCATCATGTTGGTCAGAGTCTTGCCGGGACCGATCTCCACAAAGGTGTCCGCCCCCGCGGCAATCATGCTGCGCACCAAGCTCTCCCACTGCACCGGGCTGCAAATCTGCTGGGAGAGGAGCTGGGCAGGGTCCCCCTCATAGACCGACGCCGTGCGGTTGGAGTACAGTGGGATGTCCGGCGTCTTCATCTCCGCCTGGGCCAAGTCTTTGGCGAAGTCCGCCGCCGCCGCTTCCATGAAAGGCGAGTGGAACGCTCCCTTCACCTTCAAGGGAAGGGCACGGCCTCCGGCGCTTTTCACGTCGGCAGAAAATTGAGGCATCTGCTCCGACAGGCCGGAAACGGTGATCTGTCCGGGACAGTTGAAGTTCACCGGATATACCTGGTCATACTTCGCGCAAAGAGCCCGGACCTGCTCCGCCTCCAGCTTCACCACAGCGGCCATGGCGGTGTCATATTTCTCCGCCTCCCGCTGCATCAGCTCGCCCCGCTTGCACACCAGACGAAAGCCCGTCTCCTGGTCGAAAAGACCGCTGACGGCCGCCGCCGTGACTTCCCCCAAGGAGAAACCCGCCGCCATGTCCGGCATAACGCCGTGACTCTTCAGCGCCTCTGCCGCCGCCAGCTCGAAGGCGAACAGGCAGGGCTGTGTGTTCCGGGTCTCTTTCAATTCCGCTTCAGTGCCGGAAAAGCATTGGGCGGAGGTCCCGGGGCGAAGGGCGTCGCACAGGGCGAATGTCTTCGCCGCCGCAGGCTCTTTCTCTGCCAGCTCCTGGCCCATACCGGGATATTGGTCTCCCTGTCCGGAAAAAATAAATGCTACTTTACCCATTCTGCTGCTCCTCGGAGAAGGGGCTCTGCCCCCTCCATCACTTCCTTTATGATCTCAGCGGCGCTCTGCTCCTTTTTGACCAGCGCCGCGATCTGCCCGGAGAGGAAGCATCCCTTTTCCAGGTCGCCCTCCTGCACCGCCAGGCGCAGGGCCCCGGAGCCCAGGGCCTCCAAATCCTCATCGGGCGTCCCGCCGTATTCCGCCTTGGCGTAATTGCGGGCAAACTGGGTGCGCAGGCTGCGCACCGGATGCCCCAAACGCTTCCCCGTGACCATGGTACACAGGTCCGTAGCCTTGAGGATGCGCTCCTTGTAGGTGGGATGGATGCTGCACTCCACGGCACTTAAAAAGCGGGTGCCCATCTGGACGCCGCAGGCCCCCAGCATGAAGGCCGCCGCCACGCCCCGTCCGTCGGCGATGCCTCCGGCGGCCAGCACCGGCAGGTCTGTCACGTCGCAGACCTGCGGCACCAAGACCATGGTGGTCAGCTCTCCCACATGGCCCCCACTCTCACCGCCTTCGGCGATGAGGGCAGAGGCCCCCAAACGGGTCATCAGCTTCGCCATGGCCACCGAAGCCACCACCGGGATCACATGGATTCCGGCCTCCTTCCAAGCCTTCATGTACTTGGAGGGGTTCCCGGCCCCAGTGGTCACCACGTCCACCTTTTCTTCCACCACCACCTGGGCAATCTCGTCCACAAAGGGACTCATCAGCATGATGTTCACCCCGATGGGTTTGTCCGTAAGGGAGCGGGCCGCGCGGATCTCCTCCCGGACTGCTTCTCCAGGGGCGTTCCCCGCTGCGATGATGCCCAATCCCCCGCCCTGGGAGACGGCAGCGGCCAGCTTCCCGTCGGCAATCCAGGCCATGCCGCCCTGGAACACCGGATACTGAATCCCCAGGAGGGTACAAAGTTCGGAACGGATCATGCCTGCTGCTTGCTCTGGATGAACTTGTCCAGATCGTCGATGGTCTCCACCTTCTGATCCAGCTCAATCTCGATGCCGATCTCATCCTCCAGGTTCATCAGCAGCTCCACCGTATCCAGGGAGTCGATGCCCAGGTCCGCAAACTTGCTCTCTGGCTTCACAGCGGCAATGTCACAGCCAGTACGCTCCGAAACGATTCTTGCAATGGCTTCAAAATACATGATCAATTATCCTCCAATGATTTTTTCAAAAAGTTCAAAGGGGCTGCGGCCCCGTTTCCGGCCCCATAATACCGCGCCCCCTGTTCCCGCAAAACACCCGGGGAGTTCCTCCAGCGTTCCAAAGATGGAAACTTTTTTATGGCCTTCCGTTCTTTTGAAAGCGGCATCCGCCGACCCGAGCTGTCAGCTTTTTACACGATTCTGTGAAATTCGTGTTGACATCTCCCTTTGTGTTTTGTATAATGTAAACTAAATATGTAATAATTTTTTGTAGGAACTTTGAAAAGCCCTACAGACACAAGACTTTCACAAGAAAACGAAATGGAGAACACAGTATGAAATTCCAAGGACTATCCCCCCAGGACGTGGAAGCCAGCCGGAAGCAGCACGGCTCCAACGCCCTGACCCAGATCCCTCCCGACCCCCTGTGGAAGAAGCTCCTGGCAGGTTTTAAGGACCCCATGATCATGATCCTTCTGGCCGCTCTGGTGATTCAAGTCGTCCTTTTCTTCCTGAAACAGGCCGAGTGGTTCGAGCCAGTGGGCATTCTCATCGCCATCCTCATCGCCAACGGCGTCTCCTCCATCAGTGAGAGCAAGCAGGAACGAAAAGCCTCTGCCTTGAAGGAGGAGGAAGAATCCAAAGAAGTGGTCAAAGTGGTGCGCAGCGGCGTACTCAGCGAAATCCACGTCAGCGAAGTGGTGGTGGGCGATATCGTCTACCTCCAGGCCGGAGACAAGATCCCCGCCGACGGCCTCGTGGTGGAGGGCACCATTTTCGTGGACCAAGCCGCCCTCAACGGCGAGACCGAAGAGGCGGAGAAGCATCCCCTGCCGGAAGAAGGGGACGAATACAATATCAAGGACCTCCTGAACCTTTACTACGCCTACCGCGGCACCGTGGTCTGCGGCGGCGAGGGCTATATGGAGATCCAAGTCGTGGGAGACAAAACGCTCTTCGGCGAGCTGGCCCTGGAAGTCCAGGAAGACACCCGTCAGACCCCCCTCCAGGTCAAGCTGGGGAAACTGGCAAAGCAGATCTCCACCTTCGGCTATGTGGGCGCCATCGCCATCGTCGTCAGTATTTTGCTGAAGACGATCCTCACCGGTTCTGTGCCGGGAGACCTCTTCGGCTGGATCCGGCTGATCCTGGACGCCGTCACCGTAGCCGTGACCATCATCGTCTGCGCCGTACCGGAGGGGCTTCCCATGCTCACCTCCATCCTCCTCTCCTTCCAGAGTCTGCGTATGGCAAAGGACAACGTCCTGGTGCGCAAGATCAACGGCTTGGAGACGGCGGGCAGTTTGAGCCTTCTCTTCAGCGACAAGACCGGTACCATCACCGAGGGCAAGCTCTCCGTCGTGGAAATGGCCACTGGCAATGTCTCTGTTTTCAAGGAACTGTCCAACATCGCCCCGCCCCTGGCGGCGGATGTGATCACCGGCATCGGTGTAAACAACAGCGCGGTGGCCTCCAACGACGCCATCATCGGCGGCAACAGCACCGACCGTGCCTTGATGTCCTTCCTAGTGGGCGCTCAGGCTGCCGGGGAGATCAGCAAGGAGGACGTACGGAACTTCAACGCCTTCGACTCCAACAAAAAATTCTCCAGCGTTACCGTCAGCCGCAACGGTCAGGCCGTCACCTATATCAAAGGCGCACCGGAAAAGATTATTGAACGCTGCACCCATTATGTGGATGAAACCGGCGCGGTGAAGGAGCTTGTGGAGAAAAACTACCTCACCACCTATATCGACACCCAGGCCGGCCGCTCCATGCGCCTGCTGGCCGTGGCTAAGGTAGACGGACCCTCCGACGAAGGGGACCTAACCTTGGTCTGCGTCATCAGCATCCGGGACAACGTACGCAAGGAAGCCATTACCGCTATTCAAGAAGTGCAGAATGCCGGGATCCAAGTGGTCATGGTCACCGGCGACCGCAAGGAAACCGCCGTGGCCATCGCCAAAGAGGCGGGCCTGCTCACCAGCGACAGCGACGTGGCCCTGACCTCCGCCGAGCTGGCCGAGAAGAGCGACGAAGAATTGAAAGCCCTCCTGCCTCGGCTGCGGGTGGTCTCCCGTGCCCTTCCCACAGACAAGAGCCGTCTGGTCCGGGTGGCCCAGGAGCTGGATTATGTAGTGGGCATGACCGGCGACGGCGTCAACGACTCCCCCGCCCTGAAAAAAGCCGATGTGGGCTTCGCCATGGGCAGCGGAACCGAGGTAGCCAAGGAAGCCGGCGACATCACCATCATGGACGACAACTTCTCCTCCATCGAGAAGGCCATCCTCTATGGACGGACCATGTTCAAGAGCATCCGCAAGTTTTTGATCTTCCAGCTCACCGTCAATGTGTCGGCGGTGCTCACCTGCTTCATCGGTCCGCTGCTGGGGGTCAACGTGGTGCTCACCGTTGTCCAGCTGCTGCTGGTGAACTTGGCTATGGATACGCTGGCCGCCATTGCCTTCGGCAGTGAGCCGGCCCTGAAGGAATATATGAAGGACAAGCCCATCCCCCGCACCGCTGGCATCGTCAGCAAAGAGATGATGATCCAGGTGCTCATCGGCGCGGCCTATATCACCGTGATCTGTCTGGCGATCCTCTTCGTGCCCGCCATCCAGGGCCTCTTCGGCGACGTGGATATGACCTATTTGAAGTCCGCTGTCTTCGCCACCTTCATGATGGCTATCACCTTCAACGGCTTCAACGCCCGGACCACCCACATCAATCCCTTTGAAAACCTTGGCCGGAACCGCAACTTCCTGCGGGTCATGCTGGCGATCTTCGCTCTGCAATTCGTCTTCGTCACCTTCGGCGGGGATGTGCTCAGCGTGGAGGCTTTGAGCCCTCAGTCCTGGCTGATCTGCCTGGTGCTGTCCTTCCTGGTCATCCCCATCGACATGATCCGCAAAGCTGTCATGCACCGGTCTTGATCCGCTCTCAACCCTGTTCCATCCACCATCCCCACGACCCCTTAGGAGGCGATCCCCTTGCCCGGAAGTAAGCGGCATTTGACCCTGTCTTTCAACTCCCCTGTGGTGCTGAGCTTCGCCCTGCTCTGCCTGCTGGCCTTGGTCTTGGGTGTCCTGACTCGAGGTTTTACGGACAACCTTCTGTTCAGCGTCTACCGTACCTCCCTGCTGGACCCCTTCACCTACCTGCGCTTTTTCGGCCACGTCCTAGGCCATGCCAACTGGGCGCATTTCATGGGCAACCTTACCCTGCTCCTGGTTTTGGGTCCGCTGCTGGAGGAAAAATACGGCTCAGGGAACATCCTTTTTGTCATCCTGAGCACCGCCCTGGTAACCGGGGTGGTCCACTTTCTCCTCTTCCCCGGCGTTCATCTGCTGGGGGCCAGCGGTGTGGTGTTTGCCTTCATCCTGCTCTCCTCCTTCACCAGCGTGCGGGAGGGGACCATCCCCCTGACCTTCCTGTTGGTGGCAGTGATCTACATCGGTGGGCAGGTCTATGATGGTATTTTCGTCCAAGATAACGTCTCCAACCTGACCCATATCTTGGGCGGCGGTGTCGGCGGCAGTCTGGGCTTTGTGATGAACAAACACAAGATGGTCCGCTATTAACTCTCTACGTCTGAAAAGGGGACGCGCATCATGGTACGAGCCAAGCTGGAAAATTTGGAGGATTACTTCCTTGACCTGGGACAGCGCCGGGACAAGGGCGTGTATTTCTGCCGTCTCAACGGCTGTGACCAACGGGTCCAGGACCTAATCCGCCGCTATTACGAGACCGCCCGGGTCTCCGGTGTCATCATCGAGGGACGCCTGCCCAACCCCGACAACAACCAGCTCGCCTATTACAACGAGATCATGGGGATGGACTTCCAGCTGAACATGGGCTTCCTCCTGACCAGCCTGAAAAAGTGGCTCCCCCGGATGAACGATACCCAGAGAAATCATGTGGCCGCCTCCATCTACGACACCCTGATGGACTTGAAAAAAGCCGGCAAGAATGACATGATGCTGAAAAATGCATACATCAAATTCATGTGCTGGCTCTATTACAAGTTTGAGCGTATCGTCAACCGCTTGGGCGATGAGAAACTCCCCAAAATCCTCTACGAAGGCAGCGTCAGCCTCTATGAGCTTCTGCTGCTGCGTGTGCTCTCCCTGGCTGGCTGTGACGTGCTCCTTCTCCAATACCAGGGCGACGAAGCCTATCAGAAGGCGGACCCCGGCAACGTTTTTTCGGATGCCTATACCGACCCTGGTCTGGCTCCTTTCCCCCCTGCCTTCAGTTTGAAACAGCTCCGGCAGGACCTCCAGGATGCCATGGAACAGGCTCGGCTCTATGGCACGCCCCCCAAATTCGTCAACTGTACCAACGCCTGGATCAGCGGTAAAATTTTAGAGGACGTCCGCCAGGACTTCCCCTCCCGGGGCACAGACCCTAACCTTTTTTACAACTGCTTCTGCCGCATTTCCGGCGTGGAGGATAAACTCACTTACCAAAACGAGCTTTACCAGCTCCAGCTGGAATTGCGTACCGCTAAGCGGCGCTTGGTCATCGTCAACGAGACCATCCCGCCTCCCACCATGGAGGAGATCGCCCAAGTCCGCCGCCGGAACTACCAGGACTTGAAACAACTGGTCCTGGACCTCTCCACCAACATCCAATATACCGCCAGCCAGGAATTACAGCGCCTGATGAACCGGGCCTTTGTGGACCTCATCTTAGAGGAGGGAAAAAAGGCGGGGAGCAGCCTGAACCGCCTGACCAACCGGGCCGTCTACCTCTTATGCTGGCTGAAACGCTACCAGCAATCCCTATTTGGCAGCTGGAACTATCCAGAAATCGCCGCTTTCTTTTACCTAGGCGGATGCAAAAATGAAAACGAGGCCCTGTTCTGCCGCCTTCTGGCCCGCCTGCCAGTGGATGTTCTGGTCTTCGCCCCGAACCTGAACCAGAGCTGCTGCCTGGAGGACCCCCTGCTCTATCTGGTAAATCACCCCCTCTCCCTCCCCGTCACCAAATACCCTGAGGAGGACGCGGAGCTGCGCATCGGCACCGCCGCTTACCACGCCGAGCGGGATTTGGATGCCTTGATGTACCAGGACACCGGCCTCTACCGGAACCAGCAGTATGCCAAGGCCGCCTCTGTCTCCCTGCAAACCATCTATGAAGAGATCTCCATCCTTTGGGATCAGGAGTTAAAATACCGGCCCAGCTTCCACACCACGGAAGATACTGTGACCATGCCGGTAATCTTCTCCAAGGTCTCTGGGGTAAAGGACGGGGCTGTCCCGGCCTACTGGGCCTCCATCAAGAGCTTGCTCACCCCGGATACCATCCTGATCTCCTCCATCCCCCAGCGCAGCAGCACAGACCCCAACCCCGTCAAGCCTTACGCAACGGAGTTTTTCCGCAATGGGCGGCTGCAAAAGGGGAAAATCAAAGCTCACAAAGCCTATCCCTACGGTTTTCTGCGGGAGGCTATGCAAGACCACTTATTGGACAAGCTCCAGCTCCTCATCGAACAGAAGCTTATCCGAGGCACCTTCGAGAATGGGACGGAATACACCATCGTCTCCACTGCCCTGAATCTGGACAAACCGCTCCTGCGGATGGTCCAGAAATTCGACTTCACCAAGAAAAACCCCAAGCTGATCTACCTCATCGCCGGAGAGACCGTGCTCTCCCTGGAGGACAGCATTCAGGCGGCTTTTCTGAATCTGGTGGGCTTTGACATTCTCTTCTTTGTGCCTACCGGTTATCAGTGCATCGAAAAACACTTCAACACATCCCTCGTAGAGGAGCATCAGATCGGGGACTATCTCTATGATTTACAGGTCCCTGATTTCGACGCAGTCTCATCCCATCCACGTCCATCCTGGCGTGAGAAACTATTCAAGAGAGGTACATGACCATGGGACTCGACTTTAACAAATCCCCCCAGCCCGCCGGCGAAGCCCCGGTCCAGGAGGAAGGGTTGGCGGTACAGCAGTATGACATCATAGCCGACCGGCAGCAGATGAACCAAACCTTGGTGGGCTCCCAGCAGGTGGACGACCTGGTGAGCACCATCGAGATCGACAACATGGAGACCATCGTCACCTTCGGGGCCCACGCCGCCGAGGAGATCTCCAAAGCCTCCGATGTCGTCCTGAACAGCATGAATATGTCCCAGCTGGATGAGTCCAGCAAGATGCTGAACTCCCTGGCCAAGATCATGGCCAAGTTTGACATCGAGGAAATCAAGGACAATCCCGGCCTCTTCGGCAAGCTCTTTGGCAACCTGCGCCGCCAGCTGGACAAGATTTTGGCGAAATACCACACCATGGGCGAGGAAGTCGATAAGATTTACGTCCAGCTCAAGCAGTATGAGGCGGAAATCAAGCAGTCCAACCGCAAGCTGAACCAGATGTTTGAGGCCAACGTGAATTACTATCACGAGCTGGTCCGCTACATCCTGGCCGGAGAGCAGGGCTGTCAGGAAATCGAAGCCTATATCGCCCAGCGGCAGGCCGACATGGAGGCCACCGGGGACAACTCCATCCAGTTTGAGATCACCAGCCTCAACCAGGCCCTGATGATGCTGGAGCAGCGGACCCAGGACCTGCGCACCGCAGAGAACGTGGCCATGCAGTCCATCCCCATGATCAAGACCATGGAGTTCAGCAACATGAACTTGGTGCGCAAGATCAACTCCGCCTTCATCATCACCCTGCCAGTGTTCAAGCAGGCTCTGGCCCAAGCCATCATGCTCAAGCGCCAACGCATCCAGGCGGAGTCTATGGCGGCCCTGGACGCCAAGACCAATGAGATGCTCATCAAGAACGCCCGCAACACCGCGGAGCAGTCCAAGATGACCGCCCGTCTGGCTTCTGGCAGTTCCATCAAGATCGAGACCCTGGAAACCACTTGGCGGACCATCGTCAACGGCATCGACGAGACGAAGGCCATTCAGGAGAACGCCCGGAAGCAGCGCATCGACGATCAGAAACGTCTGGAGAACATCAAGCAGGAGTTCAACCGGATGTATCATATGCCAAACCCCAATTAAGACACGAACAAAGGAGGAGAACACAATGCCGATCAATCTGACCAAAGGACAAAAAGTGAACCTCAGCAAGGATAACCCCGGCTTGAAGACCATTCTGGTGGGCCTGGGCTGGGACGTCAACGCCTTCGACTCCGGCGCTGACTTCGACCTGGACGCTTCCGCCTTCCTGGCCGGCGCCAACGGCAAGTGCCCCAGCGAGAAGGACTTCATCTTTTACGGCAACCTGGAGCACAGCAGCGGCGCCGTGAAGCACATGGGCGACAACCTCACCGGCGAGGGCGAGGGCGACGACGAGCAGATCGAGGTAGACCTGAGCATGGTCCCCGCCAACATCGAAAAGATCGCCTTTACCGTCACCATCTACGACGCGGAGCCCCGGCGGCAGAATTTCGGCCAGGTCTCCAACGCCTATATTCACATCATGGACACCACCACCAACACGGAACTGCTGCGCTTCGATCTGGGCGAGGACTTCTCCATCGAAACCGCCGTGGTGGTCGGCGAGCTGTATAAGCACAACGGCGAGTGGAAGTTCAACGCCATCGGCAGCGGCTTCCAAGGGGGGCTGGCAGCCCTGTGCGCCCACTACGGCATTGACGCCGAGTAATCTCAGGAGGAAATCACTATGCCTGTCAATCTGACCAAAGGACAAAAAGTCAGCCTCACCAAGGGCAATCCCGGCCTGCGCAACGTGGTCGTGGGCCTGGGTTGGGACGTAAACCAATTCGACACCGGCGGGGACTTCGACCTGGACGCCTCCGCCTTCTTGCTCTCAGACTCCGGAAAGGTTTCCTGTCAAGAGGATTTCGTCTTCTACGGCAATCTGGCCCACCCCTCCGGCAGCGTCACCCACCAGGGCGACAACCTCACCGGTGTGGGCGACGGAGATGATGAGCAGATCAGAATCGATCTCTCTCTGGTCCCGGAGAACATCACCAAAGTCGCCTTCGCTGTGACCATCTACGACGCCGAAGGCCGGAGACAGAACTTCGGTCAGGTCTCCAACGCCTTCATTCGCATCTACGATGAGGCCAACGGCCAGGAGCTGCTGCGCTATGACCTGGGCGAGGACTTCTCCATTGAGACCGCCGCCATCTTCGGTGAACTGTACAAGAACAACGGCGAGTGGAAGTTCAACGCCATCGGCAGCGGTTATCAGGGCGGTCTGGCCGCGATCTGCGCCAGCTACGGCGTGGATACAGAGTAAAAAGGAGGCTATCTATGGCGATCAATCTTCAAAAAGGACAAAAGGTCAGCCTGAAAAAGAACACCCCCACCGGTTTGGGAGAGATTTTGGTGAATCTCAACTGGAACGCCGCACCGGTGAAGAAGGGATTCCTGTCGGGACTGTTCGGCGGGAACGCCGGGATCGACCTGGACCTGGGCTGTCTCTTCGAGCTGAAAGACGGCAGCAAGGGAACCGTTCAGGCCCTGGGCAACGCCTTCGGCTCTCTGACCGCGCCGCCCTTCGCCGCCCTGGACGGCGATGATCGGACAGGAGCCTCCGCTGCCGGGGAAAACCTGCGCATCAACGGCAACAAGATCAGTGAGATCCAGCGTATCCTGGTCTACACCTTCATCTATGAGGGCGTAGCCAACTGGCAGCAGGCCGACGCCACCGTCACCATCCAGTATCCCGGCGCAGAGGATATCGTGGTAAAAATGGACGAGTTCAACACCGCCCACAAAATGTGCGGTCTGGTGCTGCTGGAAAACCAAAACGATGAGACCTTCAGCGTGGAGAAAATCGTCCAGTTCTACCCTGGACACCGGGAACTGGACGCCGCCTTCCACTGGGGCCTGAACTGGGTCGCGGGACGCAAGTAAACTACTCCAAACGCTATATCTACATAGAGGAGGGACACCCCAATGTCTGTCAAACTGCAAAAGGGACAAAAGGTCAGCCTGTCTAAGGAAAATGCCGGCCTGTCCAAGATCGTCGTGGGCCTGGGCTGGGACGAGGTAGAGCAGCCCCGGGGCTTCTTTGCCCCCAAAGCAAAGCCCATTGATTGTGATGCCTTCGCCATCCTGCTGAGGAGCGGAAAGCTCACCGACAACAACGACATCGTCTACTTCGGTAATCTCACCCACTTCACCCAGTCCGTCCAGCATTTGGGCGACAACCTCACCGGGGCCGGGGATGGCGACGACGAGGAGATTATCATCGACCTCAACGCCGTTCCCGACGAGTACGACCGGATCATCATCGCGGTGAACATCTATCAGGCCCAGCAGCGCAAGCAGCACTTCGGCATGATCAAAAACGCCTTCATCCGTCTGGTGGACGCCCGGAACAACAACGAGATGTGCATCTATAACCTGACAGAAAACTATCCCAATCAGACGGCGATGCTCTTCGGTGAGGTATACCGCTACAACGGCGATTGGAAGTTCAACGCCATCGGCCAGGGTACATCGGACAACACCATCGGAGAATTTGCCAAGCGGTATCTGTGACCACGACTTAACCTTAAAAAAATGGAGGGGTCCCGACGCGATCTCTCCATTTATCTTTTCCGGCGCGAAAATCAATGCGCAGGCGGGGGTGTTATGAACGCCATGACAGCTTATAGACTCAATCAAGTGCCGATCCAAAGCTTGGATGCCTTTCTGGAGCATACCAACGACAAAGGGGACGTGGTCTTTCTCCGGGCCCTGGGGGAACCTCCCAACGTGGCTGAGACGGTGCGCTCCTTGGACCAGACCATGGCGGAGCGGATGCGCGGTGGCCAGTGTATGTATCTGCGTCTGCCGGAGGAACTTCCCAAGTTCACCTCCCTGGAAGATACCACTTTTTACGCCAAGGCATACGACAGCTGGCGCGCTGGCGGCGGGATCTCCCTGCAAACCGCCTGCGCCAACCCGCAGTTTTCCCAAGTCCTGGGGCAGGCTACCCAGGAGGTCCTGAACCGCTATCAGGAGATCAAGGCTGGGGTGACGGAGACCATCCTGAAAAATTTCGCGGCAAAGCTTTGGTTCTGGACGGACCGTCTGCTTCAAGCGCTCCTCCCCCAATGGGCGCAGGGTCGCTGCGTCAAAGTGGCGGCGGACAACGTGCAGAAGGAACAGCCCTACCTATTCTGTTATCTGCTGACGCTGCTGGGTTGCGACGTGCTGCTGCTGAACACCCGGGGGGACATCAACACCAAGGAACATTTGAAGGCCCTGTCCGCGCCGCTGGCCTTGGGTCCCTTTGGGAACAGTACACTGCCCAGCTTCCTGTCCCCTCCACCAGAACCCCGAAAACCTGTGCGTCTTGCCCACCCGGACCGTCCCTCGGCTTCCCCATCCAGGCCCGTACATACGCAAAGGTCTGCACCAGTCCGGCAGGCTGCCCCAACTCGGCAAGCCGCCCCGGCTCGACAGACCGCTCCGGTTCAACGGACCGCTTCTCCCTCCCCTCTTCAAGAAAAGAGTTTTGAGGAGCTGGCCTCCCTGGCCTCCTCCATCGTCATGATTGCCGTCCACGACGACAAAGGCGAACCCGTCGCCACCGGCTCCGGCATCATGATCGGACGGAAAGGATTCATCCTCACAAACTGCCATGTAGTTCGGGGCGGATGCTTTTTCTCCGTACGCATCGAGGACGATGAACAGGTCTACTCCACCAATGAGGTCATCAAATACAACTCCAACCTGGACTTGGCGGTGATCCGTATCCAGAGGGAACTCTCTGCCCTGCCTCTCTACAACGGGCGGAAACCGTTGGTGCGGGGACAGAAGGTGGTGGCCATCGGCAGTCCCCTGGGGCTGTTCAACTCCGTGTCCGACGGCATCATCTCCGGTTTTCGAGAGATCGACGGTGTGGACATGATCCAGTTCACCGCCCCTATCTCCCATGGAAGCTCCGGCGGCGCGGTGCTGAATATGGCCGGGGACGTCATCGGCATCAGCACCGCAGGCATTGACCGGGGACAGAACATCAATCTTGCCGTTGGCTATGAGAGCATCCGTCTCTTTGCCAAGGGATTCTATTAAAAAAGCATGAACGTTTTATTTCTGGACCTGGACAACACCCTTCTGTACTCCCACCGCCACGATTTTCCAGGCGCCAAGCGGTGGGTGGAGATGCTCCACGGAAAACCTCAGAGTTTTATGACAGAGAAAACCTATCAGTATTTCAAAAACCAGCGCCGCTTTCAGGTGGTCCCGGTGACTACCCGGACCCCGGAGCAGTTCGCCCGTCTGGACGGTCTGATGGCGGATTTTGGCTGGAGGTCCGCCCTGCTCTGCAACGGCGCTCTCCTGCTGCAAAATGGGCAGGAAGACCACGCCTGGACCCAGGCTTCCCAGCAATGCGCCCAAGAAGAGCGCCCCGCCTGGGAAGCCGCTCGCGCCTTGGCAGGGACACTGGCGGAGGACATCGTCACCATTCCGCCCTTTTTGTTCTACGTCAAAACCGATGACGCGGAAACGGTCCTCTCTGCCCTGCGGGTCCAGACGGACCCGGACCGCCTGACCCTTCTGCGGGATGCCCGGAAGGTCTACTGCTTCCCCCGTTCCCTGAACAAAGGGACGGCGCTGCGGCGCTATCAGGACCGCTTCGGTCCCTTCTTCGCCATTGCCGCCGGAGACAGTACCTTCGACCTGCCCATGCTGGAGCAGGCAGAGCTGGGTTTCTGTCCCGGTGCGCTGGCCGCACAGTTACGCAATCCCCACCGCATCCCCTGCACCCAGGGGATCTTTTCCGAAGAAATCTGCCACAAGCTGGATGCCCTGGAGGAAGAACACATTGATTGATTACGCAAAAGCCCTCAGCGTCGGGGCCCTCCTCTACTCCCCCGCGCTGAACCATAAAATTGCGGACATGGTGATCCAAGGCAGGCTCCGCCCGCCCTACTCCCTGGCCCTGTGCCTGGAAGACACCATTTCCGACAGCCTGATGTCCGAAGCGGAGCGTCAGGTGGCAGAGACCGTCCGCCGAATCTGCGATGCCGCCCAAACCCAGGATTTTTATCTGCCCAAGCTCTTCATCCGGGTCCGAGAGCCGGAGCAAATCGGACGGGTCTTTGCCTCTGTCCAGGCATGGCAGGAAATTTTGACGGGTTTCGTCTTTCCCAAGTACACCCTGGACAACGCGGCGGCCTATCATCAGGCCCTGCTGGGCGCAAACGACCGAGCTAACCATCCCCTGTACATGATGCCTATTCTGGAGAGCCGGGAAATCGTGGACTTCCGAACCCGGCGGAACGTCTTAGGGCGTCTGAAAGAACAGGTGGACGCCATGGCGGAGCTGGTACTCAATGTCCGGGTGGGCGGGAATGATTTTTCCAACGCCTTTGCGGCCCGACGGCACTACGATGAGACCATTTACGATATCCTGCCCATCGCTCAGCTTTTGGGCGAAATCCTCACTGTGTTTTCCCTGGACTATGTGGTCTCCGGGCCGGTGTGGGAGTTCTTTTTCAGCGACAACGATGAGTGGAAGCAGGGCTTACGGCAGGAGTTAAAGCTGGACCGCCTCAACGGCTTTGTGGGCAAAACAGTGATCCACCCCAAGCAGATCCCCGTGGTCAACGAGATGCTAAAAGTGACCCGAAAAGACTACGAGGACGCCAAAACCATCCTGAACTGGGATGACGGCGGTCTGCTGGTGGGAAAAAGTTATGGAGGAGAACGGATGAATGAGGTCCGAACCCACGGCAACTGGGCCAAGAAGACCCTGCTGCTCTCGGAGCTCTACGGCATCGTATAAGCCTATGAACGATCAATTTACCATCGACGATTTAGTCCGCGTGGCGAAGCGGGAAAACAACGCCAAGCGGAGCTATCTTTATGTGAACCCCTTCCAAGGCAAGCACATCCCCGCCCCGCCGGGGAAGGTCCTCTCCCTCTTTGGACAGCTCCAGGAACTTCTGGAACAGCACTGGGGGGACGAGCGGCTCCTGCTCATCGGCTTTGCCGAGACGGCAACGGCCATTGGCGGGTACTTGGCCTATCGGGCCCAAAACGCCGCCTACTTCCTCACCACCACCCGGGAGGAAACACCAGGGGCAGAAGTCCTCCCTTTCACGGAATCCCACAGCCACGCCGCCGAACAGAAGTTAATCCTGGACGGACTGGCGGCGCTGGTGCCGGATGTCCAGCGGGTGGTCTTTGTGGAGGATGAGGTCACCACCGGGAATACCATCGAAAAGTTAATGGAGGGCCTGCGCCGACACTTCCCCGCTCTGCGCTTTGGCATCCTCTCCATCCTCAGCAGTATGCCGGAGACACGCATCGCGGACTTCGCCCGGAAGGGTGTACCCTGTGTCTGCCTCCATCGCATCCCGCAAAACTACCAAGTGGAGACCTTGGAGGTGCACCATTACGCGCCACCTCCACCGCCTCCCTCCGAGAAAACCAGTCTGACCGTCCGAGAGCTGATCTTGTCCCGGGCAGCATGGGACGCCCGGACCGCCGCACCAACGGCTCAGGTCCGGAGCGGATGTGACGCCTTCGTGGCAGAAGCTCTGGACAAGATCTCCTTGCCTCAATCGGTGGAACGCATCCTGGTCCTGGGGACGGAAGAGTTCATGCTGCCGCCCCTGCTTCTGGCCCAGGCTTTGCAGGAAGCCTGTCCAGAGGCGGCAGTCCGTTTTCACGCTACGACCCGCAGTCCCATCCTCACCAGCCCCGACGTGGACTATCCCTTCCACAACCGGGCTGCTCTGGATAGCTTTTACGCCCCCGGACGGCCGACCTTCCTCTATAATCTGGCCCAGTATGACCGGGTGTACATCGGCACCGACGCGCCGAAGCTGAACCCCGGGGGTGTGAGCAGTCTTCTGCACGCTCTGGAGGCATATAGCAAACCTGCCGTCACCCTCCTGCGCTGGAGGGCTTCGCCATGAGGAGCAGTTACGACCCCAGGGAGGTCACCCTCTTGCTGAAGGATATCACCGGCCTAGTGGAACCTCTCCCCGCTGAGGTGCGGGAGCGGAAGATCCAAAGCGGGACCCATTACTGCGAGATGCTTCCCCTGGAATACCGCCCTTCCCAGCGGTATATGCTGGCCTACCAGAACGCCCTGGACCACTACGCCCAGGCTACCGCCACAGCGGTGGCCGTCCTGGCGGAAAGGCTCTATCGGAAAAAAGGAGCTTCGCTGGTCCTGGTTTCCCTGGCCCGGGCGGGTATCCCCATCGGGATTCTTCTCCGGCGCTACTTGGCGAAAACCTACCTTACAGAAGTACCGCACTACGCCATTTCCATCATCCGGGGCCGTGGGATCGACCGCAATGCCATCGACCATATCCTAGCCCGTCACGCCCCCGAGTCCATCCAGTTCGTAGACGGATGGACCGGAAAGGGAGCCATTTTAACACAGCTGAAAGAGGCTTTGGCGGACTATCCTCAGCTGGACGCCTCCCTAGGCGTCCTCTCTGACCCCGGGGTCCTCACCCAGCTGTGCGGAACCCATGAGGACATCCTCATCCCCTCCTCCTGCCTCAACGCCACGGTGACGGGTCTGCTCAGCCGCACCTTTCTGCGCGGCGATCTCATCGGCCCCGAAGATTTCCACGGTGCGGCTTACTATGCCCAGCTGGAGCCGGAGGATCTGTCGGAAGCGTTCCTGCACCGGATCGAATCCTGCTTCCCCTCCGTCCTCCCCCCAGACGATGCCCCAAAGGCCGGAGAGCCCAGAGGACCGGAGACCGTCCAGGCCATCGCCGCCTACTACGGCATCCAGGACATCAACCTCATCAAACCGGGTATCGGGGAGGCCACCCGGGTCCTGCTGCGGCGGGTCCCTTGGCGGGTCCTGGTACATCCAGACTATGCCGGCGCCGACGAGCTGCGGCACATCTACCAGCTGGCCCGGGAGAAGGAGGTCCCCTGGGAGCTGAGCCCGGTACCCCTGGGCAACTATAAGGTCTGCGGCCTCATCAAAAAACTCTCTGACGTGTAATGGAGGTGCCCATGCGATCCAGTCCGGTAAAAAACATCACAGCGCCCCCGCTGGACCGGGGGACGCTCTCCACTCTGAACAAAAAGACCGCGCCGCCCATTGACCGGCAGTCGGTCTTCACCTTGAACCATCGGGGCGGACAGACGTCTGCGCCGCCTCCGGCGGCACGTCCCGCGCCCCGGCCTGTCCCACCAACACCGTCCCCCGCACCCCCCAGACCTGCGCCCCCTCCGCCGCCGGCCTCAGCACCCGCTCCTGCCCCTGGGGTACCGAGAATGACCATCCCTGCCCTGAAACACCCCCTGCAAAAAGGACAGAAAACGTCCCTCGGCCCCCAGCCGGTCCAATCCCTCCGGGTCTGCTTCGGCTGGAACGTAACGGACCCCCGCTGCGACCTGGACGCCTCCGCCTTCCTCCTGGACAGCAGCGGGCGGGTCCCGAATGATAACTGGTTCGTCTTTTACAGCCAGGTCCACAGTCCCGACGGCAGCGTCGTCTTCCACCAGGAGGACCCCAAGCGCCAGGACCGTGAGGTGATCCAGGTCTCCCTGGACAAACTCAGTCCTCAAATCCAAAAGGTAACATTTGTCCTGACCATCCACGAAGCCCTGACGCAGAAGCTCAACTTCAGCATGGTCCAGGACGCCTATGTGCGTATCCTGGACGGCGGCACCGGACAGGAGCTGGTCAGCTACCGTTTGGAGGATGCCTATGCAAACGTAATCTCCATGACCATCGGGGAGCTGTATCTGCACAAGGGTCAGTGGAAATTTAATCCCGTAGGAAACGGGGTCCGCCAGGACTTGGCGGGACAGTGCGCCATTTACGGCGTGGAACTATGCTGACGGGAGATACATCATGCTTACATTTGAAACCGTAAACGAGCTGACCTTAAAGGTCACCTGCCAGGGCAGTGACGTGCTCTTCACCAAGGCCGGTGCCTTCATCGCCGGGGACAGCCCGAACAAAAACTATCGCTTTGAAAAGGTCCTCCTGGGTCCTCAGGAGAGCCTGGCCCAGGCCGCTCTGGGTTCCCTCATCCGGCGGGTGGCTGGAGAGAACCTCCCCCTGATGAAGATCACAATGAGCGGCGACTCCGTGACCTATTATGCCAACCTGGGCCAGCATATCGTGGTCTATCACCTGGCGCAGGGGGAAGTGATTTCCGTGGAGTCGGAGAATATCCTGGCCTTTACCCAGGACTGTGACTATCAGGTCCGGTTTTTGGGAAAAGGCATCCTGTCTCAGAAGGGACTTGCCACCTCCACCCTCACGGGGAAGGGCAAGAACGCCTATGTCGCCGTCCTTTCCGACGGCAACCCCCTGGTGCTGAGCAACACAGCCTCCCGCAACACCATCGCTGTGGACCCAGACGCCGTGATTTGCTGGATCGGACAGGGCTACTGTGACCCCCAGATTAAGACAGACCTGAACTGGAAGACCTTTATCGGGCAGGCTTCGGGGGAATCCTACACCTTTGAGTGGAACGGCGGACAGCCGGTCACTGTCATCATCCAACCCTCGGAGCGGGCCGGCGGAATCCGGGTCGCCATCGATTAAGACAGCTCAGCACTCGCTCTGCTACGGACCGGTGCTGAAATCCTCTCGAAGCAGCCGGTAACACACCGCCGCCAAAGGGACCCCCAAAAGCATCCCCGCCACCCCCAGCAGTCCGCCGCCAATGGTCACTGCAGCCAGCACCCAGATCCCCGGCAGACCCACGGAGGCTCCCACCACCCGAGGATAGATCAGGTTCCCCTCCACCTGCTGCAGCAGCAGCAGGAAGAGCAGGAACAGCGCCGCCTTGGCTGGGGACACCGTCAAGAGCATCACCGCCCCGATGCCACCCCCCAGGTAGGCCCCCACCACCGGGATCAGGGCACAAAAGCCCGTCAGCGCGCCGATCATCCCCCCATAGGGCAGGCGGAGGGCCAGCATCCCCGCAGTACATAAGGCCCCCAGGATCACCGCCTCGGTACATTGGCCGGTAATGTAGCTGCGAAAGCAGTCATCTGCGGTCCCCAACAATTTCTTCAGCGTTTCCCGCCAGGGGGGCCGCATATATCTCTGTACCAAGCTCCGCCCTTGTTGGCGGAGCTTTTCCTTTCCTGCCAGGAGGTAGGCGGAAAAGACCAGGGCGATCCCCCCGGTGGCCGTCCAGGACAACAGGGAGGACAGCAGGCCCGCCAAAGTTTCCGCTGCCCCGCCCAGACCCGCTGTAAGCACCCGGAATACCTGCTTGAGACAGGCGTCCCAGTCCATGCCGTCCAAAACCTCCAGCACCGCCGGAGGCAGGGCCCCGGTCTCCGCCGCCGCCTGGGTCCACTGGGTAAGCACGCCCGGCAGGGCTTTCAGAAGGATATGGATGCAGGCGCTCAGCTCCGGAATGACCAACCACAGCAGCAGGAAGACCGCCCCGGCCAGGGTCAGGTACGCCCCCAGCATACACACCGGGCGGCGCAGCTGCGGCAATCCCTCTCCCCAGCGCCGCTCCCAGCTGCGCATGGGGAGGTTGACCACATAGGCGATGGCACAGCCCAAAAGCAGCGGTGCCGCCGCGTGGAACAGCACCCCGGCCAGCTCCGCCGCCGACCCGCTGCACCGGATGCACAAATACAGCAGGAAGACGGTGACCCCCGCCCGAAAGCAAACCTTCCATGGAAGTTCCATCCCGCTCCCCCCTCTCTTACGTTCTCCTACTACTTCTATTAACTTTTTTCCCTGATATGACGATAGAATATAGAAAAGGCCCCGTTCCACCGGGACCTGCACCGGGAGGTCCCGTTCATGCTCATCTATTACCTACAGCTTCTGGATACGCCGGAGGAAAAACTCCGCTTTGAGGACATCTATCGAGACCACCGCAGCCTGATGCTCCATGTAACCCAGGCTGTCCTGCACAACCAGGAGGACGCAGAGGATGCCGTCCACAACGCCTTCCTGCGCCTCATCAAGCATTTTTCCAGGTTCCAAAAGACTCCCTCGGAAGAACTGCGGCCTCTGCTCATCGTCATCGCCCGCAACGAAGCCATCTCCCTCCTGCGCAAGCGGCGGGAGGTGTGTCCCCTGGAAGACTGGGACGCCTTCTCCGACAGCGCCAGCGCCGTCAGCAGTTACCACGACTTGGTGGAAACCTTCACCCGTCTCCCCCCGACCTACCGGGCCGTGATGGAGATGAAACTGCTCCTGGGCTTGTCCGATGGAGAGATCGCCGCCAAGCTGGGCCTGTCCAAAACGGCGGTGAGCACCCGAGCCAGCCGGGGCCGTCAGCTGCTGCGGGAGATCGTCACCAAAGAGGGTTTTTCCATGGATAGCTAGGGGCCTCCACAAAAAATCTAAAATTTTTTCAAAAACTCTGTGAGAATCCGCCCCCTTACCACGTTTACATGGTGAGGGGGCATTTTGATATGCCTTGGAACGCCCCGGAAAACGGCAGAAAGGAGGGAGCTCTTTATGACGGACCAAGCCTTAGATCAACTGACCCGCCGTCTCCTGCTGGACGCGGTGCGTCTGGAGTACGGCCCCCAGCTGGAAGCGCCGCCAGACGCTGCCTTCTCCCCCGCCTTTGAGCGGCGGATGAAGAAACTGCTGCGCCGGGCGGCACATCCTGTGCGCTACCGCTTCGCACAGGCCGCAGCCTGCGCGGCACTGGTGGTGGTGCTCAGCGGCTGTTCTGTGCTGGCCTTCAGCGCAGAGGCCAGGGCCGCTTTCGTAGGATGGGTGCGGGAAATTTACGCGTCCTGGTCCGTGTACCGTTACACCGGGGAGGCGGAGCAGGACGTGATGGACACCGTGTACTACCCCGCCTGGGTCCCCCAGGGTTATGCCCTGCTGCGTGAACCTCAACCGGGGGACTTCGTCCATGCCCTCTACGAAAACCAGGACCGGCAGCTGCTGCGCCTGTCCTACCTGCGGGGTGAGCACGATACCTCTCTGCAAGTCCAGTGGAAGGGTGCCGTGGTGGAGACTGTTTCCGTGAAGGGACATCCCGCCGAGCTGTACCGCAACCCAGAGGACGGGCCCAACGTCCTGGTCTGGGCAGAGCCGGAGCGAGATGCCGTATTCTGGCTTACCGCCGCCCTGCCGCCGGAGGAAATGGTGCAGGTAGCAGAGAACGTACAGGAATCCGCCCCCCTGCCCCGGCGCTACTGCCTCACCTGGCTCCCCCCTGACGGCTATTTCATATCCGACCAGTGGGAGGAACCTGGGAAGGGTGAGGTCACTTACGAGGGCAACGACACGATCCGTATCATTTTCGGCTACTCCGACGACCTCCCCGGCGGGACACCCTACGACACACTTCGAGAAACCGGCAGCGGAGAGGCCGTCCATGTGGGAGAACTCCCCGGGACCCTGTATTCCGCCAGCCCCGAACAGTGTGAAACCGTGCTGCTGTGGCAGGATGCGGACCACCTCTTTTGGCTCAGCGCCCGGGACGTGGAGGCGGAAGCCGTCCTTCAAACAGCAGAAAGCGTTATCGTCAAACAGAACAACTTTGCCGACACCATGCAGAGCAGCGCCATGGACTTCGATCCCTCGTCCCCCCTCCTGGAGAAGGCAGAACGGGCTTTGACCGACGAGTTCACCGCGCAGATCAAGGTCCTGGCCCGAGAAGATGCCCAGGCGGACGAATATATGCGCCAGCCCTTCCTGACCCTGCGGGAGCGGCAAATGGCGGCGTATATCTCCCCGGACCGGGACAGCGCCATCGCGGCGGTCTCGGAGAGCATCGCGGCCATGGGACGCGAGCGGCAGGAGAGCGTCCTGGCCCTCTTCGGGCCCTTCTATTCCGCGAACATCAGTGTCGGCATCCACGCCACCACCGCCCACATCTGTGATGAGTACGGCGAAATGATTGCCGGGTACAACAGTACCGCCGAGGATTGGATCATTGTCCCCACCCTGGAGGAAGAACAGTTCAACTACACCACAAACCAGCTCTATCTCGACGCCTTCCGTGCAGCCCGCGCCGAGCTGAAGCAAAAGGAGGCTTCCCCATGAATTTTTATCCCAGAAGTATGCTCCACAACCTTGCAAGGTCATCCATGAGTATGGCGTCCAGCAGGCAGTACGGCCTGCGCTCCTACCGTAACATGACCAACAGTACGACAACACCGAAGCTGCTGCTGAAAAAAAGTTCCAACACCAGCTCCTCCAATCGAACCGACAACAGCCTGCAAAAACTCTACAAAGACCAGCTCACGGAGCAGGCCCGGGCAGATGTCCGCGCCGGAGTCTCCCAGGAGGATGGACGCAAGCGAGCCGTCCAGGCTACGCCCTTGCTGAAATACCTCTCCTCCCTGGGCGGTACGAAGTTCCAGAAGGAGGCCAATGAGATTTACGATGAGGCCTATCAGGCGGCAAAGGCTGAGCTGGACGCCGGGACCTTGGAGAAAAATCCTAAACTTGATCTAAAGGTCTAAATACAAAAATATCAAAGAAGGAGGGCCTGCCTTCATAGACAGGTCCCTCCTTTTTCTATCATTATGTATCAATCAAATCAGTCTGCGATTTTCTGTATCGGACAGGCGCGAGAAAATATCTGATAATCCTCCGAGCCTTCCCCATTTTCTTTCAAATAGATAAAATACATCTCCGAAGGGTCAAGTCCTGGCGGCAGCGGCATCGCGGAAGCAACGGAACCGACCGGTCCCTTGATCATTTCCACCACTTCCACAGTGTACGCAGAGACATATTTATGTATAAAAAATGAACAGACGCAAATGGACCTTCCAGTTCACTCCCCTGCTGAACTATCTCTCCACCCTAGCTTCATTCAAATGTCTGACAACATCAGTCCCAGAGAAAAAACATCGTCTGAGAACTTCCCAGACGATGTTTTTCTTATGCTAAAACAATATTTTAGAAGAGCCCGGTAATCCGGCCCATCTCGTCCACGTCGATCTTCTCCGCCGCGGGGACCTTGGGCAGGCCCGGCATGGTGAGGATATCCCCGGTGAGGGCCACGATGAACCCGGCGCCGGCGGAAACCTTCAAGTTCCGCACCGTCACGGTAAAGTCCTCCGGCGCGCCCAGGAGGGCCGCGTTGTCGGAGAAGCTGTACTGGGTCTTCGCCATGCAGATGGGATAGTTTCCAAATCCCTGTTCGGTGAGCTGCTCGGCCTGCTTCTTGGCGTTGGCCGTAAGCTCGACGCGGCCGCCGTGGTAGATCTTGGTGACAATGGCAGTGAGCTTTTCTTCGATCGAGCTCTCCAGCTCGTAGCTGGGGGTATAGGTCTTGCCCTGCTCACAGAGCCGGACCACTTCCTCCGCCAGAGCCTTGCCGCCCTCGCCACCCTTGGCCCAGACCTCGGAGAGGGCCACGTTGACCCCCAGATCCTTACACTTGCCCTCGATGAGGGCCAGCTCCGCCTCGGTGTCCAGGGGGAAGCGGTTGATGGCCACCACACAAGGCAGGCCGAAGACTTTGGTGATGTTCTCCACATGACGCAGGAGGTTGGGCAGACCCTTTTCCAGGGCCTCCAGATTCTCCGTGCCCAGATCCGCCTTGGCCACGCCGCCGTGGTGCTTCAAGGCCCGGACTGTGGCCACCACCACTACCGCGCTGGGATTCAGTCCCGCCAAGCGGCACTTGATGTCCAGGAATTTTTCCGCGCCCAGGTCCGCGCCGAAGCCCGCTTCGGTAACGGCGTAGTCGCCCAGCTTCAAAGCGGCCTTGGTGGCCATGATAGAGTTGCAGCCGTGGGCGATGTTGGCGAAGGGCCCGCCGTGGATAAAGGCAGGGGTACCCTCCAGGGTTTGGACCAGATTGGGTTTTAAGGCATCCTTCAAGAGGGCGGTCATGGCCCCCTCGGCCTTCAGGTCCCCGGCGGTGACAGGGGTATCATCGTAACGATAGGCCACCACCATACGGCTCAGGCGCTGCTTCAGGTCGGTGATGGAGGTAGAGAGGCAGAGCACCGCCATAACCTCCGAGGCCACAGTAATGTCAAAACCGTCCTCCCGGGGTACCCCTTGCATCCGGCCCCCCAGGCCGTCTACGATGTTGCGCAGCTGGCGGTCGTTCATGTCCACGCAGCGTTTCCAGGTGATCTTTTTCACGTCGATACCCAGCTGGTTCCCCTGCTGGATGTGGTTGTCCAGCATCGCCGCCAGGAGGTTATTGGCCGCACCGATGGCGTGGAAGTCCCCGGTGAAGTGGAGGTTGATGTCCTCCATGGGCACTACTTGGGCATAGCCGCCCCCGGCCGCGCCGCCCTTGAGGCCGAACACAGGGCCCAGGGAGGGCTCCCGCAGGGCCACCACGGACTTCTTGCCGATCTTCCGCAGACCGTCCGCCAGACCCACGGTGGTAGTGGTCTTCCCCTCACCGGCGGGGGTGGGGGTAATGGCGGTGACCAAAATTAACTTGCCGTCGGGCTGGCTGGCCTCCCGGAACATATTATAGTCAATCTTGGCCTTGTGATTGCCGTAGAGTTCCAGATACTTTTCGTCCACCCCGGCTTCTTTCGCCACCTCACGGATGTCCTTCATGGCACAAGCCTGGGCGATCTCGATGTCAGTTTTCATGCTTTGGCCCTCCTTTTCCTGTTTTGCTTCCTGTTCTTACTGATTCCCGCTGGTGGCCCGAAGGGTCACGTCATGGTAGCCGCCCTCCACGATGCTGGTGGCGGAGACCAAGGTGAGCTTGGCGTCCCGCTGGAGGTCGGGAATACTGATGACGCCGCAGTTGCACATGGTGGATTTCACCTTGTACAGGCTCTTCTCCACGTTGTCGTGGAGGGAACCGGCGTAAACCACGTAAGAGTCCACGCCCTCCTCGAAGGCCAGGTCGTTCTTGCCTCCCAAGTCATACCGCTGCCAGTTCCGGGCACGGTTGGAGCCCTCGCCCCAATATTCTTTCACATACACACCGTTGACCATCAGCTTGGGGGTGGGGCTTTCGTCGAAGCGGGCGAAGTAGCGGCCCAGCATCAGGAAATCCGCCCCCATAGCCAGGGCCAGGGTCATGTGGAAGTCGAAGACGATGCCGCCGTCGGAACAGATGGGGACATAGATGCCTGTCTCCTTGAAATACTCGTCCCGAGCCGCAGCCACCTCGATGAGGGCTGTTGCCTGCCCGCGGCCGATGCCCTTGGTCTCCCGGGTGATGCAGATGGAACCGCCGCCGATGCCAACTTTGACGAAGTCCGCTCCGGCGTTGGCCAGATAGCGGAAACCCTCCCGGTCTACCACGTTGCCTGCGCCGACTTTGACGCGGTCTCCGTAATTCTCCCGGATGAAGTCTATGGTCTTTTTCTGCCAGACAGAGTATCCCTCGGAGGAGTCAATGCACAGCACGTCGGCTCCGGCCTCCACCAGGGCGGGAACCCGCTGGGCATAGTCCTTGGAGTTGATGCCCGCACCCACCAGATACCGCTTGTCGGAATCCTGAAGGGCCAGGGGATGCTCCTTGTGCTCGGCGTAGTCCTTGCGGAAGACGAAGTAGAGCAGATGGTCGTTCTCATCCACCACCGGCAGGGCGTTGAGCTTGTTGTCCCAGATGATGTCGTTGGCCTCCTTCAGGGTGGTGGAGGCGGGGGCAGTGATGAGCTTTTCCCGGGGGGTCATGAATTCCCGGACAGGGATGTCCTCCGTCATGCGGGTGACGCGGTAGTCCCGGCTGGTGACCAGACCCAGAAGCTTCCCGGTGGGGCTGGCGTCCTCGGTGATGGCGATGGTGGAAAACCCATTGCGGGCCTTCAGGTCCAGCACATCCCCCAGGGTGGCGTCGGGAGTCAGGTTGGAGGCACTGACCACGAAGCCGGCCTTGCTGCTCTTCACCCGGCGGACCATCTCTGCCTCGCTCTCGATACTCTGGGAGCCATAGATGAAGGATAGGCCACCCTCCTTCGCCAGGGCCACCGCCAGCACGTCGTCCGAAACCGACTGCATGATGGCAGAGACCAGGGGGATGTTCAGACGGATGGGACACTCCTCCTCTCCCTTCCGATAGCGGACCAGGGGGGTCGCCAGGGAGACGTTGTCCGGGATACAGGCCTCCGAGGTGAAGCCTGGTACCAGCAGGTATTCACTAAAGGTATGGGAGGGTTCGGAATAGTAAAAAGCCATTGCGCTGCTCCTTTCTTTTCTCTCTTATTTGAAATATTCCACCGCAGAGCGGAGGAGCTTCATGTCATAGTCCCCGGGGACGTTGCGGTACAGGCCGGAACCGGTCCGTTCGCTGTGGCCCATCTTGCCAAAGACCCGGCCGTCGGGAGAGGTGATGCCCTCCACGGCAAAGGCGGAGTCATTGGGATTGCAGCGGATCTCCGCTGTGGGCACACCTTCCAGGTCCACATACTGGGTGGCAATCTGGCCCTTGGCAGCCAGATCCCGGATCAAATCGTCAGAAGCCAGGAAGCGGCCCTCTCCGTGGGAGATGGGCACCGTGTAAATCTCTCCCGGGGTGGTGTTCATCAGCCAGGGGGAGAGGTTGGAGGCCACCCGGGTCCGCACCAGACGGGACTGGTGGCGGCTGATGGTGTTGAAGGTCAGGGTGGGGCAGGTCTCGTCGGTGTCGATGATCTCCCCATAGGGCACTAAGCCCAGCTTGATGAGGGCTTGGAAGCCGTTGCAGATGCCCAGCATCAGCCCGTCCCGGTTCTTGAGCAGGTCATGGACCTGGTCGCGGATCTTCTCCGCCCGGAAGAAAGAGGTGATGAACTTGGCCGAGCCGTCGGGTTCGTCGCCGCCGGAGAAGCCGCCGGGGATGAACACGATCTGGCTCTGGGTCAGACGGGCCGCCACGTCATCCACAGACCGGGCGATCTCCTCGGCGCTTCGGTTGCGGATGACCACGATCTCCGGCTCCGCCCCGGCATTGCGCATGGCCTTGGCGGCGTCATACTCACAGTTGGTGCCGGGGAAGACGGGGATGAGCACCCGGGGCTTGGCAGTCTGGAGACGTGGCTTGGGCCAGCTGGCCGCTTTCGTCTCGAAGGCTGGGATGGCCTCTCCCCTGCCCTGGGAGATGTTGCAGGCGTAGATGGGTTCCAGCTTGCCCTCATAAGCCGCTTCCAGCTCCTGGGCGGTGACGGTCTGCTCTCTCCAGGTGAGGGCGCCGTCGTCGGTGGTGGTGCCCAGGGGCAGGCCGATTTCCTCCGCTTCGCTGAGTTCCAGGACGAAGGAGCCGTAGGCGTAGCCGAAGAGTTCGTCCATGGTGCAGCCGCCGTCGAAGTGCAGGCCGATGCCGTTACCCAGAGACATTTTCAGCACCGCTTCCGCTACACCGCCGTAGGTGGGGGTATAGGCGGAGAGGAGCTTGCCCTTCTTGTTCAGCTTGGCTACCGTCTGATAAACTTTTTTCAGGGAAGCCGCCACCGGCAGGCCGTCAGGGCCGTACTCCGGGCAGAGCCAGACCACAGGGTGGCCCGGACCCTTGAACTCCGGGGAGATCACGTGGCCGATACTGTCCGTGGTCACAGCGAAGGACACCAGGGTGGGCGGTACGTCCAGGTCCTCAAAGCTGCCGCTCATGGAGTCCTTGCCGCCGATGGCGGCAATCTCCAGCTCTCGCTGGGCCCGGAAAGCACCCAGGAGGGCGGCAAGGGGCTTGCCCCAGCGTTTGGGGTCCTTGCCCAGTTTCTCAAAATACTCCTGAAAGCTCAGATAGGTCTCTTTCAGGGAGGCCCCGGTGGCCACCAGTTTGGACACCGACTCGATCACCGCCAGATAGGCCCCGTGATAGGGGCTCTTTTCCGTGATGTAGGGGTTGTAGCCCCAAGCCATGAGGGAGCAGGTATCGGTATCCTTCTCCTCCATGGAAATCTTATTCACCATGGCCTGGGAAGGCGTGAGCTGACGCTTGCCGCCAAAGGGCATGAGCACCGTTCCGCTGCCGATGGTGGAGTCAAAGCGCTCACTGAGGCCCCGCTTGGAGCAGACGTTCAGGTCCCCGGCCAAGTCCAGATACCCTTGTTTGAAGTCCCGGACCTGGTCCTTGAGGATGGACTCCGGCTGGGCGGTGATGGCGGTGACGTGCTTCTCCACACCGTTGGTGTCCAGGAAGGAGCGGGCAATGTCCACGATATTTTTCCCGTTCCAGGTCATGGTCAGACGGCCCTTGCCAGTGACGGTGGCCACCACGGTGGATTCCAGATTCTCCTGGTCCGCCAGCTCTTGGAAGCGGGGGGCGTCCTTCGCCTCTACCACCACGGCCATGCGCTCCTGGGACTCGCTGATGGCAAGTTCCGTGCCGTCCAGGCCCTCGTACTTTTTGGGGACCTTGTTCAAATCAATTTCCAATCCCTCGGCCAGCTCGCCAATGGCAACGGACACGCCGCCGGCGCCAAAGTCGTTGCATCGCTTGATGAGACGGGAGGCTTCGGGGCTGCGGAAGAGCCGCTGGAGTTTGCGCTCCTCGGGGGCGTTGCCCTTCTGAACCTCTGCCCCGCAGGACTCCAAAGACTCCGTAGTGTGGGACTTGGAAGAGCCGGTGGCCCCGCCGCAGCCGTCCCGTCCGGTGCGCCCACCCAGGAGGATCACCACGTCTCCAGGCTCCGGACGCTCCCGGCGAACGTTCTCCGCCGGAGCGGCGGCGATCACCGCACCGATCTCCATGCGCTTGGCGGCGTAACCGGGGTGGTAGAGCTCGTCCACCTGTCCGGTGGCTAAGCCGATCTGGTTGCCGTAGGAGCTGTAGCCCGCGGCGGCCTTGGTGACGATGGTCCGCTGGGGCAGCTTCCCGGCCATGGTTTTATCCAGGGGGGTCAGGGGGTCCGCCGCGCCGGTGAGACGCATGGCGGCGTAGACATAGGAGCGCCCCGACAGGGGGTCCCGGATGGCCCCGCCCACGCAGGTGGCCGCGCCGCCGAAGGGTTCGATCTCCGTAGGGTGGTTGTGGGTCTCGTTCTTGAAGAGGAGGAGCCAGTCCTCTTTGCCTTGGGGGGTGTTCACCTGGATCTTAACGGTGCAGGCGTTGACCTCCTCGGACTCGTCCAGCTTGGGCATCTTGCCCTGCTTTTTCAGATACTTGGCGGCGATGGTGCCAATGTCCATGAGGTTGATGGGCTTGGTGCGGTTCAGGCGCTTGCGGACGTTCAAATAGTCCTCATAGGTCTGCTGGAGGATGGGGCTTTCAAACTGCACGCCGTCGATGGTGGTGAGGAAGGTGGTGTGGCGGCAGTGGTCGGACCAATAGGTGTCGATGACCTTCAGTT
>JAAWAE010000059.1 GCA_022792035.1 Ruminiclostridium sp. | reverse complement strand
TTGATGCCCCAGGGGTCCGTGGCCTCGTCCAGGATGCTGCGCATCCGGGCATTGATGATGTCACGGGAGGTCAGGGACTGGTCCAGTTCCAACTCACCGATAATGTTACGCAGGGTGGTGGCGGTGAGGTTCTCAATGGCGTTCATGGGATTCTCCACGCCGTAGGCATAGAGCTTTGGGTCGGTGATCTGGAAGTAGAGCACCGTGTCGATCTGCATGGTGACGTTGTCCTTGGTGATCACCGGCTGGGGCGGGAAGTCCGCCACCTGCTCCTTCAGCGATACCACCTTCAGCACCCGGTCGATCACCGGGACCTTGAAGTGCAGGCCCACACTCCACACGGTATAAAACGCGCCCAGGCGCTCAATGACATAGGCTTTGGACTGCTGGACGATGCGGATGCACCGGGCCAGGATAATCAAAACCACAACGATGAGGATGATCACAGGGATACTCACTCCTGGCATAAAATTGCTCATGTTTCCTCCTTTTCATACTCCCCTTGCTCCAGCTCCTGCACGATGGCCTTGACGCCTTCGATCCGCAGGACCCGGACCAAGGTCCCCTCGGGGATCTCTTCTCCGTTGGCAGAGCGGGCAGTCCAAACGCTGCCGCCCACCTTGATTTGACCGCTGGCCTGGAGATTGTTGATGGTCTCCAGCACCACACCCTGGTGCTCCAGGATACGGTCGGCATTGGTCTTCTCTGTCCTTGGCTGCCAGTACTTCCGGGCCAGGGGGCGGATCACCGCCATGGACAGGACGGAGACCACCACGAATAATCCGATCTGTACGATCAGGGGTGCGTCCAGCCAAGCCGCAAAGAGCGCCACCAGACTCCCCAGGCAAAACCAAATCGAGATCAGCCCGGCAGTCAGGCCCTCCACCCCGGCCAAGGCGATGAACAAGACCAGCCAAACAACTGGATAGCTTATGTGTGTCATACTATAGACAAACGTCTCCTTTCTCCACTGCTGTCCTCTTTCTCGCTCTATGTTTTTATTTTATCAAAGAATGGGCTTGGAAGCAAGTGCCATTTTCCTTGATTTCTCCCCTTATCCCGCCGTCTCTCCCATAGAATTTTTCCCAATCTCTCTCCTTCGCTTGCATGCTTCCCAAATCTTTGTTATACTAAGGGGGACTTTACCCCTTTCCTCCCCTGGAGGAAGATTCCAACCTACGGTCCTCACGGGACCGGCCTTCTACATTATCATTTGGGAGTGTATCATATCCTATGAAGCAACAAACAAAAAAAATCTTCTTTTTCTTCGGTATGGGCCTGCTGGGATTGATCGTGGTCTTCCTGGTGGTGCGGGTGCTGCTGAATCTGGGAGGCATCGCCGCTACTCTGGGCAACATCCTGGGTGCTCTGCGTCCGATTCTGCTGGGCTGTGTGCTGGCCTATCTGCTCTATCCCCTGACCCGCTTCTCGGAGCAGTTCCTGCTCTACCACAACGTCCGGGAAAAACCGGCCCGCTCTCTGTCCACCGCCTTCACCACCCTGGTGCTGCTGCTCTTCCTGGTGCTGCTGGTATATTTCATCATTCCTCAGCTCTTCGTGAATCTGCCGAACCTGGTGGAGCGCCTGCCCGGGATGATCCGTTCCTCGGCCCAGCAGCTGCAGGACTGGTTGGCGGCCCATGGACAAAACAGCGACATCCTCAAAGATTTTACCGACACGCTCACCACCCGCTTCAACACCTGGCTGCAGGACGGCTCCCTCTCCACCCTGATGGACCTGGCCGGACGGGTGACCCAGGCGGCCATCAGCGTGTTCCATTTCCTCATCGGCATCATCGTCATGGTCTACGTCCTCATGAGCCGGGACCAGTTCGTGGGCCAAGGAAAGAAGCTGCTCTTCGCCTTGGTGCGCAAGCGCAGCCTCTGTGACGCCATCCTGCGTCACCTGCGGGTCATCAACCGCATTTTCAGCAACTTCGTCTCCGGAAAGCTCTTAGACTCCCTGATCATCGGCCTGATCTGTGCCGTGTGCCTGAGCATCCTCAATATGCCCTATACCCCCCTCATCAGCATCATCGTGGGCATCACCAATATCATCCCCGTCTTCGGGCCCTTTATCGGCGCCATCCCCAGCATCTTCCTGCTGCTGCTGACGGACCCCTACAAAGCCCTGATCTTTGCCGTCTTCGTCTTCATCCTTCAGCAGGTGGACGGGAACATCATCGGGCCGAAAATCCTGGGCAACTCCACGGGACTCTCCGCCTTCTGGGTACTCTTCTCCCTGCTGCTGTTCAACTACTTTATGGGCTTTTGGGGGATGCTCCTGGGCGTGCCCCTCTTCGCCTCCTTCTACTATCTGGCCCGGGAGTTCATCAATGCCCGGCTGCGCAAAAAGGACCTGCCCATTCAGACCTCTGACTACGTCACCGCCTCCGGCACCAACGACATGGGCGAGCTCACCCATGTGGAACCGCAGCGCATCGAGTTCGCGCCCCTCTTCCAGGGCGAGAACAGCCTGTTCAACCAGCTGCGGCGGTGGGCCAAAGATAAGGCGGCTCAGATCCCCCATCCCAGCGGCGAGAAAAAGGACGGCGGGAACCATCCCCCCAAGGACTCCTAAAGGAGGCGCGCTATGGAAAACAAAGCCAGTACCCGGGTGGCCTTCTGCGGCCTCTTTGCCGCCTTCATGCTGGTGGTCATGCTCCTGGGCACCGCCATCCCCATGACCACCTTCCTGGCTCCCGCCCTGGCCGGGGCGCTGGTGATCCCCATCGTGTGGGAGTTCGGCCGGAAAGCGGGGCTGCTGCTCTACATCGCCGTGTCCATCCTCAGCCTGATTCTGGCCCCTGATAAGGAGGCCGCCTTCCTGTTCCTCTTCCTGCTGGGGTGGTATCCCATCCTCCGCCCCACCATTCAGCACATCTCCAGCAAGGCAGGACGGGTGGTGGTGAAGCTGGCGATCTGTCTGGTCAGTGTCACTGCAGTCTATGCGCTCCTGCTCTTTGTCTTTACCATGCCAGACCTCCACGCGGAAGCCGCCTCGTGGACCCTGCCCCTGCTGCTGGTGTTTTTGGTCCTGGGCTGTGTGACCTTCCTGCTCTACGATCAGCTTCTGGGCCGCTGCCGGGAACTCTATGTCCGCCGGCTGCGTCCGAAATTATTCCGCAACCATTGAGAAAAACAGCGAGGTATTCCCCTATGAAACAAAAAATTCTATCCCTACTCCTGGTCTTTGGCCTGTCCCTGTCCATCCCCGCAGCCGCCGCCGGACCGCTGCCTTTTACGGATGTGAGCAGCGATCTCTGGTACTATACATACGTCAAGGATCTCTACGACGCCGGCGTGGTGGACGGTACCACCCCCACCACCTTCTCCCCACAGGGGGACGTGACCCTGGGACAAGCCCTGAAACTCATCCTCCTCTCCGCCGGCTACTCCGAGCCGGAGCAGAGCGGGGAGCACTGGGCCAGCGGCTACTATGCCCTGGCCAGCGAGCGGGGGTTCCTGCCTTCTGACCTGAACCTGGAACTGGACGATGCCATCCCCCGCGTCAAGCTGGCGGATATCGCCGTATTGGTGCTGGGTTTCCAGCGTACCGGTACGGAAAATCCCTTTGCCGATACCGACAACAACGCCGCCTTGATCCTCTACGACCACGGCATCTTCACCGGCCTGGAGTCCGACGGGAAGACCGTCTTCCGCCCCGACCGGGGCATCACCCGGGCGGAGATGAGCACCGTCATCTGGCGCATTCAGCAGCTCCGCCTGACCCCCTCCGACCCCAACACACCCGAAACCCCGGAGCCCAAGCCGGACCCGGAACCGGATCCTAAGCCCGACCCCGAGCCTAATCCAGAACCGGACCCCAAGCCCGAGCCGGACCCGGAACCCAACCCCCCGGTGGACAACCGGCCCACCTTCCAGTGGGGCCAGTATACCATCCCCATTGCCGAGTCCATCCCCCGCAATCACTACGACAATACCCTCTTCGTGAAGGATGACAAGGGGTTGATCCGCTACGAGAGCGCGGACTATACCTCCCGTATGGGCATCGACGTCTCCCGGTATCAGAACAACATCGACTGGGCCAAGGTCAAGGAGGCCGGGGTGGAGTTCGTCTTCATCCGCTTGGGCTATCGCGGCTACGGCACCGGTGCCATCGTCCGGGACGCCTACTTTGAGCAGAACATCCGCGGCGCCCTGGCCCAAGGGTTGGATGTGGGCGTGTACTTCTTCTCCCAGGCCATCACCCCGGAAGAAGGGGCTGAGGAAGCCCGGTTCTGCTTGGAGAATCTGAAAGGCTACAACATCACCTACCCCATCGTCTTTGACTGGGAGCCCTATCCCGACAGCTACAACGCCCGCACCAAGGGCCTGGATGACAAGGTCCTGACCCAGTGCGCGGTGTCCTTCTGCGAGACGGTGAAAAACGCCGGGTACAAGCCCATGGTCTATGCCAACCCGACCTATTTCTACCGTCACTTTGATATGGACCAGCTGGCCGGGTATCCCCTCTGGCTGGCGCAGTACAACGCAAAACCCTCCTTCTACTACCACTTTGATATCTGGCAGTATTCCAGCACCCTGGAGATCCCAGGGATCGACGGTGATGTGGATATGAACGTGCAGATGATCCCCAAGAACTGACCGCTGCAAACAGCACCGCCCGGAACGTGGATTGCGTTCCGGGCGGTGTTTTGTCTATCCTTTTTCTGCTTGGCTCCAAAATCTGGAGAAGTCGTTGAGGGTCGGCAGGTAAAGGTGGGAGACCTTTTTTAAGGCTTCCTGGTCGCTGTAGGGATCTGCCACCCCTGCCACGCGGTAGCCCGCCTGATAGGCCGTAGATGCTGCGTGGACCGCGTCCTCAAAGACCCAGGTCTCGGACGCCGCCGCAACGCCCATCTGCTCCCGGACGTAGTGGAAAATCCCGGGGCTGCGCTTGTCCATCCCCAGGTCTCCGCAGGTGTAGACTGCGTCCAGCAGGGGCAGCAGCCCTGTGCGTGTTAAGCCCTCCAGGATCACGGCGCGGTCTGTGGCGGTGGCTAAGGTGCAGGCTACACCTTTCCGTCTCAGGGCCTCCAGGAAGGTTTTGGCTCCGGGCTTGGCCTCCACCTCTGTGCAGTAAAAACTGCGGATGGTGTCGTTGATGCCGTCCTCGATGGCCTGACAGCTCTGGGGGAGGTGATACGCCTCCTTCAAGTAAACGGCGCACTCCGCCAAGCTCATGGGAAAGAGGATGGCCCGCAGACCCGGCTGGGCCATGATGCCCAAAGAGGCTAAGTACCGCGCCCCCACCGTGTCCCACATCCCCATGGAGTCCAGCAGCGTCCCGTCGGCATCAAAAATCGCGCCGCGTATCATAACCCTCTCCCCTTTCTTGGTCCGTCGTTTTGCAGCCGCTCCAGTGTAGCAAAAAAATCGCCTCTGGTCAAGGGCGGCAAAACGTGGTATAGTCAAAACAGTTGAAAATCGGTATCGATTTTCAACTCGGGCAAAGCCCGCCAGCACATGAAATGTGCTGGGTTTTGACTATACCATAGTCCTATCCTATGAGAGAAAAGGAGGGCGTCTATGCCTGCCTGCTATATCTTCGGTGCCGGACCCTTTTATGGTCTGGACCGCGCCCCTGCGCCTGATGACCTCATCCTGGCTGCGGACGGAGGGTATGCCCATTGCCTGCGCGCCGGTCTGCGGCCGGCCCTGGTCCTGGGGGACCTGGATTCTTTGGCGACGCCGCCCCAAGGGGTCCCCGTTCAGTCCTTCCCGCCGGAAAAGGACGACACTGACACCATGCTGGCGGTGAAGCTGGGGCTGGAGCGAGGCTATCGCTCCTTCCACCTCTACGGCGGTACCGGCGGGCGTCTGGATCATACCCTGGCAAACCTTCAAGTCCTAGTCTATCTGGCGCAAAGGGGGGCTGAGGGCTTCCTGTACGATGAGGGTTTTGTGTTTACGGCTGTGCAAGGCCCGGGCAGTCTGTGTCTTCCCGCCCGGGAGGATGGGCTCTTTTCTGTGTTCTGTCTGGGGGCGGATGCCGAGGGGGTCAGTATTGCAGGGGCAAAGTATGGCCTGGACCGTGTTACCCTCTCCTCCGCCGTTCCCCTGGGGGTGAGCAATCAGTTTCAGGGGGCGGAGGTCGTGGTCCGTTTGGAGCGGGGGTGTTTGTTGGTGGGGTGGGAGCGTCTCGTCTAAGTGTTTCGTCCCACCGCTTCAAGAGCATATCTCCACGAAAAAAGTCCCCGCCGGCCTCGGCAGGGACTTTTTGGTTTTTTACATCATCCTGGAGGTAAAGAACACCGCCAGGATAAACAGCCAAGCGGCCAGCACCCAGATGGAGTAGTAGGCCACCGCCGCGCCCAGCACCAGCGGGGCCAGCAGCAGCAAGGCCGTCAGGAGCGCCGTGACGTAATAGGCCGGATAAGCCGCGCCGCGCTGGAGCACCGCGACCTCCTGTTCCTTGACGGTCAGCATCCCGTCCTGCTTCTTCAGCTTCCAGGCCAGCACTGCCCCCGCCGCCGCCACGATCAGCGACAGCACCAAATAGGCATAGTAGCCGTTGGAAGCATCCACCATCCGAAACAGCCACAGGCCGATGATCCCCAGTCCGCCGACCAGGACACAGCCGAAAAACTCCCTCTGGTAGAGGTAGAATACCATAGCCAGGATGGCAAGCCCCGGCACCGTCGCCAGGACCAGCGGCGCGGCCACGGTGCTGTACTGCCGCATGGCAAAGCCGCCCACGCCGACACAGAGACACCCTGCCGCCAAGATAAACTGTAGGGTCCCTCTCTTCCCGTCCCCCCGGCGCAGGTGGACGCCCCAGGCCAAAAAGGCCACGAATAGCACGATCCCCGCAAAAAGAAGGACCATCAGGACTGTGCGCCATACCATCAGCCCGCCCAGCTCTGAGGCCCGGGCGTGGACGTAAAAACGGTTGACCAAGAGCATGACCAGCTCCACGATCACGGCGCCTGCAAGCCACAGGAGCATACGGTTGAAGACCTGGTCTTCCGCCCGCTTGCGGTCGTACATCTCCTGGGCTTTGCTGTTTCCGGTTTTTGTTTCGTTTTTCTTCATAGTGGTGAGAACTCTCCTACTGTTGGGACTATCATCCATGGATTTATCCTGTCATACACTCATACAAATCCAAAATATTATACCAGATATGGACAGGTTCCGCAAGGAAAAGTCTGATTTTTCTCTATCCTGCCCTATTTTTTACGCCATCCTGCCCAAATATCTGCTCACTTTTTCTTCTGGAACCCGTCTTTCAGAGAGACACTGCGGTTGAAGACCAAGTGATCCGGACGGGCATCCTGGTTGTCCAGACAGAAATAGCCCTGGCGCATGAACTGGTAAGCCGTGGCAGTTTTCCCACGTTCCGGCATGGCCGCCGCTGCCAAGCCGCGCTCCAATTTGCAGCCGGTGAGCACTTCCAGGCTCTCTGGGTTCAGCTGCTCCAGGAAGTCCTTCCCAGGCGCGTCGGGAGCGGGGTCCGCGAAGAGATAGTCGTACAGACGCACCTCGGCGTCCACCGCGTTTGCCCCGTCCACCCAATGGATGGTGGCTCCCTTTACCTTCCGTCCGTCGGCGGGGTTGCCGCCCTTCGAGGCCGGGTCATATTCGCAGAGAATCTCCGTGACCCGCCCCGTCTCGTCCTTCACACAGCCTGTGCAGCGGATGAGATAGGCCCCCTTCAGCCGGCACTCCGGGCCGTCAGGGTACAGGCGCTTATACTTGGGCACCGGCTCCTCCAAAAAGTCCTCGGCCTCCACATACAGGTGGCGGGAAAAGGTGACCTTGCGCATCCCGGCGTCCGGGTCCACGGGGTTGTTCTCCACTTCAACCTCTTCGCTCTCCCCTTCGGGATAGTTGGTCACCGTCAGCTTCACCGGGCGCAGGACCGCCATTACCCGCTGGGCGCTCTCGTTGAGGTCGTCCCGCAGGCAGGACTCCAGCAGGGCCCAGTCCACCGTGGAGTCTACCTTGGCCACGCCGATGCGCTCACAGAAGCTGCGAATCGCGCGGCTGGTGTAACCCCGGCGGCGCAGGCCGCAGAGGGTGGGCATCCGGGGGTCGTCCCAGCCGCTGACCTTCCCCATCTCCACCAGCTGGCGGAGCTTGCGCTTGGACATCACGGTATAGTTGATCCCCAGGCGGGCAAACTCGATCTGCCGGGGCTTCGCGGGCAGGTCACAGTGCTCCACCACCCAGTCGTACAGGGGCCGATGGTCCTCAAACTCCAGGGAGCAGAGGGAATGGGTGATCCCCTCCAGGGCGTCCTCAATGGGGTGGGCGAAGTCATACATGGGATAGATGCACCACTTGTCTCCCTGACGGTGGTGATGGGCATGATTGATGCGGTAAATGGCCGGGTCCCGCATGTTGAAATTACCCGAGGCCAGGTCGATCTTGGCCCGGAGGGTCATCCGCCCCTCTGGAAACTCTCCAGCCCGCATCCGGGCAAAGAGGTCCAGGGATTCCTCCATGGGCCGGTCCCGGTAGGGGGAGGTCGCGGGGACGCCGATGGAACCCCGGTTGGCCCGCATCTCCTCTGGGGTCAGCTCACAGACGTAGGCAAGACCCTTGCGGATCAGAGACACCGCACAGTCATACATGGTATCAAAATAATCGGAGGCATAGTAGAAGCGGTCTCCCCAGTCAAACCCCAGCCAGTGGATATCCTCCTGAATGGCCTCCACATACTCCACGTCCTCCTTGGAGGGGTTGGTGTCGTCCATGCGCAGGTTGCACAGCCCGCCGTACTTCTCCGCCGTGGCAAAGTCGATGGTCAGGGCCTTACAGTGGCCGATGTGCAGGTAGCCGTTGGGCTCCGGCGGGAAACGGGTATGGACCTTCTGGCCCGCACAACGCCCCCCAGGCTGGAGTTCCTCCTCTATGATCCCATGAATAAAATTGGTGCTGACGCTTTCTTCCGCCATGGTGCTCACTCCCTATGTTTCTTTTATGGTTTCGTCTTTCGACGATGTTTATACACGCTGCTTGCTCAAGATGACTGCCGGGCCACAGCTTCCGCCACCCGGACCCCATCCACCGCCGCGGAAACGATGCCGCCGGCGTAGCCCGCGCCCTCTCCGCAGGGATAAAGCCCTCGGATATTAGATTGCAGGCTCTCGTCCCGCAGCAGCCGCACCGGAGACGAGGAACGGGTCTCCACCCCCACCATCAGGGCATCCGGCGCGGCGAAGCCCCGGAGCTTCCCGCCTAAAATGGGCAAGGCCTGAGCCAGGGAATCCGTCACGAAGCCGGGCAGGACTTCCCGCAAATCTCCAAAGCAGACGTCCGGGCGATAGGTGCTGCGATGGGTCAGGCTGTTGGGACTGGGAACGCCCCGGAGGAAATCCCCCACCCGCTGGGCGGGAGCCTCGTAGCCGGGACGGCCGAAACGATAGGCCCGCTCCTCCCAGATTTCCTGGAAGGCTACCCCGGCCAGGGGGTCCGGGCTCCCGAAATCCTCGGGACCTACCCCCACCAGGAAGCCGCCGTTGATATAGTCTCCGTCCCGGGCCCGGTTGCTCATGCCGTTGGTAACAAGCCGTTCCGGCTGGGACGCCGTCGCCACGATCTCCCCGCCAGGGCAGACGCAAAAGCTGTAAGCAGAGCGTCCCGTGGGTAGGTGACAGACCAGTTTGTAGTCCGCCGGAGGCAGTTTTTCCCAGGCGTCGCCGAACTGCGTCCGGCTGATGCTCTCCTGCCGGTGTTCCATGCGCACGCCAATGGCAAAAGGCTTCTGCTCCATGGACGCTCCGGCATCTCGGAGCATCCGAAAGGTGTCCCGGGCCGAATGGCCGGGGGCCAAGATCAGGGTGTCGCAGGGCATGGTGTAACTCAGGTCGCCTTGGTCCACCGCAATGGCCTTCAGACGGCCGTCTCGGGTGCTGATGTCGCTGAGACGGTGGCCGAAGCGGAACTCGCCCCCCAGGTCGATGATCTGCTGGCGGAGGTTTTTCACCACCTGCCGCAGCAGGTCCGTCCCCACATGGGGCTTCTGCATCCAGAGGATGTCCTCCGGTGCCCCCGCCGCTACGAAACTGCGCAGCACATGGGACAGCCGGGGGTCATGGGTGCCGGTGGTGAGCTTGCCGTCGGAGAAGGTTCCCGCGCCGCCCTCACCAAACTGGACGTTGGACTCCGGGTCCAGGGGCCCGCCCCGCCAAAATTCCTCCACCTGCCGCACCCGTCGTTCCAGCGCCTGCCCCCGCTCCAAAAGGATGGGATGCAGACCTGCCTGGGCCAAACTCAGCGCCGCCAAGAGTCCTGCCGGGCCGCTGCCCACAATCACCGGCGGCAGCGTGGATCTGCGCCGGACCTCCGGGAACCGGTAAGGCGGGACCTCTTTTCGCAGCTGGACGCGGGGGTCACTGGCCCGCCGCACCGCCTCCGCCTCGTTGGCCAGAGATACGTCCACGGTCATCACATAGCGCACATGGTCCTTCTTCCGGGCGTCGATGGACTGACGCACCGGGGTGCAGCTGCGCAGCCGTCCCACAGAAACCCCCAGGGCCTTGGCCGCGCGCTTGCGCAGCAGCTCCTGATCCATGTCCAGGGGAAGGATAAGGTTGCTGATCCGTACCATACTTTCCCTCCCTTCCCCGCCTTTTCAGAGGCGTTATCCTTGGATTATACCATAAAAAAAAGAATATTTCTACTGTTTTCCTGATTTTTCCGCGCTTCATCCCTCATCCGGCAGCTCCACCAGCAATGGCTCCACCCCCAGCGCAGGCAGGAGCTTCCCCCGCAGGTCCGCCATGGACAGCGCCAGAGAGCTGGTGTTGATGCAGGGATGACAGCCGAACCGCTCCAGCGCCAGGGCGGAGGCATCCAGCACCAGCTTCACCCGGTGCGCCTTGTCGTTCATCAAACCCAAAACGCTGGCCGAGCCGGGGCTGACCCCCAAAAACTCCTCCAGCTGCTCCGGTGGAGCGAAGGAGAGGCGGGACGTCCCGATCTGCTTGGTCAGGTCCTTGGTGTGAAAGGGCTTCTCCCCTGCCATCACCAGGAGATAAAAGTCCGTCTTCTGCCGGTTGCAGAGGAACAGGTTTTTGCAGATGGGCACGCCAAGGTATCCCTCCACCTCTTGGCAGTGGGCAATGGTCGCCGCCGTTTCGTGGTCGATCCGGGTGTAAGGGATCTCCAGGCGGTCCAGGAGGTCATAGCAGGCCAGCTCCCGGGGCAGGCGCTCCCCTTCCGGCCGCCCGGTGTACAATGTGGTGTCGATCTTCATAGTCTTCCCTCACAAAAGAAGGCCCAGCGGCAAAGCCGCTGAGCCTTCTTGAACATTCTAAGTCAGTGGAAACCCAGGATTAGTCCTTCAGCATCCAGCTGGAGACAACCATCTTCTGGACTTCGGTGGTGCCTTCGTAGATCTCGGTGATCTTAGCGTCACGCATGAATCTCTCGAAGGGATACTCACGGGTGTAACCGCAGCCGCCCACCAGCTGGACAACACGACGGGTCACGTCGGAAGCCACATCAGCAGCCATCATCTTACCCATAGCAGCCAGGTGGCTGTAGGGCTCGTGGTTCTGCTTGGCCATAGCAGCGCGATAGATCAGCAGACGGGAAGCGTCCACCTTGGTCTGCATGTCAGCCAGCTCGAACTGGGTGTTCTGGAAAGCAGACAGGGGCTTGCCGAACTGCTTAC
>JAAWAE010000006.1 GCA_022792035.1 Ruminiclostridium sp. | reverse complement strand
CACCACCTCGTCGATGGTTTTGGGGCGGATCTCATCCGCCAAAGGTTGATACATGGCATAAACTCCCTTCCCCCGGGCCAAATGTTTAATTTGATTTCTCCTTCCCAGATTCGGATCAAAGGGACTTCTGAACATCCCCGCCATTCAGCCGTGCTGCCATTTTTTCTATTTTACCAGCTGCGGCTTACTTCGTAAAGAGTGGATTTTCACTCTCCCTTGTGTCCGGCAAAAACTTATGATACAATCAGCAAAAAAAGTGACGAGGTGCAGCATGATCAGAACATTTGAAGCGGCGGACCTGGATGCCGTCATGGACCTTTGGCTCGCCGCCAACCTGGACGCCCACGACTTCATTCCCGCCGATTATTGGCAGCGCCATGTTCCAGCGGTACGGAAGATGATCCCAGCGGCCGAGGTGTATGTCTCGGAACAGGACGGCATCATCCTTGGGTTCCTTGGATTGTCCGGCGACTATATTGCCGGGATCTTCGTCAAAAAATCCGCCCGGCGCGCCGGGGTCGGCACCGAACTGCTGCATACGGCAAAAAAACGGCGAGAGAAACTCCATCTATCCGTCTATCAAAAGAACACCCCCGCTGTCCGGTTCTATGAACGGGAAAGGTTTTATCTCATATCACAGGGAATAGACGAAGACACCGGCGAAGAGGCTCTTGAACTGTCCTGGGTCCCGTGAGAACAGGACCGCTCACATCTCACGGACCTCCTCCCGCAGCAAAGAGTATACACAATAGGATTTGACCGTCCCATGTTTGTATACCCCATGGCGCATGGTCCCCTCCAGGGTAAAGCCCGCCTTCTCCAGCACCCCACGGGACCCCAGGTTATCCGAAAAAGGTTCGGCGTAGATCCGGACGATGTCAAACGTCTGGAACGCTTTCCGGCAGAGCTGTTCCACCGCCCGGTGCATGATCCCCTGCCGCCAGCAATCCCTTGCCAGCCAGTAACCCAGCTCCGCAGATTTTTCGTAGATATCACTGCCCAGGAAAATCCCAATGCTGCCGGCGGCCTTCCCATCCACCACGATGGCCCGGGTCAGCTGGCGCGCCTCTCCTTTGGAAATGCAGTCGGTTACATAGCACACGGCATCCTCCAAGGTGTATGGATGCGGGAAAATATTGCGCAGGTTCTTCGCGATCTCCCAATCGTTGGCCACTGCCGCGATATCGGGAGCGTCCGCTTCCTTCCAGGGACGCAGGATAAACTCCATCCCAAAACCCTCCTTTGGTGAAAGCAGGGACGGCCCGGAGCCGTCCCTGCTTTTGTTTTTTATTCGTACATGGGATACTTGGAAGTGATGGAAGCCACACCGGCACGGATCTCGTCCTGCTTGGTGTCAAACTCCGTGGCGGTCTGCCAAATCAGCTTGCCCAGGAGCTTCATGTCCTCCTCCCGCAGACCCCGGGTGGTTGCGGCGGGGACGCCCACACGGATGCCGCTGGTGACGAAGGGGGACTGGGGATCATCCGGAATGGTGTTCTTATTGACGGTAATGTTCACCTCATCCAGACGCTTCTCCATCTCCTTGCCGGTGATGTTGGCTGGACGCAGGTCCACCAGCATCAGGTGGTTGTCGGTGCCGCCGGAGACCAGTTGGAAGCCGGCGTCCATGAGGCTCTGGGCCAGGACAGCGGCGTTCTTGATAACCTGCTCCTGATAAGTCTTGAACTCCGGCTTCATGGCCTCGCCGAAGGCCACCGCCTTGGCGGTGATGATGTGCATCAGAGGTCCGCCCTGGGAGCCGGGGAAGATGGCCTTGTCGATCTGCTTGGCCAAGTCGGCGGTGGAGAAAATCACGCCGCCTCTGGGTCCCCGGAGGGTCTTATGGGTGGTGGTGGTGACCACATGGGCATAGGGGATGGGCGAGGGATGCAGGCCCGCCGCCACCAGTCCCGCGATGTGGGCCATGTCCACGAAGAGATAGGCTCCCACCTCGTCGGCAATCTCCCGGAAAGCCTTGAAGTCGATGATCCGGGGATAGGCGGAGGCGCCGGCCACGATCATCTTGGGCTTGTGTTTCTTGGCCAGGTCCCGGACCTGGTCGTAGTCGATGCGATGGCTCTTGGGGTCCACGCCGTAGGGAACGATGTTATAGTTGAGACCAGAGAAGTTCACGGGGCTGCCGTGGGTGAGGTGTCCGCCGTTGTCCAGGTTCATGCCCAGAACCGTGTCGCCGATCTTGCACAGGGCCTGATAAACAGCAAAGTTGGCCGACGCGCCGCTGTGGGGCTGGACGTTGACGTGCTCCGCGCCAAAGAGTTTTTTCGCCCGGTCCCGGGCGATGTCCTCCACCACGTCCACGCACTCGCAGCCGCCATAATACCGTTTGCCGGGATACCCCTCGGCGTACTTGTTGGTCAGGACGGTGGATGCCGCTGCCAGCACCGCCTCGCTGACGAAGTTCTCCGAGGCGATGAGCTCGATGTTCCGCCGCTGGCGGTCATACTCGGCCTTGACGGCATTGCCGACCTCGCTGTCCTGCTGGATCAGGAAATCAATTACATTTTTGACCACGATGTTCTCTCCTTTTGTGTCCTCCCCTGCCGGGGCTGGGGAACAGTCTGTTTTTTACTGGATATATTATACTCCAATTTCTCGAAAAAGCAAATGACGAATTTCCATGTTTATGCTATAATTACCCCATCTGCACAGCGATTCTGCTGAATTTATTGTCAAGGGAGCTGCCTATGAAATCTTCACAAGAGATCAACGCCATCGTGGAAGAGCTCAAACGCCTCTATCCCATGGGGATCTGCTCATTGGAATACGAAAAGGATTACGAGCTCCTCTTCGCCACGCGTCTCTCCGCCCAATGCACCGATGAGCGGGTGAACCAAGTCACCCCCGCCCTCTTTTCCGACTTCCCCACCCTGGAAGCCCTGGCCCAGGCGGAGCCGGAGGATGTAGAACCCTATATCCACTCCTGCGGCTTTTTCCGGGCCAAGGCAAAGGACATCGTCTTTGCCTCCCGGATGCTGCTGGAGGAGTTTGACGGGAAGGTCCCAGGGACCATGGAGGCCCTTCTGCGTCTGCCCGGCGTGGGCCGGAAGACCGCCAATCTGATCTTAGGGGACGTACATCATACCCCCGGCGTGGTGGTGGCGGACACCCACTGCATCCGCATCACCGGCCTGCTGGGCCTCACCGACGGGAGCAAGGACCCGGGGAAGGTAGAAAAGCAGCTGCGCGCCTGCCTGCCCCCGGAGGAGTCCAACGACTTCTGTCACCGCATGGTGCTCCACGGGCGGGCGGTGTGTCGGGCCAGAAAGCCAGACTGCCCCAACTGCACCCTGCGGCCCTGGTGCAGCCATTTTTCCTCGGCAGAGGAAGCCTGAAAAAATACGCCGGACAGAGATCGCTTCTCTTCCGGCGTATTTTTTTAAGCTTCCTGGCTCTTGTACCGCTCATAGATGATCCGCAGACCATCCAGGATGAGCTGGCTGTCCACCACGTCGATGAGGTTGGTATTATCCGCAATCAGACGCGCCAAGCCCCCGGTGGCCACCACTTTGATGTCCGGTCCATATCCCATCTCCTCCTTGGTCTGGCGGATGAGATACTCAATGGCCCCGATGTAGCCCACCACGGACCCCGCCTGGATCTGGCTGATGGTGCTTTGTCCCAGGACCGTACCGGGATGGTCCAACTCGATCCGGGGGAGCATGGCCGCGTGGTGGAAGAGGGCGTCGGTGGACACCCGCAGTCCCGCCAATATGCTCCCGCCCAGATAAATGCCGTGGTGGTTGATGGCGTCCACGGTGGTAGCCGTTCCAAAGTCCAGCACCACCAGGGGCTTGCCATACTTGGCGATGGCCGCCACGCAGGCCACGGCCCGGTCCGAACCCAAGTGCTCGTCCCCCTCGTAGTGGATATCTGAGGACACGTCCTCGTCCACGATGATGGGCCGCTTGCCAAAATATTTCGCCACGGCGTTGGTCAGCGTATACATCACCTGCGGCACCACCGAAGCGATGATGATGTCTTCTACCTGATCCATATCCAGTTCAAAGCGGCGGAAATACTCGCAGACGGTCAGACCGATCTCATCGGAGGTCTTGTTTGCGTCTGTCATGAGACGAAAACTGCCTATGACCTTCTCTCCCTCCAAGAGCCCGAATACCATATTTGTATTTCCCACGTCAATCGCCAGCAGCACAGCCGTTTCCCCCTATATCCAAAATTCCGGCTTTTTCCACGAAAGCCGACAACGGGTTTATCATAGCATACTATGCCCCCTTTTGCCAGCCTTATTTTCTCCAGTCACATTGGAGGCTCTCCCCTCATATACTGTGGTAACCCAAATCAGGAGGACGCGACTATGTACGATCCATCTCTCAACGCCGCCCAGGAAGCCCAAAAACTCCTGAACGGCAATTCAGCTATCCGCCAGGCCCTGAACAGCGCCGAAGCACAGCAGGTCTTGAAAGCACTCCAGTCCAAGGACAGCGCCCGGCTTCAGGCCGCTGCCCAGGCCGCCCTCCGGGGCGATTCTTCCGCCCTGAGCGGGATCATCGGCGAACTGGCCCAAAACCCCGAAGCGGGGAAAGCCATGGAGCGATTGAACCAGCGCATGAACCGGCAGTGAAGCCAAACAGCATCCATCATCCATAAACGGAGAGGAGGGACCCCCAATGGCCGAGTTTGAAGAGGCCCTGAACAACATTTTGGCAGACCCGGACGCCATGGGACAGATCATGGCCCTGGCCGGGAAGCTCGGGGGCGGACAGCCCGGTCCCTCCCCCGATACTCCGGACACCCCCGAAACGCCGGAAACAGAAGATGCCGCGGCGGAAGTGGCCGCGGCAGAGCAGGCGCCGCCCTTCCAGCTCCCGGACCTGGGACAGATCGGGCAGCTGGGCCAGCTGGGTACCCTGCTGGAACTGTTCCAGAACCGCAGCCAGGGGAAAGCGGAGAACATCGCCCTGCTCCAATCCCTGCGTCCCTTCCTGCGCCCCGCCCAGCAGCGGAAGCTGGACCGGGCCCTGCGTCTGGCGGGACTGTCCGGGACGGCCCGTCAGCTCTACCAGCTCTGGAAGGAGGGGGAGCTCCATGTATAACGCCTACATACCCGGCGGTCAACCCTATGAAATGATCCCGGAGGAACCCCCTCCGGGACCTGCGCCTGCCCCCGGTCCCTCCCGAACGGAAAAACCGACGGAAGGGCTCATGGGCCTATGGAAAAAACTAGGCTTGTCCAAACTGGAGTCCGGGGACCTGCTTTTGCTGCTGATCCTCTTCCTCCTCCTGCGGGAGGGAGACAAGTTTGATCCGATCCTCCTCATGGCCCTGGCCGCGATCTTTTTACTCCCCGACAGCGGCGCTGCTGTAGAGGATCCGCCCGTCGGGTAAGGCGAAGTCCACGCCCTGGGGGAGCGGCGTTTGCAGGCCGGTCTGGGTCATCTCATAGACCAGCGCCTCCCCTTCCCAGGTCTCTGCCCCGTAGAGCAGCCCGGTGGCCGTCTCGATCCAGTAGCAGTCCAGGGTGTTGATCTCCTTCTGGTGGACCTGGACGTAGATGCAGTCTGTGCCGTCCTTGGTCTGATAGCTGGCATCGGTGATGTCCGCCGGATCCAAGCGCAGGACGTCCTCATAGGTGGGCAGGCGCTGGGCCAAGTCGGCACTGCCGTCCGGCGCGTCCATCTCCCGCCAGCGTCTGTCCCCCTCATACCAGATATATAGTTTCCCCTCCCCGACCAAGCGGTGCTCCACACTGCCGCTGGAGGGGCGCAGCTTCGTTTTGACATAATCGCCGTCGGCCCAGATCTGCACCATATACACGCTGCTGGCGCTCTGGTTCCCGGAACTCCAGGACAGTTTAACCTGGGATTCCCGATAGTAGCTCTCCGGGCGGGAGAGGGTGGCGATGACCTCCTGGACCGTCTCCGGCGTCACCGTCACGGGAAGGAAATCCGTCTCCTCGATGCTCTCCTGGCTGATGTCCGGCAGGGTCACTTTGGGAATCCCCACCAGGGAGGGCAGGCCAAAGCCCACGAACACCGCGGCAAAGACCGTGATGGCGATGGCCACGATCAGGACTGTCTGATATTTTTTATCCATCCCCGCCCTCCTTTCAGACGGAAAACTCCTCCGGCGCTGCCTCCCGCAGGCCCTGGGTCCAGAGGATCGCATCCACGATCCGGCGGCAGGCGTGACCGTCCCCGTAAGGATTCACCGCCTGCGCCATGCGGGTGTAAGCCGCCGGGTCTGTTAAAAGACGGGCGGCGTGGTCGTAGACCGCCCGCTCCTCCGTCCCTGCCAAAAGCGCCGTCCCGGCCTTTATCGCCTCCGGACGCTCCGTCTCCCGGCGCAGCACCAGCACCGGACGCCCCAAGGCCGGAGCCTCCTCCTGGAGTCCCCCGGAATCCGTCATGACAAAGAACGCCCGGGCCATCAGGTTGTGCATCTCGTCGGGGGTCAGCGGGTCGATGAGGTGGATGCGGGGGTGTCCGCCCAAGTGGGTCTGGGCCGCCTCGCTGACCACCGGGGAGAGGTGGACCGGGTAAACCAGCTCCGCCTGGGGGAACGCCTCCACCAAACGGCGCAGGCCCTTCATGATGTTGGTCATAGGCTGACCGTAATTTTCCCGCCGGTGGCAGGTGACCAGGATGATCTGCCGCCCAGTATAGTCCAAATCATTCAGAAGCGCGGTGCGGAAGCGATAGTCTGGCCGGACCGTGGTCTTTAAGGCGTCGATGACCGTATTCCCCGTCACAAAGACGCCTTTTTGTATGCCCTCTGCCGCCAGATTGTCCCGGTTGGACACTGTGGGACAGAAATGCAGCTGCGCCAGATCCCCCACCAGGGTCCGGTTCATCTCCTCGGGGAAGGGGGAGTAACGGTCCCACGTCCGCAGGCCCGCTTCCACATGGCCTACTGGTATTTTTTGATAGAACGCCGCCAGGGCCCCGGAGAAGGTGGTAGAAGTGTCCCCGTGGACCAGCACCAGGTCCGGCTTCTCCTGGAAAAAGACCTCTTCCAGGCCCAAAAGACACTTGCTGGTGATGGTATACAAGCTCTGGCGGGCCTCCATGATGTTCAGGTCGTAGTCCGGGGTGATGGAAAACAGGCGCAGTACATCGTCCAGCATCTCCCGGTGCTGCGCGGTGATGCAGCACCGGCTTTCAATCTCCCTCCTGCTCTCCAGCTCCTTCACCAGGGGTGCCATCTTCACTGCCTCCGGGCGGGTCCCGAAGATCGTCATAACCTTCAATGCTTTCCTCCTCCTTTTCTACATGGCCCATGGATATCTTGGCGGCGATGGTCCCGGCAAAGCACAGGGCACACAGCAGCACCATGGCCTTCAAGGCCCCGCTGGTGGTGAGCACCACCGCACACAGACCCAAGATCGCGCTGATGACGTACAGGATCGCCACCGCCTGCTTCTGGTTGAAGCCCACGTCGATGAGCCGGTGGTGGACATGGCTGCGGTCCGGAGACATGGGGTTCTGCCCCCGGGAGACCCGGCGCAGGATGGCGAAGCAAGTATCGAACAGCGGCAGGCCCAACATCAGGAAGGGGACCGCAAAGGACACGATGGTATAAAACTTAAACAATCCCTGGATAGAGGCCGTGGCTAGGATAAAGCCCAAAAACGTGGAGCCTGTATCCCCCATAAAAATTTTGGCGGGGTTCAGGTTGTAGGGCATAAAGCCGATACAACCCCCGGCCAGAGCCGCCATCATCAGGGCCACCACGCCGTCGCTGACCAGCATGGCGATGACCAGCATGGTCAAAGAGCTGATGGTGGCTACCCCCACCGCCAAGCCGTCCAGACCGTCGATGAGGTTGACGGCGTTGGTAATGGCGACGATCCAGATCACCGTCAAGGGAATGGCCCACTTCCCCAGCGTCCAATAGGGATTGCTGCTGAACACATTGGGGTTCGAGAGCACTTGGATCACGTTCCCGTGCAGCACCGCCACCAGGGCCGCGCCGATCTGCACGATGAGCTTGGGCAGGGCCGGGAGAGCATAGACATCATCCAGCATCCCTAAGATCACGATGATCACTCCGCCCAGCAGCATCCCCTTCAGGGACTGGGACATGGGGACGAAAACCAGCGTGCTGAGCAAAAAACCCAAAAAGATGGCCAGTCCACCCATGCGGGGGATGGGGTGGTCGTGCATCCTTCGGTTGTCTTTGGGCACGTCCACGGCCCCCATGCGTTGGGCCAAGGCCTTCACGATGGGCGTAGCGACGAAGGAGATCAGCAGCGCGACCGCAAGGGCCGCCGCGATCCGCGCAATCGCCGGTAACTCCAGTGACATAGTAACACTCCTTTTCGATGGGCACTGCCTCAGCGGGGGACGAAGCCCACCTTTTTATGCACCTTGCGCAGAGTCCGGGCGGCCGCCGCCGCCGCCTTCTCCGCGCCCTGACGGTAAAGCGCCTCCAGCTGGCCCTTGTCGGTGAGCAAACGCTCCGTCTCCTCCCGGATGGGCCGCAGAGCCTCCACCACGGCCTCCCCTACAGCGGGCTTGAAGGCCCCGTAGCCCTGGCCGGAAAATTCCTGCTCCACCGCCTCGGGGGTCTTCCCGGTGACGGCGGCGTAGATGTCGATGAGGTTGGTGACGCCGGGTTTTTCCGGCGAGCGGTAGATGCCCCCCTCGCTGTCGGTGACGGCCCGCTTGAACTTGCGCAGGATGACCTCGGGCTTGTCCATCACCAAAACGTAGGAATTTTCATTGCTGCTGGACTTGCTCATCTTCTTGTCCGGCTCGCTGAGGGACATGACCCGAGCCCCCAACTTGGGGATGTAGGCTTCGGGTATGGCGAACACGTCCCCGTAAACGCCGTTGAAACGCTGGGCGATGTCCCGAGCCAGCTCCACATGCTGACGCTGGTCCTCCCCCACCGGGACCAAGTCCGTCTGGTAGAGCAGGATGTCTGCCGCCATGAGGACAGGATAGGTAAAGAGGCCGGCGTTGATGTTGTCTGCGTGGGCTGCGGATTTATCCTTAAACTGTGTCATCCGGCTGAGCTCCCCGAACATGGTGTAGCAGTTGAGGGCCCAAGCCAGCTCCGCGTGCTGGGACACATGGGACTGGATGAAGAGGGTGCTGCGCTCTGGGTCGATGCCGCAGGCGATGAGCTGGGCAAAGAGTTCCAAGGTCTGCCGCCGCAGGCTGGCGGGGTCCTGACGCACCGTAATGGCGTGCTGGTCCGCCACGCAGTACAGGGCGTGATACTCGTCCTGGAGCAGCGCCCAGTTGCGCAGGGCGCCCAGATAGTTGCCCAGGGTAATCTTCCCGCTGGGCTGGACTGCACTGAAAATGGTCTTTTTATTTGCTTCCATAGTACCTCCAAGCGCAAAAACCGCGCAAAATCAAGCAGAAAAATAGCACTGTCGCTGTGATCAAAGCAACGTTTTGACCACAGGACCATATTTTTTATATCTTACCACAACCGCCGCCGTTGCGCAACGATTCTGGCAAGATAGTTCAAAAAGTTCACGAACTGCCTGCCTCCCCTGATCTTTGCGGCATTTCTCCCTCTTTGGGTGCATATAGTCCTTGACATTTCTTTCGGCAAATTTTAGAATGTTCTCACAAGGAAACGAAACTGTTTGATCGAAAGGAATGACCGACCCTATGGATATGACTTGGTTCGATGAAATGGAGGCGAAGATCCCCCGGGGGACCGTTCGCACCCGTTTCGCCCCCTCTCCCACCGGCTATATGCACGTGGGCAATCTGCGCACCGCACTGTACACCTGGCTTATTGCCCGAAAAAACAAAGGCGCGTTTCTCTTCCGCCTGGAAGATACCGACCAGACTCGGCAGGTGGAAGGCGCCACAGAGCTGATCTACCGCACCATGAAAGAGTGCGGCCTCACCCATGACGAAGGACCCGATGTGGGAGGACCCGTAGGACCCTACATCCAGACCGAGCGCCGGGGCTTCTATGGGAAGTATGCCCAGCTTTTGGTGGAACGAGGCCATGCTTACCCCTGTTTCTGTGAAAAAACCGAGGAAGAAGGGGAGGGTTTCCAGCGCAGCGAGGACCCCTGCCGCTCTCTCAGCCCCCAGGCGGTCCGGGAAAAACTGGACGCCGGTGCGCCCTACGTCATCCGGCAAAAAATCCCCCAGGAGGGCAGCACCACCTTCACCGATGCCTCCTTCGGTGAGATCACGGTGGAGAACAACACCCTGGACGATCAAGTCCTGATGAAACGGGACGGCCTGCCCACCTACAACTTCGCCAACGTCGTGGACGACCATCTCATGGGCATCACCCATGTGGTCCGGGGCAGCGAATACTTGGCATCCGCGCCGAAGTATAACCTGCTTTACGAGGGCTTCGGCTGGGAGATCCCCACTTACATCCACTGCTCCCCGGTGATGCGGGACGCCCAAAACAAGATGTCCAAGCGCCACGGGGACCCCTCCTATGAGGACCTGCGCCGGGAGGGCTATCTCACCGATGCCATCCTAAACTATGTGGCCCTTCTGGGCTGGTCTCCCAGGGGTGAGCTGGCCGAACAGGAGTTTTTCACCCTGGAAGAGCTGGTGGATGCCTTCGATCTCACCGGCATTTCCAAGTCTCCCGCTATTTTTGACTTGGAAAAACTCAAATATTTCAACAGCACTTACATCAAAAACCTCTCCCCGGAAGCTTTCTTGGCCGCGGCGGAGCCTTATCTGCGGCAAGGCATCCGGAATCCGTCCATCGACTTGTCCCTGGTGGCCCCGCTGGTGCAGACCCGTCTGGATACCCTGACGGAGATCCCCCCCATGGTGGACTTCTTCGACACCCTTCCGGAATACTCTAACGAGCTTTATTCCCACAAGAAGATGAAAACCACCCCGGAGAACTCTCTGGAGGCCCTGACCCTGACCCTCCCCGTCCTGGAGGCCCTGGAGCCTTGGACCTTTGAGAGCATCCACGACGCCCTGATTAAGCTGGCCGAGGACAACGGTCTGAAAAACGGGCGGATCATGTGGCCTGTACGGGTGGCCGTCTCCGGTAAGCCCACCACCCCCGGCGGGGCCGTGGAGCTGTGCCATATCCTGGGCAAGGAAGAAACCCTGCGGCGCATTCGCCAGGGCCTCCAGCAACTGACCCCTACTCCCTAATTTCTAGGCAGCACAAGACCCCTCCGCTCTCCGGAGGGGTCTTATTCGAGACAAATAAAAATCCGGTCGGTTTCCCGACCGGATTTTTCTGTCTTGCGACAGTTGAAGAACAGAATGTGGATTAGTGGCCCTTGCCGGACAGAACAGCGCCAGAGATAACGATCTTCTGGATCTGGTTGGTGCCCTCGAAGATGCAGTAAGCCTTGATGTCGCGCATCAGCTTCTCAACGCAGTCTTCCTTCATATAGCCCTTGCCGCCCATCAGCTGCACAGCGTCAACGCAGACTTCCATAGCAGAGTTGGTAGCGAACATCTTAGCCATAGCAGCCTCCTTGGAGAAGGGCAGGCCCTGGCTCTGCAGATAGTTGGCGTGAGAAACCAGCTGACGGGAAGCCTCGATCTTGGTAGCCATGTCAGCGATCATCCACTGGATGCCCTGACGCTTGGAAACAGGAGCACCGAAGGTGACTCTCTCCTTCACGAAGGCAATGGCCTCGTCCAGAGCGCGGCGAGCGATACCAACAGCCAGAGCGCCCACGCAAGCACGGGACTTGTCCAGGGTCTTCATAGCAAAGCCGAAGCCCTTGCCCAGACCAGCCTCACCACCGACCAGGTTGGCAGCGGGGACGCGGACGTTGTCGAACTTCAGGGAGCAGGTGGAGATGGTGCGGAAGCCGCTCTTGTCCTCATACTTGGTGACGGAGAAGCCGGGGGTGCTGGTGGGAACCATGAAAGCAGAGATGCCCTTGGTGCCGGCAGTGGGATCTGTAGCAGCGAACACGCAGACGATGTCAGCCTCGCCGCCGTTGGTGATGAAGCACTTCTCACCGTTGATGACCCACTCGTCGCCGT
>JAAWAE010000058.1 GCA_022792035.1 Ruminiclostridium sp. | reverse complement strand
TCCCCCAGGAACGACAATATAATAGTTGGTGTTGATTGCGGTGAGGGTCCACCCGTTCCCATCCCGAACACGGAAGTTAAGCTCACTCGCGCCGAAAATACTTGTCTGGAGACGGACCGGGAAAATAGGTAGCGCCAACACCAGGAGGGGCAGTCGTTGGACTGTCCCTCTTTGCCATTATGGCGCGCAGTGGCAGCACATGGCAGAAATTCGTTCAGCAAGCTGTAGGCCAAAAATTATAATCGGGGGAGCCGTGGAAAACGGCACCCTAAGAGAGAGGATCAATCATGGAAGAAAAGAAAAAAATCCTGATCGCTGACGCTAACGAAACTTTCCGTGACACCCTTGTCAAGGCGATCTCCATCAAGGATGACCTGGTTTTGGTGGGTGAGACCGGAAACGGACAAGAAGCCATCGAACGCTGCAAAGAACTGCTGCCCGATGTCCTGGTCCTTGACCTGGTGCTGGGCGGTATGGACGGGTTCCATGTTCTGGACGAGGTGAGAGCCTTACCGATCAATACCCTGGTCCTCTCCAACTTCGCCTGGGGCTCCATGGCCGACCAGGTGGCGGCAAGAGGCGGGGATTACTATATGATGAAGCCTTGTCAGATCGACTCCGTAGTCGAACGCATCCAGATGCTCTCCCATCCCGACCGGGTCGAGGTGCTGGACGGCGGCAGCCGGACCTCTTCCTACCGTCTGAAGCTGGAAGCCAGTATCACCGCCATCATCCATGAGATTGGAGTACCCGCCCATGTGAAGGGGTACCAGTATCTTCGAGAGGCCATCAGCATGGTGGTCATGGATATGGAGGTCATCAATGCCGTTACGAAGATCCTTTACCCTGAAGTAGCACGGAAATTCAATACCACAGCGTCTCGGGTGGAGCGCGCCATCCGCCATGCCATTGAATTGGCTTGGGACCGAGGCGAGGTGGACGTTTTGCATAAGTATTTCGGCTACACACCAGAGAGCATCAAGGGTAAGCCTACCAATTCCGAATTTATTGCCATCATCGCGGACCGGCTCAAACTCCAGTTTCAGCAGCAGGGCTGAGAGCAGAGCCTGTCAATCGTTTTTCTATCAGTGACAGCACAAAAGGCTCCGCCTTTCCAATTTTGGAAAGGCGGTCCTTTTTGTACGGGAAAGTGAGGACGCCTATGAATGAAACGCGATATTTACAGATACGCCACTGGGATTACTGGTGGAGCGCACACGGCTTTGCCGCACCCGCCGAGAGTGCCGAGTTCAGCATCACAAAGGATGAGACCGGGAAAGACTTCTATTTCCACCTAGACCTGGACACGATTCCGGCATTGAAACGACTGTGTGTCCCGGGGGAGTTTCTGGAAGAAGATGACCCGTCCTACCCTATCTTCCTCCAGAAGGCGGAGGCCCTGTGCCGGGGGGAGCTGGACTTTTTCGTGGGTTGGCTGTACTACCGGTACTATGCTCCAGATATTTCGGTGTGCAACCAGTTTCAGGAGCGTGGGAACGATATCTTCCAGGTTAAGTCCCTGCCTCAGTCCCCTTACTATGCGGTGATTTTTATCCGTGAGGAGCAAGCACTCTCACCAGAACGCCTCCTTCAGTGGATGGACCGGCTCTCATGGCCGCTGTTCCGGCAGAAATTTACATGGAAAGTGGCGCAGGTTCCCACCCGGGAAGACAGTTGGAAAAGCTATCAGGAGGAGCGTCGGCATGGTTAGGATATTTCGTGTCCCAAAAACTGATACATTGACTTTTCTCGTAAAATACAGTAAACTGGTGTAGAAACAAAGCGCCGCGGCCCCCACCCGGCGCCCTTACAGCGCAGAAAGAGAGGCGGCAGCTATGAAACGAATCCCTGTCCTGGCCCTGACAGCAGCCCTGCTGTTCAGTACCACGGCTTACGCCGCAGGCGGCAGCGCATCGGACCCCTTGGTCTCCCAGGACTACGTGGAGGGAACCTACCAGACAGAGCTTGCAAACCAGATCGACCAGAAAATCGAGGCGGCGGTTTCCGCCACCTATCAGAAGGTCCTGGGCAAACTGGGGATGGGAGAGGGCGTCAGCTATATCAACAGCAAGCAGTGCGCCCGCGGCGATACCATCACGTTGGGCCAAGGCTCTGTCCTGGTCTTCCAGGCGGGGACCGCCAGCGCGAAAGTCTCCGGCGGACAGATTATCGACGCCACCGTGGGGGAAGCCGCCGCCGAGCTGGGCCTGGCGGAAGGACACCGCTACATCGTTGGAGAACAGGCCACGGCCACCATCGAAGTCCTCTCCGACGCGGCGCTCCTCTTCTGGGAGGGCAGCGTCACCAGCAATCCCTCCGGGGCGGAGGTTACGCCCTTCACGGATTTGGTCATCACCGATTGGTATTACTCGTATGCCTGCTATGCCTATGTGGAGGGCCTGTTTACCGGGGTGAACAACAACACCTTTGCCCCCAAATCCGCAGTGACTCGGGCCATGCTGGCCACGGTCCTCTATCGCTTGGCGGGAGAACCCGCCACCGATGGCAATTCCTCCTTTACCGACGTGCCCCCGGACCAGTGGTATTCTGGTCCCGTAGCTTGGGCGGAGGACAAGGAAGTGGTCAACGGCGTGGGTGAGGGCCGCTATGCCCCCGCGAACCGTCTGACCCGGGAGCAGATGGCCGTCATGCTTTACAACTACGCCAGCAAAAACTTACAGTACAACGTTACCACCAAAGGCAGCTTGGAGCGATTCCCAGATGCCGGAGCCGTCTCCGACTGGGCCCAAGAGGCCGTGCTCTGGGCGGTAGAGCGGGGCATCCTCTCTGGCCGGGATACCGGGATGCTGGACCCCGCCGGGACCGCCACCCGGGCAGAGGTCAGCGCCATGTTCCAGCGATTCAGTGAGGCGTACGATAAGAAATGAACATCACCTTTCTCTATCACAGTGCCTTCCTGGTGGAGCTGGACACCTGCTCCCTGCTCTTCGACTGGTACGGGGGAACGGTACCGGACTATGACCGCAGCCGTCCCCTCTACGTCTTCAACAGCCACCACCACGGGGACCACTATTCCCCGGAGATTTTCTCCGCCCTGGGTATGGACAACGTGTGGTATATTCTGGGCAGCTGCATCCGCCTCTCCGCCAAGCGAAAGGCGGCGCTGGGGATCGTGGAGGAACAGGTCTGCCGCCTGGGCCCGGGGCATACCTTGACTCTGGGCCCCCTGCAGATCCAGACCCTGCCTTCCACCGACGCCGGGGTCGCGTTCCTGGTGGAGGCAGAGGGCAGGACGCTCTTTCACGCCGGGGACCTGAACTGGTGGCATTGGGAGGGGGAGCCGTCCCCCTGGAATGAAACCATGGAACGGGATTTCAAAGCTGCCGCCGCCCAGCTCCAAGGCCGGGCCATCGACGCGGCCTTCCTGGTCCTGGACCCCCGCCAGGGGGACGCCTACTGGTGGGGCTTCGACTGGCTGATGCGCACCGTCCAGGCCAAAGCGGCCTTCCCGATGCACAGTTGGGAGGACTTCCCCATTGTCCAGCGCCTGAAACGCCGGCCGGAGAGCCAGCCTTACCGAGACCGTATCCAAGAGATCTATTATCATGGCCAGAACTTCACATTGGAAGGATGAAGGAAATGCGCCTTGCACAGAAAACAGAAAGAAAACAGCGGCAGGTGGATATGCTCCACGGTTCCTTGCTGGATAAGATCTTGCTCTTCGCCCTGCCCCTGGCGGCCAGCAGCATCTTACAGCAATTATTCAACTCGGCAGACATGGCCGTGGTGGGGCATTTTGCCGGCCATCAGGCCCTGGCGGCGGTGGGAGGCAACACCGCCGCCATCAACCTATTGACGAATCTTTTCATCGGCCTTTCCGTAGGGGCCAACGTGGTCATCGGCCACTTCATCGGCCTGGGCCGGAAGAAGGAGATCCGAGACGTGGTCCATACGGTCATCAGCGTGGCCCTCATCAGCGGGGGGATCTTGCTGGTCCTGGGCCAATTTTTGGCAAAACCCATCCTGCTGGTTACCGACGCGCCCCTGGACGTGCTGGACCTGGCCACCGTATACCTGCGCATCTACTTTTTGGGGATGCCTTTTTTCATGCTCTATAACTTCGGCTCTGCCATCCTGCGCAGCAAGGGGGATACGAAACGTCCCCTTTATGCCCTCCTTCTGGCAGGAGTCATCAACGTGGGATTGAATCTGCTGCTGGTGATCGTCTTTCGCCTGGGGGTGGCCGGGGTGGGGATCGCCACGGTGCTGTCCAACAGCGTCAGCGCCGGACTGATCCTCTACTTCCTCTGCCACGAGGAGGAGACCTTCCGCCTGGACCTGCACCAGCTCAGCCTGAACAAGGACCATTTCCGCCGGGTCTTCCTCATCGGTGCCCCGGCGGGCTTACAGGGTATGGTCTTCTCCCTGTCCAACGTGTTCATTCAGACCGCCATCAACAGTTTTGGCTCCGATGCCATGGCCGGGTCGGCGGCGGCGGTGAACTTTGAGTTTTTCACCTACTTTGTGGTCAGCGCCTTTTCCCAGGCGGCGGTGACCTTCACCAGCCAGAACTTCGGGGCGGGGGACTACCAGCGGTGCAGGCGGATCTTCCGCATCTGTACCATCGGCGCCCTGATTGGGACGCTGTGTATGAGCATGACCTTCGTGCTCTTCCGCGCCCCCCTGATCCGCATCTACACCCCAGACCCCGGGGCGGTGGAGTATGCCCTGGTCCGCGTCCTGCGGGTGGAGATCTTCGCCTGCCTGCCCAGTCTCTATGAAGTCCCCGGCAGTGCCCTGCGGGGGATGAACCACTCCCTGCTGCCGGCGGTGCTGACGGTCTTCGGCTCCTGTGTGCTGCGGGTGGCGTGGCTGTTCACTGTGTTCCAGTGGTCCTCCAGCTTTGAGATGCTGCTCAACGTCTATCCGGTGACCTGGGTGACCACGGCAGTGTTGGTGCTGTTCTCCTACTTCTTCATCCGCCGGCGGGAGTTCCAGGGGCCTGGGCCCAAGCTGGAGTCCAAGGAGGGATGACGGCTGCCATACCGGAAAAGTATCGCAGTCCAGTTTTTCCGCCAGCGGCATGGGACAGGTGAACGACTCGCTGAAGGGTTCCTGTCCCGGCGCGCAGCTGTGCCAGGGCAAGTGCTTCCCCGGCAGCAGCAAGGCGGGGGAGCTGCGAAAGTGGGCGGAAAAATTTTAACCTTGGAAAGGATAGGAGCAACAGCGGTCTCGCGGAAGCGGGGCCGCTGTTTTTAGGGACAAAAGGGAAACGGGTGTTTGAAAAAGATGGCAGGATGCTTGCTATCTTCCATACCATCGCGTATAATAAAAGCAGAAAACGGCGAGCCGGAGGGCTTTTTCCTGGCAGCGCGCGGCTCGCGGCAAAAAAGAGAGAAGAGGCGACAGGTTATGAAGGAAGAAAAGAGAAGGGTCCCAGGGCAAGGAAGGGGTGTCGGAATCACAGGAAAACTGGCGGCGGTGATCGTGGTAAGCGTGGTCGTTGCCGTGGCGGTGCTGTTGGGCGTGGTGTATTACCAGATGTCCCACACCCTGCTGGAGAAGAGCGAGGCCCTCCTGCGCACCACCACCGAGCGGACCATCCAGGAGACGGAAGCCTGGATGAACAAGACACTGACCATGCTGGAGACCCAGCGGGATACCATCGAATATGCGGACATGGACGTTCCGGCGATGACCCAGTACATCCGGCATACCGTAGACCAGAACCCGGCCTACCCGGCGGGGCTGTATGTGGCCCTGACAGACGGCTCCCTCTACCACGCGTCCTTCGTCCCCGGACCGGACTTCCGGGCTTCGGAGAAGAGCTGGTATCAGGATGGCATCCAGTCCGACGCCTTTATCTTGGGAGACGTGTATTTTGACGAGGACAGCCAGAGCAATGTGGTAGGGGCGTCCGGCGTCCTGCGCAGTGCCGGCGGCGCGGTGCGCGGGGTGGCGGCGGCGGATGTCTACCTCTCCTCCATCTCCGAGATCGTCCGGGAGGTTCAGCTGGAGGAGACCGGCGGCATCTTCCTAGTGGATACCCGCACCGGCACCATCATCGGACACCCAGACCCCGAACTCAGCGGGAAACAGCTCAGCGAGATCACCGATGCACGGTACGTCTATGCCAGCCAGCAGATCCAGTCGGGGAACATGGGTCTGTCCACCTTTGAAAAGACCTATATCCAGGTAGAGCCGGTCCCCGGCAGCGACTGGGTGGCGGTGGCCCATGTATCCCAGGATGAGGTCCTCCAGGAGCTCCACCAGCTGACGGGGTCCATGCTGGCGGTGGCGGCGTTGACTGTGGTGATCATGCTGCTGCTGGTGCTCTTTCAGGTCCGATATATCATCAGCCGTCCCGTGGCGGAGCTGAGCCAGGTGGCCACCCGCATCGCCCAGGGGGAGCTGGAGCAGAGCATTCAGTATCGGTCCCGGGACGAGCTGGGGGTTTTGGCGGATAACTTCAATCAAGTCACCCTGCGCCTGCGGGATTATGTGAAATACATCAACGAGATCTCGGAAAAGCTCCGGGAGATCGCCGGGGGAAACCTGGCCTTTACCCTGGAGAACGAGTACGACGGGGAGTTTGAAAAAATCAAGACCTCCCTGGACGAGATCTCCTACGCCCTCAACGACACCATAGGCCAGCTGCATAAGGCATCCAGCGAGGTGGCGGCCGGGGCGGAGCAGGTTTCCGGCGGGGCCATGGAGCTCTCTCAAGGCTCCACAGAGCAGGCCGCTGAGGTGGATGCCCTGGCAAACCACATCGGGTCCGTGTCCGACAGCGTCCAGAAGATCGCCCAGGAGGCCCAGAAGGCCAGCCAGATCTCCCAGCAGGTGAAAGGCGGCCTGCTGGACAGCAGCGGCAAGATGCAGAACATGACCCAGGTCATCCAGCGCATCAGCGAAAAGTCGGCGGAGATCAACAACATCGTCAAGACCATCGAGGACATCGCCTTCCAGACCAACATCCTGGCCCTGAACGCCGCCGTGGAAGCGGCCCGGGCAGGGACAGCAGGGAAGGGCTTTGCGGTGGTGGCCGACGAGGTCCGGGCCCTGGCGGGGAAATCCTCCGAAGCGGCCCAGGAGACGACCGTCCTGCTGGGCCAGACGGTAGCGGCCATGGCCGAAGGGGTCCGCGCCGCCCAGGAGACGGGGGACTCCATCCTGTCGGTGGTGGATCAGGCCGACGAGATGAGCGGCCTGCTCAACGGCATCGCGGCCTATACCCAGGAGCAGGCGGGCAACGCCCAGGAGATCTCCCACGGGATCGAACAGATCTCCGCGGTGGTGAAGAGCAACGTAGCCAACGCCGAGGCCAGCGCCGCCGCCAGTGAACAGCTCTCCGGGCAGGCGGCGATGCTCAAGGATCTGGTGGCCCGGTTCCGGCTAAAGGATGCCGCCGTCTCCGGCGTCTGGGATCGAAGGTAAGAAGTGAGAAACGGACAGGCCAGGTCTTGCCCCAGGCGGGCAGGCTTGGCCTGTTCGTTCTCTCTGGGACGGTAGAATTTCCCTCCAAACCGGGAAAACAGTCCCAAACGATGCAAAAATGATGGGAAGAACAGGCAAACTGTATGCAAAACCAATGCAGGAGGGATGACCATGAACAAGATCCTCATTGCCGAAGACGAGGCCCCCATCGCCAACCTCATCCGCAGCGCCCTGGAGGACGCAGGCTATCACTGTACCTGGGCCAGCGACGGCACCGCTGCGGCGGACCTCCTGGACAGCACGCCCTTCGACCTGGTGCTCCTGGACATCATGCTCCCCAAGGCCGACGGGTACGAGGTACTGGAATATTGTAAGAGCCTGGAGGTGCCGGTGATCTTCCTCACCGCCAAGGGGACCGTCCAGGACAGGGTAAAGGGCCTGCGCCTGGGGGCGGAGGACTACATCACAAAGCCCTTTGAGCTGATGGAACTCCTGGCCCGGGTGGAGACGGTGCTGCGCCGCTGCGGCAAGACCGGGCGGGTGCTTTCGCTTCCGCCGGACATCGAGATCGACACCGCCGCCCGCCTGGTGCGCCGGAACGGGGCGCCTGTGGCTCTGACGGCCAAGGAGTACGAACTGCTGCTTCTCTTTGTACAAAACAAGAACATCGCCCTCTACCGGGACCGCCTCTACGAGCGGGTCTGGGGAGAGGAGTACATGGGGGACAGCCGCACGGTAGACCTGCACATCCAGCGTATGCGCAAAAAGCTGGGCTTGGAGAAGCGCCTGGTGGCGGTGTACAAAGTGGGCTACCGTTTGGAGGTGTGAGGTGAAACTCTTTTGGAAGCTCTTTTGCAGCATGGTCATCGTCACCGTGCTGGCCTGCTCCCTGGGCGGCTACTTCCTCATCGACGAGCAGCTGCGCAGCTCCGTGGAGCGGGAGGCGGCGCAGCTCTACGAGATCAACGACCTGCTGCGCTATGCCCTGCACCGGGAGATGGGCAGTTTCCCCTCCGCCGCTTACCCAGAGGACGTGGCGAAGCGGGCGGAGAAGGTGGAGGTCACCTCCGGAGGGGCTGCGGTGCCCTTCCGCATCAGCGACGAGACGGGAGAGCGGCAGGGCGGTCAGGGCAGCCTGCCGGTGCAGGCAGAGCCGCTGGTCTCCCAGCTGGACGACTCCCAGCGGGGCTGGATGCTCCAGCGGGTGGGGGAGCGGACCTACCTCCACGCCGCCAGCGCCCTGCGCTTGGTGGGCGGGACGCTGTACCTAGAAAACTGCCGGGACGTCAGCGTCCTCTTCGCCGCCCGGGGAGAGCAGTATCAGAACTTTTTCACCTTTATGCTGGCCCTGGTGGCGGCGGTGGGCGTGGTGTCCCTGCTGGTGTCCTACCTGATCTTCCGGCCTCTGGCCTGCCTCTCCGCGGCTTCCCGCCGCTTGGCAGAGGGGGCGTTGGAGGAACGGGTGGCGGTGGACAGCGACGACGAGCTGGGCCAGCTCTCCCAGGACTTCAACACCATGGCCGAGCGGCTGGAGGCCCAAGTCCAGACGCTGACCGACGTTGCCCGCCGCCAAGAGGAGTTCATCGGCAGCTTCGCCCATGAGCTGAAAACGCCCCTGACCTCCATCATCGGCTACGCGGACCTGCTCCGCTCCCGCCCCGCCACCGCCCAGCAGGTCCAGGAGAGCGCCGGGTATATCTTTCGGGAGGGCCGGCGCTTGGAAGCCCTGTCCCAGAAAATGCTGGAGCTCATCGTCCTGGACCGCCGGGACTTCCCCCTCCGGGAGGTATCCATGCCGGACTTTTTGGCTCTGGTGGGCGGGACCCTGGGTCCGGCCTTGGAGGAGCTGGACATCCGCCTGACCATCCAGGCGGAGCCCTCCCGGCAGCGCCTGGAGCCGGACTTGATGGAGATGGTCTGCCTGAACCTCTTGGACAACGCCCGTAAGGCTATGGAGGGCGGCGGGACCATCTGCCTGGAGGGCAGGGCGGAGCCTGGGGGCTACTGCATCCAGGTCATAGACAACGGCAAGGGCATCCCCCCGGGGGAGCTGTCCCGGGTGACGGAGCCTTTTTACATGGTGGACAAATCCCGTGCTCGGGCCCAGGGAGGCGCGGGCTTAGGCTTAGCATTGTGCCAGCGGATCGTGGCCCTCCACGGCGGCAGCTTGGAGCTGGAGAGCACCTGGGGAGAAGGCACCACGGTGCGGGTCCACTTGAAGGGAGGGATGGAGATATGAAGCGAATCCGCAGCTGGCTGCTCCTGCTGGGGATGGCCTTGGTGGTGATCGCCTCGGCGGTGCTGCCGCCGGGCCTGTCCCAAGCCCGAGACCGGGAGTTTTTCAACCACGTCAACGCCGAGGAGAGCGCGGATACCCTCTTCTCCCCCTTGGAGGATTTGACGAAGCGCGCAGAACTCCTGTCCCGGTGGAATGGGGGAGGGGCTGTGATGGATGCAAACACTGTGGATTCCAGCAGCGAGGACCTCCCTATGGACAGCAATACGGGTCCGGATCATGGAGGCAGCAGTCTCGTGGTGCACAGCGGCAACCTAGAGCAGCGGGCCTTGGAGGCCCTCCGCACCCTGGCGAAGTACCTCCCCCAGCTTGAAGAGCGCCTTCCCCAGTCCGTTCCGGGCATTCATGGAGAGCGGCGAATCCTTTATGACTCCAACCAGAGCGGCATGATCGCCAGCTATATTGATTTGAGATGGTCTGAAAAGATTTGGACGTTGGACCTGGTCTTGGATGAGACCACGGAAAAAGTCCTCTCCCTGATCCTCTCCGGACCGAATCTATGGGAGTCAGGGGACGAGGAACGAGAGGCCATCGCCCGAGCCTTCCTCCAATACCTGGGCATGACCGGGGAGGAGGACAGCATTGTGATAGAGTACAAAACCAGCTGCGTGCGGGTGACGGGGACCGACCTTTACTACTACATCTACCTGATGCCGACCATGCTGAGCATTCAGCCCCGTTCCATCCTGCCGGAGGATGGAAAGCAGGCGGAATATGACATTGTGGACATGGACGGGAAGCGCATCAGCCGGGTGATAGAGCGAAAATGATGGAGAATGGATGCAAAAACGGCGGGAAAGGGATGCAAAAGCGCGGGAAGTTTGCGGCAAAGCCAGTGTATTCTGGGGACAGTAAAAACGCCTGTCCCCCGAAGCCGGAGGGAAGGCGGGAAAAGGAGTGTTCCCTATGCCGGCTGTTCCCCAACGTTCCGCTGCCTATGGGCAGTACAGTTACACCTATCGTCCCCGTCCCCGCAGACGCCGCCGCCTAACCCAGTCCTTCCGCCTGCTATTGGCGCTGCTGGGCGCGGGCTTGTTCCTGAGCGGCTTCCTCCTGGGCCGGTCTACCGCCGGGGTGCAGCGCACCCCCGACGCCGCGCCGGGAAAAACCCAGATGATCCAGCAGGGACAGCCCCCCACGGAGCCTTCGGCAGACCCGACAGGTTCGGAGGACTGGAAGCTGCTCCTGGTCAACGGGGACAACCCCCTCCCCGACGACTTCCAGGTCCCGGAGCTGACCCAGCTGCAAAACGGCCACGCCGTGGACAGCCGGGCTTACCCCGCCTTGCAGCAGATGATGGACGACGCCCGAGCGGCGGGCCTCTCACCCCTGATCTGCTCCTCCTACCGCACCCAGGAAAAACAGCAAGCCCTGTTTGACCGGCAAGTGCAGAAGTACCTCGCCCAAGGCTGCACCCAGGAGGAGGCCCGGCAGAGAGCAGCCCGATGGGTGGCTCCGCCGGGAACCAGCGAACACCAGAGCGGCTTAGCGGTGGATATCGTGGACATATCCAACCAAAACCTCAACGAGCAGCAAGAAAACACACCGGTGCAGCAGTGGCTCATGGCCCACTGCGCAGACTATGGCTTCATCCTGCGCTACCCCACGGATAAGAGCAGTCTCACCGGCATCGGCTACGAGCCCTGGCACTACCGCTATGTGGGCACCGAAGCGGCCCGAGAAATCACAGAGCAGGGCCTGTGCCTAGAAGAATACCTATAAGAGAAGAGGATACCAAAAGGCCCGGACGGTCAAACGTCCGGGCCTTGCCATAGAGGGAGGGGATAAAGTTTTCGTCCACCTTTTTCAAAAGGCGGCGGGTCCAGGGCGGAGCCCGGCGGGGACCCGAGGGGCAGGGGGAAACGTTAGAGAAGCAAAGAAACCTGCCCTTCAACGCGAACACTGCCCAAATCATACACCCGCCGAAACCGGCGCACATCGACGCCACGTTCCAAATAATCCAGCAAGAGCAGGGCGCAGGCGTGGCTGTCGCTGCTGGCCTGATGGTGGTCCAGCTGGATGCCCAGATGGGCGCAGAGGGTGTTGAGCTTATGGTTGGGCAGATCCGGATAACAGTCCCGCCCCATACGAACAGTGCAGGCATAGGCAGCACTGCTTCGCCATTGAATGCCATACCCCCCCAGACACTTCGCCAATACCGCCATATCAAAGGGTGCGTTGTGGGCAACAAGCAAACCGTTGGAAAACATGGGTTCCAGCTTGGGCCAGAGCGCGGGAAACGCGGGAGCCTGGGCCGCCGCCTCGGGGGTGATGCCGGTGAGACGGATGTTGAAGGGGTCGAAGTGCGTCTCCGGATTCACCAGGGAAGCAAACTCCTCCACGATGGCCCCGCCCTCCACCACGGTAACGCCAATGGCGCTCATGCGGTCGTTGGCGCTGTTGGGCGTCTCCACATCAAAGACCACAAAACGCTTGGGCGGGACCAGCCCCGCCGCCTCCAAAGCCTCCGCCTCGGTCAGCCCCGTGGCCTGCAAGAACGCCGGGAGCTTCATGGTGGAGCGGCATTGGGGAAAGTTGGAACAGCCGGCAAATACACCGAACTTCCCGCTGCGCAGGCGGTAGACCCCGTCGCAGCGATTACATTTGACTTCCATGCTCTGCCTTCTCTCTATACGATCAAATTTCTGCCTGGAGCCAGTCCAGCAGCCCCCGACAGCCCCGGGATACGTCCTGCCATGTGGCCTCAAAGTCCCGGGTGTACCAGGGGTCGGCCACGTCCTTTGGGGTTTTGGTGAAGTCCATGAGGCGGAAAACCTTCCCCTCCCCAGCCTCGCCCCAGAGACGGCGCATATTGCGCAGATTGGCCGCGTCCATGCCGATGAGCAGGTCGAAGGTTTCAACATCCCCCGCTGTCATCTGCCGGGCAGTCTTCCCGGAACAGCCGATGCCGTGCTCCGCCAGCTTCCGCCGGGCGGGGGGATAGACGGGGCTGCCGATCTCCTCGGTGCTGGTGGCGGCAGAGGCAATCTCTACCCGTTCCGCCAGTCCAGCCTTTTCCACCAGATCCTTCATGACGAACTCCGCCATGGGACTGCGGCAGATGTTGCCGTGACAAAGAAAGAGGATGCGGAAGGGGGCGTCGGTGAGCTCCAAGAGAGGGTTTTCCTCCGCGGCCTCCTCCAAAACCCGACAAAGGCGGCGGCCGAAGTCCGTACCCTCCAAAAGGTCCCGGTTTCGCAGGGCGATGTGCCGGGGGGCCTCGGTGAGGCAGTCGTGGAGGGCGTCCAGATTCCGCCCCCACCAGGAGGGCAGATCCAAAGCGGCCTCCAGGGTGTCAAAGGCGCTCTGCCGCTGGGTGAGGGCGGCGGCGTCGAGACGGATGACCTCCATGCTCAGGGCTCCCCGCTGAGGAGCTGGAAGCTCTCATAGTGGTCCTCGGTGTAGTAGATCAGACCGTCGTTGGAAAAGACGATGCGCTTCGCGCCCCGGGAGGAGGTCCCCACGGTGTCGATGTCGCATTCCTGATACTGTCGTCCGGCCTCCTCTGGAAGAAGGCCCTCATAGTTGCCGAAACGATCGCCGCCGATGGCGGTGCCTTCGCCGGTGTAGGGCTCTACGCTGCCGCCGGTCCAGCCCTGCCGCTGGGCTTCCTGCTTGGTGACGTAGTTGTCGGGAAGGTGGTCGTATAGGCTGAGGTAAAGGGCCACTTCCTCCTGGCTGTTATAATAACCGTCCTCGGTGACGGTGAGGGTCTCGGTGCTGCTGCCGTCGGAGGTGGTGACTGTGGCGGGATAAAATGTGTCATTGCCGCCGCAGGCACTCAAAGATAGGCCCATCAAGAGGGCCAGGAAGAAGGTGGATAGGCGTTGTTTCATAGCGTTCGTTCACTCACATTCTGTTTTCTATGTATGGTCCGGGAGGACTATTTTCTATCATACCGTTTCTGGCGAAGGCTGTCAACCAAAGCGCCTTGGAAATTCACACCACGATCTCCGCCCGGCTCCCGCCGCTGCGGGCCTTGGTGACGACGATCTGCTTGTCGATGCGGTCCTTGAGCTCCCCCACATGGGAGATGATCCCCACCAACCGGTCCCCCTCCGCCAAGGCAGAGAAGGCCTTCATGGCCTGCTGGAGGGTTTCCTCGTCCAAGGTCCCAAAGCCCTCGTCGATAAACATGGTATCCAGCCGCACCCCTCCGGCGCTGGATTGGATCTCATCGGAAAGCCCCAAGGCCAGAGACAGGGAGGCCAGGAAGGACTCCCCGCCGGAGAGAGAGCGTACACTGCGCCGGCTGCCGTTGTAGTGGTCCAGGACTTCCAGCTCCAGGCCGCTCTGGCCGCGGTTGCTGTCGGCGACTTCCTGCCGCCGCAGCTCGTACTGTCCCCCGGACATGACCATGAAGCGGGTGTTGGCCCGATGAAGGATGCGCTGAAAGCAGGTGATCTGCACATAGGTCTCCAGGGCCAGCTTCTGCTTGCCGGTGAGGGTCCCGTTGACGGTGTCGGATAGGGCGCGCAGCCAGGGATAGCGTTGTTCCAGCGCCTCCAGTTCTGCCGCCTTGCCGCTCAAATTCCCCCGGACAGCCTGATTGGTGCTGCGCCGGGTGTGAAGGGCCTTGCTTTGGCCTTGGAGCAGCTTCCGCCGCTCCTGGAGCTGGGCTTGACGCGCTTGGTCGGCGGGGATGTCGACGGATTGCGCGCCGGATATCCGCTCAGACAGCGACTGCTTCCGGGCTTCGGCGGCGGCCAGGGCGGTTTTGCAGTCGGTGCAGGCTTTCTCTGCCTGACGCAGGGCCTCTTCCAAGTTCTTTTTTTGCAGCGAGAGGGTTTTCAGCTGGACTTGGGCGTCTTTGGCGTCGGGGTAGGGGAGCTGGGCGCGGAGGAAGCCGCACTGCTGGGTCAGCTCCCGCTGGCGGCTTTCCGCTCCGGCCAAGGCTTCCCGCTGCTGGGCGATTTCCGCCGCCAAGTCCGAGCGGGCCTTTTCCAGAACGGGGAGCTGCTGGTCCAGGACGCCCTTGCGCTTGACCTGCCGCTCGGCGTCCCGGACTTGGACCTCCAGCGTTTGGATTGCCTGCGCCGCCTCGTCCAACGCTGGGGAAAGTTTGCCCTGGGCCGATTCCGGAGAACAGCCGGGGAGCAGCCGCTCCGCCAGCTCCGCCGCCGCCTTTTCCAGCTGTGTCAGGGCAGACTTGCAGGAGCCGGCCTCTCGGCTGCGCTCCATGGCTTCCTTCTGGGCGGCTTCGGCTCGCTGCTGTACCTTTTTCAGCGCCGCTTCCGTGGGGGCTTCCAGAGGCGCTGCCGCTGGGGCGGGATGGTCCAGGGAGCCGCAGACCGGACAGGGCGCCCCATCCGCCAGACCCTGGGCCAAAAGCCCCGCCTGGGCATCCAAGAAGGCTTTGTTTTTCTGCCGGTACTGCTGCTGGGCGGCGTCCGCCTGGGCCCGGGCCTGCTGATACCGGTCCTGAGCGTTTTCCAGGGCGGTACCGCTTTGCATCCAGTCCCGAAGGGCTCGGGCCAGACGCTGTAAATCGTCCTGCCGCTGGAGCGCCCGCGCCCGCTCCCCCTGGAGGCGTTCCCGGACTTCCCCGGCCTTAGCTAGGGCGGCGGCTTCTTCCTGACAGGCGGTGCAGCGAGTGTTTTGTTCCTCCTGAGCCGCTTCTTTTTGAAGAAGGACGGTCCGCAGCTGTTTGATTTCGTTCTCAGTTCCGGACAGGTCTGCGGCGTGTTTCTCCAACTCTTCGTAGCGGGGCAAAAGGGCTTCCAGCGTGCCGATCTCCTTGGACAGCGCCTCCCGCTGGGGCGCCTTGGCCTGCTCTGTGTCCAAAGCGGCTTGCAGGTCCGCCTCCCTGGCCTTCTGGACGGTCACGGCCGCCTCCGCTTGGACCAGAGCCTTACGGGCTTTCTCTAGCTCCTCTGCCTGGACCAGACGGGCGCTGATCTCCTGCAGCTGTGTGTCCAGCTGGTCCAGCTGCTGGGCGCAGACCGTTTCCGCCTGCTGGTCCTGTGCAAGCAAAGCATCCAAAAGCGAGAGTACCTCCGGAAAGGGAAGGGCTCCCGCCTGGGCCTGCTGGACCTTCTCCCGCAAGGGATCCTCCGGAGGGCAGAGGATGCCACCCATGTACTGCTGTACGCTGTCCCGGGCTTTTTGGCAGGTCTGCTCCAGGGCGGCGGCTTCCGACTTCACGCGGTCCTGGAAGAGCTGATAGTACCGGGTCTGAAAAATTTCCCGGAAGATTTTCTGCCGTTCCTTGGTCTCCGCCAAAAGCAGCTGGCGGAATTCCCCCTGGGCGATCATGGCGATCTGGGCGAACTGCCCCCGGTCCAGGCCGATCAGGGTTTCGATGGCGTCGTTGACCTCCTGGCGCTTGGTGAGGACCCGCCCGTCAGGCAGATGAAGTTCCTCCTCCGCCCGCTGGATGACCAATTTATCCCCCCGCTTGGCAGGACGGAGATACTCGGGATTCCGGCGGACCGTATAGCTCTGGCCCTGATAGGAAAACACCAGCTTTACAAAGGTGGGGGTATCGGCTTGGGCATAGGTGGAGCGGAACATGGATGCCTTCCGCTCCCGCCCGCTGGCCTCCCCGTAAAGGGCATAGGTGATGGCATCAAAAATGGTGGTCTTTCCCGCCCCGGTATCGCCGGTGATGAGATAAAGCCCGCCTGTCCCCAGACGTTCCAAATCTAAGACAGTCTCCCCGGCATAGGGACCGAAGGCGGACAGGGTCAGCTGTAAAGGTCTCATGGCTCCCCCTCCCAAATGCGTTCCAGGAGTTGGCGGGAAAATTCCCGCTGCTCCTGACTCATGGCCTGCCCGTTCTGGGCCTCATAGAAGGATTCCAACAGCTCCAGGGGGTCCTGCTGCCGGACATCCTGGTCCTCAGGGACCTCTACTCCAGCGGCTCGGGTACGGTGGTTGTCGTAACTGAGTTTCATGAGCCGGGGATAGACCGCTTTGAGCTTATGGACCGCCTCGGGGATGTCCTCCTCGTCGGTGAGGATGATATGGACATAATCCTCCTGACAGCCCCGGGCTTCATAGTATGCCTTGCTGGTCACGGTATCGTAAAGCCCCCGAAGCTCCAGCATCCGGTGCCGGGGCTCCAGGGGGACGGCAGCAACGGTGCATACGCCCTTTTCCGCCAGCTCCACCACGGTGAGGGATTTCTCCCCCACCTCGGAGAAGGCATACTGCAGCGGGGCGCCGCAATAGCGCAGGGTCTCCCGCCCCACCTTCTGGGGGGCGTGGAGGTGGCCCAGGGCGACATAATCAAAGGGGTCGAAGCGGCTGGCGTTCACGTTGTCTGTCCCGCCTACGGAAAGTTCCTCGGACTCACTGCGCACCGCCCCGGTGACGAACTGATGGGCCAGCAGCACACAGCGCGCCCCCTCCGGCACCTCCATGGCATCTATGGCCGCAGCGGCGGCATCATCATAGGAATTGATCTCCCGTTCCGGGAAAAAGGGCCGGACCTGGGCGGGTTTAAGAAAGGGCAGGAGATAAAACAGTACCGGTCCATATTGATCCTCCAGCACCACCGGCTCCACCTGCCCGCAGTAGACCGGGGAGAGGTGGACACCGCTGCGCTCCAGCAGACGCCCCCCGAAGGCCAAACGCTCCGGGGAATCGTGGTTGCCGCTGATGAGAAGGACGGACAGCTTCCGCCGGGCCAGCTGGACCAGGAAGTCATCAAAGAGGCTCACCGCCTCGGTGCTGGGCACCGCCCGGTCGTAGACGTCCCCGGCGATGAGCACCGCCTGGGGCTGTTCCCGGTCCAGGATGGCAAGGATTTTTGTCAAACTATCCCGCTGCTCCTCCACCATGGAGAAGCCGTTGACCCGCTTGCCCAAGTGCAGGTCCGAAAGATGTACGAACTTCATCAGAAGGTACTGCCGGACATCACGGAGCGGTCCTTCAAGGTGAAGCGGCCCACCAGACTCTTGAGGGAATCCGCCTGCCCGGACAGCTCCTGGCTGGTGGCGGCGCTCTCCTCGGCCGTGGCGGAGTTGGACTGCACCACGCCGGAGATCTGGTCGATGCCCTGGGCCACCTGCTCGATGGCGTCGGCCTGGGCATCCACGGCCCGGCTCACCAGTCCCATGCGCTCCACAGCCTGGGCGGCCAGATCCACCACATCGGTGACGGAGCGGGTCACGGACGCAACCACCTGACTGCCGCCTTCCACCGTTTCCACAGAGTGGCGGACCAGCTCCTGGGTGGCTTTCGCGGCCTGATCAGATTTGGTGGCCAGATTGCGCACCTCATCCGCCACTACGGCAAAGCCCTTCCCCAGGGAACCGGCCCGAGCGGCTTCCACGGCGGCGTTCAGGGCCAGGATATTGGTCTGGAAGGCGATGTTCTCGAGGGTGTCGATGATGCGTCCGATCTCCGCGGAGTAGGCGGTGTTCTGCTCCATGGCTTTGTTCAGCCCGTCGATATGGGTCTGGCTTTCCTGGAGCTTGTTCCCGGCCCCGTTGACGGCCTGTCTGGCCTGGTCGGTGAGTTGGGCAGTATTCTGGGCGTCCCGGCTCATATCCGAAATGGTGGCGGAGAGCTGCTCCACGGCGGCGCTCTGCTCCACGGCGCCCTGGGAGAGGGTCCCGCCGGTGGCGGCCACCTGGGCGGAGCTGGTGGAGACCTGCCCGGCGGCAGAGACGATTCCCTCCATGGTCTGGTTCAGCTGCCGGGTGATGACCTGCAGGTGATGCTGCAAGACGGCGAAGTCGCCGGGATAATTTTGCCCGTCGCTTTCCTGGGTCAGGTCGCCGCCGGCGATGGCGCTGAGCACCCGGCCGATCTCGGCGACAATGGCGTCCAAATCGTCCACCAGTGCCGCGGTGGAATCCGACAGGATGCGAGTCTCATCCCGGCTCTGGACCTGGGGGACAGGGCTTTTCAGATCACCCCGGGCCAGTGCCTGGAGCCGGGCGGCACAGCGTACAATGGGGCTGGCGATGGTGAGACTGACGCGATAGGCCACCGCAATGACGATGAGGCAAAGGACCACGCAGGCGATGAGTTGGAACAGGTTCCCGTAGGCCGCTGGACGAAGGAATTCGTCCTTGTCAATGTCCACGGCGATACTCCAGCCGTCGGTGCCGTTGACGGGGGAGAAGCCCAGCATATTGTTGGAATTGTCCTCGGAATAGGTGTACTGTACCACGCCGCTCTCCCCGGCGACCATTCGCCGCTCAATGGCGGCAACGGTTTGCAAGTCCTTGTTGTCAGGATTGGCCTGGGCCTCCTGGATGACATTTTCCTGGTCTAAGACCGACTGCTGGTCGACGTAGGCGATGGTGGTGCCGTTTTTATCCAGGATATAGGCTTCGCCGCCCTCACCGATTTGAATGCCTTCAATGATAGACTGGAGCAGGGTGGTATCGCACTGAAAATACAGCACGCCCCGCACGCTGTCTCCATCCCGGATCGGTGCGCTCACCACCATGTAGGAGTCGCTGCCGTTGATGTAAGGGGAGGACATATAGGTGTTTCCCTGGATCGCCGTCTGAAAAAAGGGTTCCTGGGCGATGTCCGTTTGATGGGCGGCGTCGTAGCCGTTGGCGTCCGCCATGCCGCCGAAACGCATGTAATAAGTATCCACCCGGGACTGGATAAATGCCTGCTTTTCCTGGGGAGTTGTGTTCGGGTCCAGCAGGGCGGGGTTGGAGGCGATCTCCGAAATGGTCACAGTATAGGTGGAAATCATATTTTCCGCCGCCAAGGCTGCGACTTCCGCAGTTTCCAGAAGACTTTTTTCCATCGCCGCGATGGTGGAATAGCGTGTCACGAGCATACTCAGGATACCCGTGAGCAGGGAGACGCAGATGGTTGCCAGTACGACCATGACTGTGATTTTGGTTTGTATTTTTTTCATCTCTCTTCGGGCCCAGGGCCGCAGGGACCCTGGCCTTTCCCTCCTTTGCTTCATGGTTCATTTTTTGAGCTTTTTGGCAAGTTGCAAAAGTCGCTTTTATCATAAACGATGCCAGCCCCTGTGTCAATCATCGAATTGCGGAGAATGGAGGCTCCCGCCCTTCGGGGAGGCGTCGGGCTGGGAATAGACGCTTGACGGGAAAGCACAAATATTGTAACATGAATAGGAAACAGGGAGCGATTTCGGAGCAGGGGCAGGGTTTTTGAAAGAATATAAACTTGTCTTTCCCCCGTGACCTGTGGTATAATGGTCTTGTTTATAGACACCGTGTAAGGAGATGCGTACCTTGGAGAGGATAATGGATAAACAAAAGATACTCATCGTAGACGACTCGGAGATGAATCGCTCCATCCTGGCGGATATGCTGGGAGACGAGTATGAAATCATCGAGGCGGAGAATGGCAGCGAAGGCGTGGCCGCTCTGCAGAAATACGGCTCGGAGGTATCTCTGGTGCTGCTGGATATCGTCATGCCGGAAATGGACGGTTTTGGAATGCTGACCGTGATGAACCGCTACCGCTGGATCGACGAGATCCCGGTAATCATGATCTCCGCCGAGAGGGGCTCCTCCCATGTGGAGCGGGCCTTCGAGCTGGGCATCACAGACTTCATCAGCCGGCCCTTCGACGCGCTGATCGTCCACCACCGCGTGGTCAACACCATCCTGCTCTATGCCAAGCAGAAGAAGCTGGAGGGGTTGGTGGCGGATCAGATCTATGAAAAGGAACACCGCAGTACCTTGATGATCGACATCCTCAGCAGCATCGTGGAGTTCAGAAACGGCGAGAGCGGGCTGCATGTGCGCCATGTGCACACCCTCACAGAGATCCTGCTCAACGTTCTGGTACACAAAACCGACCGTTATGATCTCAGCCAGACGGACATCTCCATCATCAGCACAGCTTCTGCCCTCCACGACATCGGCAAGATTGCCATCGCCGAGGAGGTGCTCAACAAGCCCGGAAAACTCACCGATGAGGAGTTCGCCATCATGAAGACCCACTCCATGGTTGGGGCCAATATGCTGGCGGGACTGCCCATCCACCAGGAGGAACCCCTGGTGAAGGCGGCTTATGAGATCGCCCGCTGGCACCATGAGCGATACGACGGCCGGGGCTATCCCGACGGGCTGAAGGGAGATGACATCCCCATCTCCGCCCAGATCGTGGCCTTGGCGGACGTCTACGACGCACTGACCAGCGAGCGGGTCTATAAAAAAGCCTTCCCCCACGAAGTGGCGGTGGAGATGATCCTGGAAGGGAAATGCGGCGTGTTCAACCCGCTGGTCTTGGACTGTCTGCGTGAGTGCGCCGACAACATCCCCACGGAGCTGGGAGATGACAACGCCATGCGCCGCAACCAGCGGGAGATGCGCAACATCGCCCGGGAGATGCACAAGCATGAGGAGCTCAGCGCCAGCGAGCGGACCCTGCAGCTTTTGGAGCATGAGCGGATGAAATACAGCTTCTTCGCCGCCATGACGGAAGAAGTGCAGTTTGAATACACCACACAGCCGCCCATGGTGACCCTTACCGCCTGGGGCGCGGAGAAGCTGGGCCTGGACGAGATCATCATGGACCCCGAGCAGGACCAGAAGGCTATCAGCCTCTTGGGGCAGGACGGGTGGCGGGAGCTGTCGGATATCCTCCACGCCACCAACCCCGCCAATCCGGTGGTGAAGTACGATTGTATGCTCCACTTTAAGGAAGAGCCCCGCTGGATGCGCATCGTGGCCCGGGCCATCTGGTCCTCCGACGAGCCGCCCCGCTACACCGGGGCCATCGGCAAGGCCATCGACATCCACGATTCCCGCACCCGCATGAATGACCTGGAGCACCAGGCCACCCACGACGCGCTCACGGGCCTTTTGAACCACAGCACCGCCCGGAAGCGGATCGTTGAGCGCCTTCAGGAGCGTCCCGATGGAAGATATGCCCTCATCATCGTGGACTTGGACCATTTCAAGCGGGCCAATGACAACTATGGCCATATGTTCGGAGATCAAGTCCTCATCCACTTGGCCGGGAGCCTGCGGCAGAACATCCGTGGCGGGGATATCGCCGCCCGGGTAGGCGGGGATGAGATGCTGCTGTTTATCGAGTGCAAGCTGGAGATCGAACCGGCGGTGGAGCGGATCTTCACTGCCATCACAGGCCAGTACGAGGACTTCCCCATCTCCGTGAGCATGGGGGTGGCCAAGGCGGAGGAGCTGGGCACAGACTATGACCGGCTGTTCCAGGCGGCAGACAAGGCCCTGTACACCGTCAAGCGCAGCGGCCGGGGCCATTACCGCTTTTACGACGACAGTATGGAAGAGACCCTTTCCGTCATTTCACCCATCGATGGTGACACGGAAGGAAGATAAAAAAGGAGTGTGCCAGCTATGACGCTGAAAGAATGCTATGCCGCCTTGGGCGGAGATTATGATGAGGCCATGGGCAGACTGCGCAGCGAGCGATTGGTGCAGAAGTTCGTGCTGAAATTTCTGAGCGATGGCAGCTATGACCTGCTGTGCCAGTCCATGGAGACAGAGGATTGGGGAGAGGCCTTCCGTGCGGCCCATACCATCAAGGGCGTGTGCCAGAACCTGAGCTTCACCGACTTGGGCAAGTCCAGCAGCGAGTTGTGCGAATCCCTGCGGGGCGGCCATACGCCCGAAGCGGATGCTCTGGCCCAGCAGGTCAAGGAGGACTATCAGCGCACCGTCCAGGCGATCCAAACCTTTGAAAGGGAGATGGGCGGATGAAGAACAAGACAACGCGCTTCCTTACCATCAGTCTGGTGGGGGTGGCGCTGTTATGCGTGTTGGTGTTTTCCTTTCTGGCGGTCCATATGCGCAAGCAGAGCTCCGGCACCATCAATGAGGTGGGGACGCTGTATATGGCCAGCATGAGCCAACAGATCTCCATGCACTTTGAGACCACCATCGGCCTTCAGCTGGACCAGGTGGATGCTTTGGTGCAGACGGTGGAGCGGGAGCGCATCCATGAAGACCTGGCCATCCAAAAGCGCCTGATCAGCAGTGCTCAGGCTCTGAAATTTCAGTATCTGGGCTTCTACACCGGCGATGGAGGCTTCAATATGCTCTTTGGTTCCCAGCTTCACGTCACGGACCCGGACCCCTTCCTGGAGTCTATGCGGGAAGGGGAGCGGAAGGTGGCCATCGGAACTGATGAGGCGGGGAACAGCGTGGTCCTGTTTGGTGTTCCCACCCGGAACGAGTCGTTGGAGGCGCAGTCTTGTGTGGCGCTGGTGGCGGCTCTGCCGGTGAGCTACATCAGCGATACTCTGTCCTTGGATGAGAACAGCGACCACGTCTATTCCTTCATCGTCCGCCGGGATGGCAGCTTTGTCATCCGCAGCGCCGACGCCTACCGGTCCAACTACTTTGACCGGGTGCGAGACCTCTATGAGGAAGTAGGCGGCAGGAGTCCGGAGGAGTATTTGGAACAGCTCCAGGAAGCGATGGACAACAACGAGGAGTATTCCAGTGAGTTTACCATTGAGGGGGAACGGCGGCATCTGTATTGCACCCGTCTGGCCCATTCGGAGTGGTACCTCTTTACCTTCATGCCGTACAACACCATGGACGGCATCGTCAACAACCTCAGCCAGCAGTGGACGGTCCTGGCCATCCTCAGCGGCGGGTCCATCGTCCTGGTGCTGCTGCTGGTGTTCATGAAGTATTTCGGGATCACCCGCCGGCAGGTGCGGGATCTGAATGATGCTCGTATGTCCGCTGAGCAGGCACAGCGAGAAGCGGAGCAGGCACAGCAGGAGGCGGAACATGCCCAGCGGGAGGCGGAGCACGCCAACCGGGCCAAGAGTGAGTTCCTCTCCAACATGAGCCACGACATCCGCACGCCCATGAATGCCATCGTGGGCATGACCGCCATTGCCACTGCCAACATAGACAACCAGCAGCATGTACATCACTGTCTGAAAAAAATTACTCTTTCCAGTAAGCATCTGCTGGGTCTCATCAACGATGTGCTGGATATGTCCAAGATCGAGAGCGGCAAGATGAACCTCAACATGGATCAGGTGTCCCTGCGGGAGGTGGTAGACGGCATCGTCAGCATCTGCCAGCCTCAGGTGAAGGCCAAGAATCAGAGCTTTGATGTGTTCATCCACGATATCTCCACCGAAAATGTCTGCTGTGACAGTGTGCGTTTGAACCAGGTGTTTCTGAACTTGCTGTCCAACGCCATCAAGTTCACCCCCGAGGGAGGGCGGATTGAAGTGTACCTCTACGAGACCGCGTCCCCCAAGGGCGAGGATTATGTCCAGATCCATATCAAGGTCAAGGACAACGGCATTGGAATGTCTCCGGACTTCGTGGCCCACATTTTCGACTCCTTCACCCGGGAGGACAGTGCGCGGGTCCACCGCACCGAGGGGACAGGTCTGGGCATGGCCATCACGAAACATATCGTGGTGGATGCTATGGGCGGCACCATCGACGTGGAGAGCCAGCAGGGCAAGGGCTCGGAGTTCACTGTGGTCCTGGACCTGGAGAAGGCCGACGTGCTGGAAGAGGATATGATCCTGCCCAACTGGAATATACTGGTGGTGGACGATGATCAGCCGCTCTGTGAGACCACCGCTGCGGCGCTGCAGGCCATCGGGGTCAACGCGGACTGGACCCTGGATGGGGAGAGCGCCATAGAGATGGTGACCAAGCGTCATCACCGGGGAGACAGTTATCAGATCATTCTCCTGGACTGGAAACTTCCCGGAGCGGACGGCATTTCGGTTGCCCGTCAGATCCGCCGGGAACTGGGGGAGGCTGTCCCCATCCTGCTCATCTCCGCCTACGACTGGGGGGAAATCGAGGATGAGGCTCGGGATGCCGGGATCACTGGCTTTATCGCAAAGCCCCTGTTCAAGTCGACACTGTTTAATACCCTGCGCCAGTTTGTGGATGATCCCAAGACGGAGCGGGTGAAGGAGGTCAAGCAGCAGCATGATCTCCATGGCCGGCGCATCCTTTTGGCCGAGGACAACGAGCTCAACTGGGAAATCGCGTCGGAGCTGCTCAGCGAGGAAGGACTGGTGCTGGACTGGGCGGAAAACGGCCAGATCTGTGTGGAGATGCTCCAGGCGTCCCAGCCGGGATATTACGATGCCATCCTGATGGATATTCGGATGCCGGTGATGGGGGGCTACGAGGCCACTCAGGTGATCCGCACTCTGGACCACCCGGACCGGGATCTGCCCATCATCGCCATGACGGCGGATGCCTTTGCGGAGGATGTGAAGCGCAGCCTGGATTGCGGTATGAACGCCCATGTGGCCAAGCCCATCGACGTGGGAGAGGTCATGCGGCTTCTGGAGAAATTTATCCTGAATCAATAAACAAACAGAGGTGCGGGTCAAGAGACTCGTACCTCTGTTTTTTACTGAAAGGGGAGAGGGAGGCAACACAGCGGAGCGTGAGACAAAAGGCATTCGGGAAGCGGTTGGGCATGGACTCTGTGAAGGATTGGATGTGATGCGGTAGAGCGTGGATTAATGGAAAATTCAAGTAAAATGTTTCAACAGGATACGCCAGTTGAAAACGCCAGAAACTTACAGCCATTGCCTGCCGCAGAAGCAAAGAAAAACCTTGTGCTTCCCCGGCAGCTGTGGTATAATACATTCGCACCGACGTGTGCCATGACAGCGAAATTGCACCGATTTCCCAGGCGGATGTGTGGTTTTTATGAAGGAATTTCCGCAATTTTTGTTGGAATTTGTTCGTTTTGCAGTAGAACCACCCCCGGCTTTATGTCTTTTTGTACAAGATTGAGGTCTTGCATTTTTCCCCGTTCTGCTTCATAATATTGCGAGAGAATATGTGTTTTATGCAAGATGGGGGAGTGTGCTCGTGCAGGGCGCGTTCTCCCTATGCGTGACCAATAGACCAGGAGGATAGATATGGACTTTTTAACGAGTAATTCTATGCTGATGCTGGAGCGGTCCAAAGACTTCCTTTGGACCAAACAGGCGGCGCTCCTAGATAATATCGCCAACGTGGAGACTCCCAACTATAAAGCTAAGGTGGTCACCTTTGAGGAGAGCCTGCGGGAGAAACTCCTCTCCGCGGCCAACTCCACCAAGGGCGCCCGGCAAAATGTGCGTCAGATTTTGGAGACCAGCGAGTTCGGTGTCTTTGAACCCCAGGAGGCCAAACGCATGGACGACAACGGCATCGACGCCACCGAGCAGATGATCGAAATGGTGCGCAATTCCTATCAGCAGCAGTATGTTTTCAGCGCGCTGAACAAGAGTTATTCGATCCTGCGCATGGCTGTGCGCGGACAATAAAATAGGGGGCAGTAAATTATGGCATTCATGAATTCCATCAATATCATCGGCTCCGGTATGACCGCCCAGCAGCTTCGCTTGGACATCATCGCCGAGAACGTGACCAATTCCCAGACCACCCGCACCGAAAACGGCGACGGCCCCTACCGGCGCAAGATGGTGGTCTTTCAGGCTGAGAGCGGACGGGATACCTTCCGTCAGGCCATGGCCCGTGCCGCCAACGGGACCGTGCGCAATACCATCGCCCAACCCCGGGCCGGAGGCGTGCGCGTGACCCAGATCGTAGAGGACGAAGCGCCCCTGCGCCTGACCTACGACCCCACCCATCCCGACGCCAACGAGGAGGGGTACTTGGAAATGCCCAATGTGGACATGGTCAAGGAGATCGCCGACGCCATGGCGGCCACCCAGGCATTCAACTCTAATGTGACGGCATTCAATACCATGAAGTCGGTGGTTTCCAGCGCGCTGGAGATCGGCCGCTGAGCCAGGAAAGGAAGATAACTTATGAGTTTACCGGAAGGGATGGGGATTCCCAATACCATTCAGAGCATCACCCCCTTTACCAAGCGCCCGGAGAGCAAAAACGGCAGCGCCATGGAGCAGCTGGGGGAGAGCGTATTCGGCTCTATCTTCAAAAACGCCATTCAAGATGTGAAGGATACCGACGCGGAGTTCGTCAACGCCCAGTACCTCCTGGCCACCGGTCAGCTGGATAATCCTGCCGAGGTGGGCATCGCCGGGTATAAGAATGAGATCGCAGTAGACCTGCTTATTCAGCTGCGCAACCGGGCGCTGGACGTGTATAACGAGCTGAAGAGTATGAGCGTCTAAATAAAGCGCAAGAAGCGGAGTTGATGACGCTTGAACAAGGAAAAACTAAAGGGTATTTGGGAAAAGATCAAAGAAACCCTGAAGAAAGTATCAAAGAAAATATGGATTCTCATCGCCGTGATCCTGGTGGCGGTGATCGTGGCGGTGGTCATTATCATCAATGCCCGCCCCTACGCCACCCTCATCAGCGGCGCCACCGCCGAGGAAGCCTCAACGGTGACGGCTTGGCTGGACGAACAAGGGGTGACGGATTACAAAACGGAAGGACAGGGCACCGTTCTGGTTCCGGAGAGTCAGGCGGCGAATTTGAAGGCGCGGCTGCTCCAAGAGCAGTACAATGGGAGCAACACCTCCTTCAGCGGCTACTTCGAGCACATCAGCGCCCTGTCCACCCAGACTGAGCGTGAGAACGCCTGGCGGGTAGCCCTGATGGATGAACTGGCCGGGACCATCCGTCAGTTCGAGGGCGTGCGGGATGCTAAGGTTGTGATCGACCCCGGAGAGGATCGGACCTATATCTTGGACAGCAGCAACGCCGTGGAAGCCACTGCGGGTGTGGTGCTGACCATGAAGGATGGGAAGACCCCAACGCAAGAGCAGGTCAACGCCATACGCAACTACATCGCCCACAGTATCGCAGGACTGAATGTAGAGTCCGTGTCCATCAGCGACACCTTGGGCAATCAGTATGGCACAACTGGCACCGGTGGGGCTGGGGATTCTGCCACTTCAGATTTGAAACTGCGTCTGGAGCAGGAGTGGAATAACATCATCCGCACCGATATCATGAACCAGCTGTCTAAGGTCTATGGCCAGGAGAATGTATCCGTGGTGGTGCGCTGTACCGTGGAACTGATGGATACCACCACAGAGAACTATGAGGTCTTTCTGCCGGAGTATGCCCAGGACGGCTCCACCAATGGCGCGGGCATCATCGGCAAGCGTGTCTATGGATATAATGTAGGCGCCAACGATGAAAACGTTGCCGGGGGTCTGGTAGGGACCGGCACCAACGCGGACCTGCCCACTTATGTGGAGCAGGAGCCGGGAGTGGATGATGTGGAAGGCCGGTTCCAGGGCAACGGCGAGATCGACTACGACAACACCAAGAGACAGACCACGTCCCATAACACCGCCGGTTATATCAGTGACTGCACGGTTTCGGTTATGATCAATTCTGGCGAGGAAGGGATCGGCTACGTTAACACGGAGGCTCTGCGCAGCAGTGTTGCCAATTCCGCCGGCATCGCGGCGATAGAGACGGAGACGATGACAGCCGAGGAGTACTTGGCCAGTAAGATCTCCATCATGGCGGTACCCTTCCTCGAAGAGCCCGAGCCTGATCCGCCGCTCGACGGCCTCATGGATCTTCTGGAGAGCGTGGGCATCCCCGGTTGGGTGGTCTACGCACTCATCGCCGGTTTGGTCCTCTTCGCCATCCTCCTCACGGTCATCCTCCTCATGCGCAAGAAAAAGCGCGAACAGGAAGAAGCCGAGATGGAGGCCGTGGAGGAGATCATCGCCGCGGCTCTGCCGGAGGAAGGCGAGCCGCAGGGCGCGGATGTCATGGACCTGCACACCGAGCGAAGTATGGAACTGCGCCAGAATATCCGCGACTTTGTGGATGAGAACATGGAGATCTCCGCGCTGCTCATCCGCAGCTGGCTGAAGGGGGAAGATGACAATGCCTGAGACTGCTGTAGCTGAGACCACGGCCGCACCGGCCGCCGAGAGCACGACAGCCAAAAAGAAACCGTCCGCTCCCCCTGTGGAGCTCACCGGGGCCCAGCGGGCCGCTACGGTGATCATCGCCCTGGGGGCGGAGCGGGCCTCCAACCTCTACAAGCATATGGAGCCCGACGACGTGGAACAACTGACCCTGGAGGTCGCCAAGCTGGGCTTTCTGGACTCGGAGCAGACCGAGGAGATCCTCAACGAATTTTACCAGCTCTGCCGGACCAACCGGGCCGTCACAGAGGGTGGCCTGGAATACGCCCGGGCGGTGCTGGAGAAGGCTTACGGGCCCCAAATGGCGGAAGAGCTGTTGGGGAAGGTCACCAAGACCCTGCGCAACCGCAGCTTCTCCTTCATGGAGAAGGCGGACGACAAGTCCCTGTTCTCCGCCCTGCAGAGCGAGCGTCCCCAGACCATTGCACTGGTGCTGTCCTATGTGGAGGCAGACAAGGCGGCCGGGGTCATCGCCCAGTTGGACGAGGAACGCCAGGTACAGGTGGTGGAGAGTATGGCCAAGATCGAAGGCGTCTCTCCTGTCGCCATCAAAATCGTGGAGGCCGAGATGCGCAAAAAATTCTCCAATATCGTCACCAGTGCCAACGTCAAGGTGGGCGGCATAGACTATGTGGCGGACGTCATGAACAACTTGGACCGCACCAGCGAGAAGAACATCTTCGATGGCCTGTCCGCCTACGATCAGGAGCTGGCCGACGAGATCCGCAAGCGGATGTTCGTCTTTGAGGACATCATCACCATGGACGACCGGTCCGTCCAGCGCTTCGTCCGGGACTGCGACCCCAGAGACCTGGTGCTGGCCCTCAAGTCGGCCAACGGCGACGTGTCCAACAAG
>JAAWAE010000057.1 GCA_022792035.1 Ruminiclostridium sp. | reverse complement strand
TCATGGCCACGCCGCCCTTGTTGATCAGGTCGATGATGAGCTTCATTTCGTGGATGCACTCGAAGTATGCGTTCTCAGGCTCATAGCCGGCTTCCACCAGGGTCTCGAAGCCCAGCTTCATCAGCTCCACCACGCCGCCGCAGAGGACGGCCTGCTCGCCGAAGAGGTCGGTCTCGGTCTCGTCGTGGAAGGTGGTCTCCATGATCCCGGCCCGTGCCCCGCCGATGCCGGCGATGTAGGCCAGGGCGATGTCATAGGCCTTGCCGGTGGCGTCCTGCTCCACGGCCACCAGGCAGGGCACGCCCTTGCCGGCCACATACTGGCTGCGGACCGTATGGCCGGGGCCCTTGGGGGCTGCCATGAACACGTCCACGTCGGCGGGGGGGGTGATCTGCTGATAGCGGATGTTGAAACCGTGGGCAAAGGCGATGGCCTTGCCGGCGGTGAGGTTGGGGGCGATGTCCCGGGCGTACATATCCGCCTGGGCTTCGTCGTTGATGAGGATCATGATGATGTCAGCGGCCTTGGTGGCTTCCGCCACGGGCATGACAGTAAAGCCGTCCTTCTCCGCCACGGGCCAGGACTTGCCCCCCTGGCGCAGGCCGATGATGACGTCACAGCCGGAGTCGCGCAGGTTCAGGGCGTGGGCGTGGCCCTGGGAGCCGTAGCCCACGATGGCGATCTTTTTGCCGCTGAGCTGATTGAGGTCGCAGTCCTTCTCATAGTACATCTTTGCCATAGTTAAATTCTCCTTTTTCCTTGGTTTCTTCGTCGATGGTATATTTGCCCCGCTCCAGGGCGATCATGCCGGTGCGGACCAGCTCGATGATGCCAAAGCCCTCCAGCAGCTCCTGCACGGCGTCGGTCTTCTTCTCGTCGCCGATGACGGAGAGGGTGAGGGTCTCCTTGGACACATCGATGATGGCCCCCCGGAAGATGCTGGCGATCTGAATGACTTCGTTGCGGTCCTCGCTGGACTTGGCCCGGACTTTATAGAGCACCAGCTCCCGGCGGATGGAGTGGTTGGGGACCAGCAGTTTGACGGAATGCACCGGAACCATCTTCGCCAGCTGGTTGCAGATGAGCTCGGTGTGGTTGTCGTTGGCAATGACCTCGATGGTCATGCGGGAGATCCGAGGGTCGTCGGTGGTGCCCACCGCCAGGGATTCGATGTTGAAGCCCTTGCGGGAGAACAGACGGGAGATCTGGGACAGGACACCGGACTCATTCTCCACCAGGACCGACAGGGTACGCAGTTTCACTTCTTCCATTACGCTTGCCTCCTCTCGTTAGTTCACCAGGAACTCGGTGATGTGGGTGCCGCCGTTGACCATGGGCCGCACCAGCTCGCCTTCCTGGATCTGGCAGTCGATGACGTAGCCGATGCCCTGTTCCTGCTGCTCCAGGGCGGCTTGGAGGGCGGTCTCCAGCTCCTCCACGGTGTGTACCGTCGCCCCGCCCAAGCCGTTGGCCTGGGCCAGCTTCACGAAGTCGGGGCCCCGCTCTGTGGTGGTCTGGTAGAAGCGTTTGTCGTAGGTGAGCTCCTGCCACTGGCGGACCATGCCCAGGCGGTGGTTGTTCATGACCACGGTGATGACGGGGCTGCGGTAGAACTCCTCGGTGGAGAGCTCGTTGCAGTTCATGCGGAAGGAGCCGTCGCCGGTGATGTGGATGACGGTCTTCTTGGGGTTGCCCAGCTTGGCCCCGATGGCCGCCCCCAGGCCGAAGCCCATGGCGCCGAAGCCGCCGGAGGTGAGGAGCTGGCCGGGGTAGTCGAAGTGGAAGTGCTGGATGGCCCACATCTGGTGCTGGCCCACGTCGGTGGCCACGATGGAGTCATCGGGGCAGGTCTGGGCGATGGTGTGGAGGATCTGCTTGGGGGAGAGGATGCCGGGGGTCTCGTCGTAGCGGGTCTCGGTGGGGAAGGAGAAGACATAGCTCTTCCACTCCGCGTGCTCGTACTTGGGGACCTTCCGGTTGAGCAGCTCCAGCACCTGGCGGGCGCTGCCGATGATGTGGTGGTCGGTCTGGACGTTCTTGTTGATCTCGGCCCGGTCGATGTCGATATGCACTAACTTGGCCTGCTTGGCGAAGGTGGCGGGTTTCAGGGCCACCCGGTCGGAGAAGCGGCAGCCCACGGCGATGAGCAGGTCACAGCCGTCGCAGGCCATGTTGGAGGCTTTTGAGCCGTGCATTCCGATCATGCCGGTGGCCAGGGGGTCGGTGCCCTCGATGCCCCCGGCTCCCATGAGGGTGATGGCCACCGGGGCGTCGATGCGCCGGGCGAACTCCCGGAACTCCTTATGGGCCCGGCTGCGCACCACGCCGCCGCCGCAGATGAGCATGGGCTTTTTGGACTGGGCGATCATCTCCACGAGCTTGTTCACGTCGTCCTGATCGGGCTCGGGCATTTTCAGGCTGGAGGTCCGGGCCCGGCGGATCAGGGCGGCCAGACGGCCGGAGCTGGCGTGCTTCTCCCGGGGCAGGTACTCATACTCCGCCGTCTCGGCGGTGACGTTTTTCACGATGTCGATGAGCACCGGGCCGGGCCGGCCGCTGCGGGCGATGGCAAAGGCTTCCCGGACGATGTCCGCCAGGGAGTCGGCGTCCCGGACCAGGTAAGTACACTTGGTGATGGGCATGGTGATGCCGGTGATGTCCACCTCCTGGAAGGCATCCTTGCCGATGAGGTTCTGGTTGACGTTGCAGGTGATGAAGACCACCGGGGACGAGTCCATGTAAGCGGTGGCGATGCCGGTGGTGAGGTTGGTGGCGCCGGGGCCGGAGGTGGCCAGACACACCCCGACCTTGCCGGTGGAACGGGCGTAGCCGTCGGCGGCGTGGGACGCGCCCTGTTCGTGGGCGGTGAGGATGTGGGTGATGCGGTCCCGGTACCGGTACAGTTCGTCGTAGACGTTGAGGATGGTGCCGCCGGGGTAGCCGAAGACCAGGTCGACTCCCTGCTCCAGCAGGCACTCCATGAGGATCTTTGCGCCGGTCATTTCCATTCTGATTCCTCCTCTTTGGATAAAAAGCTGGGCGAAAGACTTGCGTTTGTTCTGTGGTGGGACAGGTTGTGGAAGCAACAAAAAAGCCCTGTGGTTTATACGCGCCAAACGTCAAACCACAAGAGCTTGTCTCGGTTCCTTTCCGTTTCGCCCCTTCCAGTTTTAGGGGCGCGCCACGGGGAATGCGGAAGCTTCGCTTTTGGACACGACGTTTGGCATGATCTCCAGTACCTCTACTACGCCCAGTACGGGCAGGCCCAGGATCATGCTGGTCATAATAATGGTATCCATCTGTGCGAAAAACTGCTTCATCATGCTTCCCTCACGCACCGCCCTGAAAGGGGCGGGTTTCCTTCTTGATTCACAACGATAGCACGTTCCGGGCGGTCTGTCAATCGTTTTTTGCGCTTTTTTCGATTTTGTTGCCTTGACACTTTTTTCTTTCTGTTTTTTTGTCAAAACCCGGGGGTCTTGTCAGCACTTTGTTTCCATTTCCTTGATGATGTCGTAGAGTTTCTGGTTCACCGGGGCCCGCATCCCGAAGCGCCGGGCCAGAGCCAGGACGGTGCCGGCGAAGGACTCCACCTCGCTGGGCCGGCCCGCCAAGGCGTCCTGGCGCATGGAGGGCATCCCCTCAGGGTCCAGGGCGTCCAGCACGGCCAGGTATTCCTCCAGATCCCGCTGGGTGACCAGAATGCCCTGGCAGGCGCCGACTTTCCGGGCCTCCTGCATGGCGGCGATCATGGTGTCCCGGATCTCCCCGGGGACCTGGGCTGGGCCGTAGCTGCACTGGTAGGCCATGCAGACCTGGTTGATGCCTACGTTGAGCATGAACTTGCACCACATCCGGTGTTCCACGTCCTCCTCCTGATAGACGGTGAGGCCCGCCCGGCGGAAGAGGTCCACGGCCTGCTGGACTTTTTCCTCCCGGTCAAAGTAGTCCTCCTGGGGACGGCCGATGTAGGCGCTGCCTTGGCTGTGGCAGGTCAGGGCGGTGCCGGTGCGCACCGCGTCCATGCCCTGGACCACGGTGTAGAGGACCTTGGCAGAGCCGAAGGCCGCGCTGAGGGTTTCCTCGCTGGTGACGCCGTTGAGCAGGGAGAGGATGATGGTGTCCTCGTCCACCACGGGCTGGGCCAGGGCGATGGCGTCTTCCAGGTCGGGGGCTTTTACCGCGAAGAGCAGGAGCTCTGCCGGGCCGTCGCTGCCATCGGAGATGTGGAAGTGACAGGGCTCCCCATTGTATGTGACGTCTGCCTGCCGGCAGCGGGCGAGCCGTTCCCCGCTGGCCAGGAAGCGGACCTTGTCAGGGCCCAGGGCTTTGGAAAAGGCGTCCCCGTACAGGATGCCCAGGGCGCCCATGCCGATGATGGTCACAGAGCGGATCATAGTGTATCGTCCTCCTCGAAGCAAGTTCTTTTTTTCTTCCCCCATTGTAGCAGTCGGCGGCGCTTTATGCAAGAGGGGGCGCGGCGCTCTGCCGCCGGGGAGGCTTCCCTGGCACTCCCCGGCACAAAGTGAAAAAACGGGGGCGAAACTGGCACGGTATCTGTTCAAAATCATGAAATCGGTGAAAAGCGGGAAAAATAAACCCGGATTCCTCCTGGACCACTTGACATTCCCGAGGCAAAGTGCTAGAGTAGCGTTAGCACTCGAGGAGAATGAGTGCTAAACCCAGGGGCCAAAAGGAGGCACCCCTTATGCAACTCTCGGAGAGGAAGAAACAGATCCTTCGCGCCGTGGTGGAAAACTATATACAGTCCGCCGAGCCTGTCGGCTCCAAAGCCATCGTGGAACGCGCCGGCTTGAAGGTCTCCTCCGCCACCATCCGCAACGAGATGGCCGAGCTGGAGAACCTGGGCTATCTGGAACAGCCCCACACTTCCGCCGGACGCATCCCCTCCCCCAAAGGCTACCGGCTCTATGTCAATGAGCTGATGGAAGAGCACCGCCTGAGCATCCAGGAGACCGAGCGCATCAACGCCGCCCTGCATCTGAAGATGCGCCAGATGGATCAGGTCATGAGCGAGGCGGGGAAGATCGTCTCCCAGCTCACCCGCTACCCCACCTTCGCCCTCACCAAGGGCACCCAGAAGGCGGCCATCACCCGCTATGACCTTCTGATGGTGGAGGAGAGGGCCTTCATCGCCGTGCTGATGACCGACGCCCAGGTGGTGAAGAATAAACTCTTCCATCTCTCCGGCCCCGTTTCCGACACCCAGCTCCAGCTGCTGAGCACCCTGCTCAACACCTCCTTCACGGACCTGACCCTGGAGGAGCTCACCCCCGCCCTGATGAAGGTGGCCAGCCACGCCGGGGAGGAGGCCTATGGCCTCATCGAACTGGTGGTCAGCTTTGCCATGGAGGTGCTGGAGGAATTGGAAAACAACGTGATCCACACCGCGGGCATCCCCAACCTCCTGGCCCATCCGGAATACCGGAGCCTGGAAAAGGCGGAACCCCTGATGAACTATCTGGCCGAGTTGGGCGACAGCGCCAGCCTGCCGGTGATCCAGGGGGAGGACGTACGCATTCTCATCGGTCCGGAGAACGTGGCCGACGAGCTGAAAGACTCCAGCGTCATCATGGCCAGCTACGAGATCGGCGGCGGGATGCAGGGGGTCATCGGCGTGGTGGGTCCCACCCGGATGGATTATGCAGATTTAGCCGCCCGGCTGTCCTATTTTGCCGAAGGACTGTCCAAGATGTTCGGCAAGGGGGAGATCCCGCCCCCAGGCGGCACGGACGATGGTAACGAAGGAGGCATCCCATGAGCAAGAAGGATATCGAGGACCTGCCCCAGGAGCAGGCCCAGGAGGCGGAGACCCAGGAGACCCAGGAGACGGCCCCGGAAGAGAGCAAGTCCGCCGAGGAGCTGCTCCAGGAGGAGCGCCGGCAGCAGGAGGACAAATACCTGCGCCTGCTGGCGGAGTACGACAACTACCGCAAGCGCAGCCAGAAAGAGAAAGACAACGCCTGGACCACCGCCAAGGCGGACACCGTGAAAGCCTTCCTCCCGGTCTATGACAACCTGGAGCGGGCGCTGAAGCAGGAGACCGCCGACGAGGCCTATGCCAAAGGGGTCCAGATGACCATGACCCAGCTCAAGAGCGTGCTGGAGAAGCTGGGCATCCAGGAGATCCCCGCCCTGGGAGAAACCTTCGACCCCGCTGTCCACGACGCTGTGATGCACGTGGACGATGAAAGCGCCGGGGAAAACACCATCGTGGAGGTCTTCCAGGCAGGCTTCCAGCTGGGGGACAAGATCATCCGCCACGCCATGGTGAAGGTGGCCAACTAAGCGAGTTTGTCCCAGGCGGCACGCCGTTGATATAAAGGTCCGTCACAAAGGACCGATCTATTACAAATACCAAACAAACCACATGTGTTCTTAAAAATGAGGAGGAACCAGTTATGTCTAAAATCATCGGTATCGACCTTGGTACCACCAATTCCTGCGTCTCCGTGATGGAGGGCGGCGAGGCTGTGGTCATCGCCAACGCAGAGGGCAACCGCACCACCCCGTCCATCGTGGCCTTCTCCAAGGACGGCGAGCGTCTGGTGGGCCAGGTGGCCAAGCGTCAGGCCATCACCAACCCCGACCGCACCGTCATCTCCATCAAGCGGGAGATGGGCTCCAACTATAAAGTCAACATCGACAACAAGGGTTACACCCCCCAGGAGATCTCCGCCATGATCCTGCACAAGCTCAAGGCGGACGCGGAGAGCTATCTGGGCGGCACCGTCACCGAGGCGGTGATCACCGTCCCCGCCTACTTCACCGACGCCCAGCG
>JAAWAE010000056.1 GCA_022792035.1 Ruminiclostridium sp. | reverse complement strand
GTCAGACGGGGATCGAAACGCAGCAGGTTCCAATAGCCTGCACGGACGGCCTTCTTCATCTCCAGCATGGAGCGGTTCATGCCGGCCTTGAGGCCGTGGTTGATACAGGGGGCATAGGCGATGATGAGGGAGGGCCCGTCATAGCTTTCTGCTTCCTTGATGGCCCGGAGGGTCTGGGCGGGGTTGGCACCCATGGCCACCTGGGCGACATAGATGTGGCCGTAGGCCATGGCGATCTGGGCCAAGTCTTTCTTGCCGGTGATCTTGCCGCCGTCGGCGAAGCGGGCCACGGCGCCGGTGGGAGTTGCCTTGGAGGACTGTCCGCCGGTGTTGGAGTAAACCTCGGTATCGAAGACCAGGACATTGAAGTTTTCACGGGAGGCCAGGATGTGGTCCAAGCCGCCGTAGCCGATGTCATACGCCCAGCCGTCGCCGCCGAAGAGCCACATGGAGGGACGGGGCAGCAGGTCGGTGTTGGCCATGACATACTGGGCGTCGGGGTCCTCGGGATAGAGTTTGCACAAAGCCAGCAGGGCCTCGCCCAGACCGGCGGCTTCGGGGGTGTTCATCTTCTCCAGCCAGAACTTGGCGGTGCGGCCGAAGTTGGGTTTGGCGGACATGCGGCGGATCACCACAGCCAGGGCATTGCGGCGGGTGCGCATACTCACAGCCATGCCGTAGCCGAACTCGGCGTTGTCCTCGAACAGGGAGTTGGCCCAGGCGGGACCCTTGCCGTTCTCGTCGATGACATAGGGCATACTGGGCACGGAAGCGCCCCAGATGGAGGAGCAGCCGGTGGCGTTGGCGATGATGGCGTGGTCGCCGAAGAGCTGGGTGACCATCTTGGCATAGGGGGTCTCGCCGCAGCCGGGGCAGGCCCCGGAGTATTCCAGATAGGGCCGCAGCAGCTGAGAGGTGCGGACATTCTCGGGAGAGCCCTCCTGGATGCCCTTCTCCTTGGCATACTCGAAAATCTCCTGATCCTGGGCCATCCGTCCTGCGGCGCTCTCCATGGTGAGGGCCTTGTTCCGGGCGGGGCACATCTCGGCGCAGGAGCCGCAGGCGGTGCAGTCCTGGGCGGAAATGGCCACTAGGAACCGCTTGCCCGGTTCACTCTTGCAGGGTGCGGTGACCAGATCCTTAGCGTCTGCCTCCTTTAGGATGAAGGGACGGACCACGCCGTGAGGACAGACCGCGGCGCACCAGTTGCACTGGGTACAGTTCTCCGCGTGCCACACGGGGATATCCACCGCGATGCCCCGCTTTTCAAAGGCGGAGGTGCCGGAGGGTACCTTGCCGGTGACATAGGGCATAAAGGAAGAGACCGGCAGGCTGTCGCCCTTGAGGTCGTTGGTGGGGATGAGGATGTTGCGGACATAGGCGTCCTGCTCGTCGTTGACGGTGCGCAGCTTGGCCGCTTCCTTGGGGGCGTCTACGGCGTCGGCCCAGCTGGCGGGGACGGAGACCTCTTTCGCGGCCTCCTGCCCGGCCCGGACGGCGGCCATGTTCATGTCCACGATCTTCTGGCCCTTGGCGGCATAGTCCTTGACGATGCCCCGGCGCATATACTCGATGGCCTCTTCCTCGGGGATGAGCCCGGCCAGCTTGAAGTAAGCGGACTGCAGGATGGTGTTGATGCGGCCCTTCAGGCCGATGCCCCGGGCCAGCTCCACGGCGTCGCAGGTGTAGAGCTTGATGTGCTTCTGGGCCAGCTGACGCTTGACGTCGGCGGGCAGATGGGCTTCCAGCTCCTCGCCCTCCCAGGCACAGTTGAGCAGGAAGACGCCGCCGGGCTTGATGTCCTTGACCATATCGTACTTGCCGATATAGGCGGGGTTGCCGCAGACCACGCAGTCCGCCGCGCCCACATAGTAGGAGGAGCGGATGGGCTTGTCGCCGAAGCGCAGGTGGCTGATGGTCAGGCCGCCGGACTTTTTGGAGTCATATTGGAAGTACGCCTGAACGTACTTGTCGGTGTGGTCACCGATGATCTTGGAGGTGTTCTTGGAGGCGCCCACCAGACCGTCGGAGCCGATGCCCCAGAACTTCACGGAAGCCTGGGTGGGATCGTGAGGCATCTCGAAGGCGCAGGGTTCGATGGAGAGATGGGTCACATCGTCTTGGATGCTCACGGTGAAGTGGTTGTGCCCGCCCTTGGCCAGGTGCTGATAGACGGAGTACATATCGGCGGGGGTGGTGTCCTTGGAGGACAGGCCGTAGCGGCCGCCGATGACCCGGATGCTGTTCTTTCCGGCGTCGTTGAGGGCGGAGACGATATCCAGATACAAGGGTTCGCCGAAAGCGCCGGGCTCCTTGGTCCGGTCCAGAACGGCGATGCGCTCCACGCTCTCCGGCAGTTCCGAGAGCAGATGCTTGGCGGAGAAGGGACGGAAGAGGTGGACCTCCAGCACGCCGACCTTCTTGCCCTGAGCAGTCATCACGTCCACGACCTCCTCCAGGGTGCCGCAGACGGAGCCCATGGCGACGATGACATCAGTGGCATCGGGGGCGCCATAGTAGTTGAAGGGTTTATAGTGGGTGCCCAGCTTCTCGTTGACCTTGTTCATGTTCTCCACCACGACGCCCACCAGATCATTGTAAGCGGTGTTGGAGGCTTCACGGTGCTGGAAGAAGGTCTCGGGGGGCTCGTTGGAGCCTCTGTGGTAGGGATGGGCGGGGAGGTTGGCCTGGGCGCGGAAGCGGGCCAGGGCATCCCAATCCATCATATCCTTCAGGTCGGCATAGCTCCAGGTGCGCACTTTCTTGATCTCATGCGAGGTTCGGAAGCCGTCGAAGAAGTGGATGAAGCCCATGCTGGCCTGAATCGCGGCTAAGTGGGCCACCGGGGCCAGGTCCATGACCTCCTGGGGGGTGCTGGAGACCAGCATAGCCATGCCGGTACCACGGCAGGCCATCACATCCTGATGGTCGCCGAAGATGGACAGAGCGTGGGTGGTCAGGGTCCGGGCTGCCACATGGAACACGCCGGGCAGGCCCTCGCCGGCGATCTTGTAGAGATTGGGGATCATCAGCAGCAGGCCCTGGGAGGCGGTGAAGGTAGTGGTCAGGGCGCCGGTGGACAGGGAGCCATGGACGGCACCGGCAGCGCCGGCCTCGGATTCCATCTCCACGATGTTCACCCGGTTGCCGAAGAGGTTGCGCCGGTCCTGGTTGGCCCACTCGTCCACGTCCTCCGCCATGGGGGAGGAGGGGGTGATGGGATAGATGGCCGCGACCTCAGTGTAGGCGTATGCCACATGGCCGGCTGCCATGTTGGCATCCATACTTTTGAAGGGTCTTATATCTTTCATAGGGCCGCGCCTCCTTCCTGTGCCGCCAGGGCACGGATCTGAAGATAAGTATATTCCGGCAAGTCCCGCCCGGTGATGACGTTGTTGGGGCAGACGTAGGAGCAGATGTTGCAGTCCTCACAGCGCTCGGGGGCGATCACGGCCCGGCCGTCCTCCAGGTGGATGAGCCCGTCGGGACAGTTGGCGGCGCAGTCGCCGCAGCCGATGCAGCTGACCCAGCAGAGTTTTTTGCGGGTCTCGGGGTCGTCCTTGGAGGAGCAGGGCACCAGCTTCGCGCCCTTGTAGGGGACAATGACGGGCAGCTCTTGGGGACAGACATAGACACAGGCGGTACAGCCCACGCACTTGTCCGGGTCCACCTTCGCGGTCCCGTTGACCAGGGAGATGGCGTCAAAGCGGCAGGCCTGGGCGCAGTCACCAAAACCGGCGCAGCCATAGGAGCAGTGGTTGTCCAAGTCCAGCTTGGATGCCTCCCGGCAGGTAGCGGCCCCGGCGGCGGCGTAGACCTGATGGTTGTACCAGCCGCCCCGGCAGCGCACGAAGGCGGTGGTGGGTTTGAGCTTGGTCAGGTCGTGGTAGGTGTCCACGATGATTTTCTTGCGGCAGGCCACGGTACAGGCGGCGCAGCCCACGCATTTTTCATAGTCGATCACCGCTCGGTTGTCCACCACGGTGATGGCCTCCTCGGGGCAGGCTTCCGCGCAGTCGCCGCAGCCGATACAGCTGTAGCCGCACATATGCAGGGCGACTTCCTCTTCGTCCTGATTGGAGCAGGGGACGAAGTTGGAGGCGTCCTCGGGGACCATATGGATGAGCTTTTGCACGCAGGCATTGGCGCAGGCGCCGCAGCCGTTGCATTTCTCCTTGTCCACCGTGGCGACGCCATTGACCACATGGAGTGCGTCAAAGGTGCAGGCGGCGGCGCAGGAGCCGGCGCCCACGCAGCCGTAGGTACATTCGCCGGGGGTGAAGCCGCTCTTCACGGCTTCTTCGCAGGCAGCGAAGACCTTCAGCCTAGCCTTGCCGGCGGCGGAGCCGGAGCATTTGATGAACGCCGTTTCACAGCGTGGGGGAAGTATTTCCCCGCCCGTGATCTGGGCGATGGCGGCAATAGCCTCCTCGTCGCAGGCTGGGCACAGATTTACGGGACTGCCTGCCGCGATGGCTTTGGCGCAGTCATCGCAGGATGCGAAGCCGCAGCCACCTCGGCCGGTACAGTCCCCGCCCGGAAGGAACTTCCGGACTTGCGTTTGCATAGATTGCATCGACATCATGTCCTTTCCCTTCTTTGCGAGAATACGGTTTGATACCGCCCTCATTATGGCACTAGAAAAAGCGGATGTCAATGCAAAACTTCGACTTTTTTATGGACTTTCTCCATCCTTTTTCCGTCCCCCTGTGTTGTTTTCGTCTAACTCATACGAAAGGGGGGGCTGAATCCTAGGTCTCGGACGGGTATAGGGGGGCATTTGGGGCGGCGAAGATTCGGTTGGAAGAAAATGGGGGAGGATTTACTGTCCTTTTCTGCTTGACAATGTATCTCTATTGTGTTACGTTTTATGAAAAAAGACGGGAGGGTCACGATATGGGACAAACGACATTAAGCGTGCGCATGGATGAGGAGGTCAAGCGGAGATTTGACGCCTTTTGTGCCGAGGTGGGCATGAACGCTTCTGTGGCGGTAAACCTTTTTGCCAAGACGGTGATCCGGGAACACCGCATCCCCTTTGAGATTTCCACGGACCCGTTTTGGGGAGAGGCGAACCAGGCGGTTTTGCGCCGCTCCATCGGGGATCTGGATGCCGGACGGGGTACGCAGCATGACCTGCTGGAGGATGATCCCGCATGAACAAGAATTGGTCGGACGATGCGTGGGAGGAATATGTGGGCTGGCAGAAACGGGACCGGAAGCTGCTCCAGCGGATCAACCAGCTGATCCGGGACGCGGAGCGGGACCCCTTTCGCGGGCTGGGAAAGCCTGAGCCGTTGAAAGGGGAGTGGGGCGGCTGGTGGAGCCGACGGATCGACAGCGAGAACCGCCTGATTTATAGGGTGCGGGATGGGATTCTTGACATTGCCCAGTGCGGTACGCATTATGGCGAGAAATAGAGTTTCTTGACAACCCTCGCCCCCTATGCTACAGTAAAAGCAGATTATAGAAAAGAGAGGCGCGCCATGCTCTTATCTGGACAAGAGATCAAAAAGAACCTGGGGGAGAAGATCATCATCGAGCCCTACCGGCCTGAACAGCTCAACCCCAACAGCTACAATCTGCGCTTGGCGGACGAGCTGCTGGTCTACGACGCGGACACCCTGGACATGAAGGCCCGCAATCCGGTCAAGCATTTAACCATCCCGGAGAGCGGCCTGCTCCTGGAGACCAACAAGCTCTACCTGGGCCGAACCCTGGAGTACACCAAGACTGACGGCTTCGTCCCCATGCTGGAGGGCCGTTCCTCCGTGGGCCGTCTGGGGCTGTTCATCCACGTCACGGCGGGCTTCGGGGACGTGGGCTTTGCCGGATACTGGACCCTGGAAATGTTCTGCATCCACCCCATCGTCATTTACCCCAATGTAGAGATCTGTCAAATCTATTACCATACCATTCAAGGGGATTATGACAAATACGAGAGCGGCAAGTATCAAAACAACCAGGGCGTCCAGCCCAGTATGCTTTACAAAGACTTTGAAAAGCCGCAGGGATAAAGGGGAACGGTGTGATTAAACCGCCCCCTGCTCCGGCGCGCCCCCAAAAGTTTTTGGCTCCTCTTGACTTTTTTTCAGCGGGCCGGTATACTAAAAGACGGAAAACCTATGGTGGGTACCTACCGGAGAGCCAGACATCAGTCTGGCTCTTATTTTTTTAGGAAGGAGGGATATTTTATGTTGTCTTACATCTGGCCCATCGCCCTTGTGGTCCTGGCCAACACCTTTTATCAAATCTGCGCCAAAGCCACGCCGGAGGCGATGAACCCCCTGGCCTCCCTGACCGTCACCTACACCATAGCCGCCTTGGCATCCGGCCTGCTCTTTGCTGCCACCATCCGGGGCGGGAGCCTGCTGCGGGAGTACAGTCACCTGAATTGGGCCCCCTTCGTCTTTGGCTTAGCTTTGGTGGGACTGGAAGTCGGCTTTATCTATGCATATAAAGCCGGCTGGCCGGTGAGTGCAGCCAGCTTGGTGGCCAGTGCCTTCCTGGCGGTGGTGCTGATCTTCGTGGGCTTCCTGGTCTACAAGGAGCCGATCACCGTCAGCAAACTCATCGGCATTGCCATCTGCATGGTGGGGTTGTACTTCATCAACAAGAAATAAGAAGAAAGACCCGCCGGAGCCTGTCAAAGAGGCTCCGGCGGGTCTTGTCTGGATTGCTTATTCCGCCACAGCGGCTTTTAAGATCTGTGCTGCCACGGCCCCGGCCACGTTGGCGCCGGAGCCGCCGTTTTCCACCAGGACCACGAAGGCCAGCGGATGCTCCTCGTCGTCGATGAATCCGGCGAACCAGGCGTGGGGCTGGTTGCCATTGCCAACCTCGGCGGTACCAGACTTGGCACACACCGCCAAGTCTCCGAACTGCTCCTGCCCATATTGGGAGAGGACGTTGTTGCGCATCATTGCTTTCAGGGTTTCGCAGGTCTCGGGACTGAAAATCTTATAGGTATCCTTCATCACCGGCAGCGCGGCCAGGATGGGAGAGCCGGAGATGGTCTCTTTGGCCACCAGATTGGGCACCACCGCCACGCCCCGGTTGGCGATCCCCCCCATAAAGGAGAGCATGGTGCAGGGATTTACTAAGTCCTTGTCCTGGCCCACACCAGACCAGCCCAGGTAGTTGGACCCGGCAGGCTGTTTTTCAAAACTGCCTTTGGCGGTGTCGATGCCATTGACCTGGACGGAATCCAGCAGTCCCGCCAGACGCATATACTCTTCCAGAGTATCGCCCCCCAGCTGCAAGGCCAGGGAGGCATATGCTCCGTTGCAGGAGCAGGCCAAGGACTGTTCCAGGCTCAGATTGGCCCCGTGGACGTAGGGACAGGTTACCACGTCCTCCCCAATCTGAAATTTCCCGGTGCAGGTATAGGAAAAGGTGCTCATATCCCCCATCTTTTCCAGGGCAGCTGCGGTGGTCACGATTTTGAATACCGACCCGGGGGGGTAGGTCCCGGAGAAGAAGCGGTTCAAATAGACGCCGTCGTAAGCGGGATTGGTATCCGCGTCGGCCGGAGGGGAGAGGGGATCAAAAGTAGGGGAACTCACCTGACACTTCACCGCGCCGGTGATATAGTCGTACACGGCCACCACGCCCTTTCGCCCGTTCAAGGCGTTGAGGGCGGCGGCATTGAGGGAGGCATCCAAGGTCAAGGTGATATCGTGTCCGCCCAAGGCGGTCCCGGTGATGGGATTGTATCCTGTGAGCCGCCCGGAGAGCACCGAGCGCAGGGAAGTACCAAAGCTCCGGTTCCCCACCAGATGGAGGGTGGAGCGGCGAACGGTGCTGTCGGCGGCATAATCCCCGGTCTTTCCGTTATAGAGCAGGACTTCCTTGCTGTCGTAAATGGCGCCGGACTCATAGAAGGAGGAACCGTAAAATCCCACCCAATCGGTCCCGTCCCGGAACAGGCGCACGCAGAAGAGCAGGACTCCGGCGGCCAAAGCGGCGGCTAGGAGCAGTGTGATGGCGGTGCGCCGTTTTAAGAGTTTCATCTGCGCCGCCTCCTTTCTTCACCGTCGTCATCCCAGAGGGGCCCGGGGAGCAGGTCCTCCCAGGAACCCGGGTCCCGGCGGCTGTTCAGAGAATCCTCCACCTGCCAGCCCCGCTGAGGGGGGGGATAGGTGTCGTCATAGCCGGTGAACTCGTCGTATTCCGCCTCATCCGGACCGTAATCCTCCTCATAGCCGTCGTAATCGTCATACCCGCCGTCGTAGTAGTCATCATCCATGGCATAGCCCTGATCGTTGTCCTCGGGAATCCAGCCCCGGATGCGCTTGGGCAGTTTTAGGGTAAAACTGGCGTTTGGCCGGGTATCGGCGGCTTTGATGTAGGCCAGCAGGGCCCAGCAGGAGATCATACTGGAGCCGCCCATGGACACGAAGGGCAGGGTGACGCCGGTCAGCGGCAGGATGTCCACAGAGCCCAAGATGTTCAGCGCCGCCTGGAACACCAGCATAGCGGCGGCGGCGTTGGCGGCGATGACGTAGTAGCTGGACCGGGCCGTGGCGGCACAGCGCACAGCGTACATGGTCAGCAGCAGCAGGACGAAGACCAGGCACAGGGCGAGGATCAGGCCAAACTCCTCGCTGACCACACCGAACACCAGGTCTGTATTCGCCGCTACCACATCCTTGAGGAAACTGTCCTCCGTGCCCTTGCCGAAGAGACCGCCGCTGGCGGCGGCGGACATGGTGCGGGTCTGCTGAAAGCCGCCGTCGTTGTAAAACTCCCAGACGTGCCGCCAGGCGGCAAAGCGGTTGGCGATGTAGGGCTTGAATTTTAATATGATGCCCACGCCCCCGGCGGCGGCGGTACCCATGAGGGCCAGGAAGCCGATGTCCCCGGAGCGCAGAAAGGCGATGACCAGCAGGGCCACGAAGAAGATCAGGGCGGTGCCGAAGTCACTCATCAGGGCCAGACAGCCCATGCAGAAGCCGCAGAAGAGGACCGTAAAGAGCAGGTTCCGCTTGGCGAAGAGACGGTCCAGGGTGGCGGCGCCGATGAAGATGAAGGCTACCTTCACGAATTCCGAGGGCTGAAAGCTGATGAAGCCCAGGTCGATCCAGTTTTTCGCGCCAAAGATCCTGGGGCCCAGGACCACGTTGAAGATCAGCAGCAGGCAGGTCAGCACAGCCACCGGCCAGCGCAGGGAGACCGTCGAGCGCAGGTCCCGCAGCAGGACGCTGAGGATGAAGAAAATCACGATCCCCGTGACCACGCAGATACATTGGGTGGTCAATCCGCCTGGATAGTAAGCCGCCGTGACGGCAAAGGAGATGGTGCAGAGGAAAAAGGCCATGGTCTCCACCTCAAAGGCGGTGCGTTTCAAGGCCCGGTAGAGCATATACATCCCCCACATGGCGGCGATGAGCACACCAAAGGCAAGGGAGATGGAGGCCACGTCGCTCCATTCCCGTCCGGGGAAGCACTGCACGCCCATCATGATCTGAAACAAAGTCAGCCAGCCCAAGGTCCGGGCAGGGTTCAGGGGACGCTCCGCCACCCCCCAGCGCATGGCCTGCTCCCGTTCCTCCTCCTCGCTGATGGCGTAAAATTCCAGGGGCAGTCCCCCCAGCTCCACGATGTCGCCGCTGTGGAGGGGGACGATGGTTTTCACGGCTTTCCCGTTGAGCCGGGTGCCGTTCTTGGTTTGAAGGGCCTGTAGCTTCCAGTTCCCCTTGGCGTCCCGAAGCAGGGCGGCGTGGCTGCGGGAGATGGTGGGGAAGTTCAGCATCACATCAGCGGTCCGGCCCCGTCCCACGGTATTCTCCCAATGACACAGGTCCAGCCGGGCCCCGTCGGTCATGGACAGCCAGCCCCAAATTTCCTTGCCGGTCTTCTCCCGGAACAGGGAGAGCAGACAGCGCACGATGATCAGGACAGCAACCCCCGCCGCGATGACCCGCAGGACCCCGCAGGCCACCGGCAGCACCACGTCCCAGACCGTCAGGAAGGCTTGTCCCGGGTCCGCGTTCTCCATGGCGGCCTGGAGCTGGTCGCCCAGCTGGGAAAAGACCAGTTTGATGCGGGTGATGAGTTCGCTCACAATGTCCTCCTTTCTCCGGCACAGGGCCGGCGGACTTGTATAGAAGCGTCCCGTTTCCAGCGGGACGCTTGACCTTTTGCCGTTTGGAATGTATTCATTATAACATAAAACGCCAAAAAGGCAAGTATACCCAGCTGGCGGGGCGGAACACATCCATAGTTGCAAAGACAGCCGGGCTATGGTAAACTAAAAGCGTCAAAAACAAAGGAAAGGAAGGGGAACCATGAAGAAACGGCTCACTGCGCTGTCCTGCACACTGGCCCTGCTTTTGACGATGATGGTGGTGCCCGCCTGGGCGGGGGAGTCCTTCTTCCTGTCCATCAACGACACCCTGCCCCCCGCCTCCACCCAGACCACTCCCATCCAGTACGGGGGGTGGATCTATGTCCCCATGGGGGCGTTCAACAGCCGGGTCACCGGGGTGAATTTGGGGGTATACTGCGGTCTCACCGACGGGGACCAGAGTTTGGTCTTTTACGACCTCTCCGGCAGGAACATGACTTTCAATTTGGCCGACGGGACGGCTACCGCCGAGGGCAGTGCCGCCCCGGTGCCCTCTACGATCGTGGCGCGAAACGGCACATACTATGCGCCCGCTTACGCGGTGTGCCAATACTTCGGCCTGAGCTACTCCTTTTATAACACGGACTATGGTCCCCTCCTGCGCATCAAGGACGGCAACGCGGTCCTCAGCGATTCGCTGTTCATCAGCTCCGCGACCTCCCTTATGCGGGGCCGCAGCGGCGGCAGCGGCGGTAACGGTGGGACCACGTACACGAACCCCACCGTGCCGGTCACCCCTGAACCTCCGGCACCGGATCCGGATGTGGTCATCCCGCCCCGGGAGGAGGAGCCCCCCAGTTTTTCCATGTACCTGGGGGTACAAGCTGGTGCAGGGGGTGACATCAGCGGCGCTTTGAACGCGCTGGCGGGAGCAAAGGCAGCGGCGGTGGTCTTCTTCCCGACGGAGAATTTGACGGAAAACACCGCCCAGATCCGGCAAGCCGCCGCCCGGGGACACAAGGTCGGCCTGATCCCCCAGGGAGAGAATGCCAAGCAGCGTCTGGAGAGCGTGAAGCAGGGGAGCCGCCTCTTGGCGCAGATCCTGCGGCAGGAGACGTGGTTTGTTCTGGGCAACGACCAGACCCTGACGGAGGCGGGCTATCTCTGTTGGTCTCCGGGGCTGACCCTGACGGCCTCCAACGCGGCCTCGCTGTACAATTCTGTGGTGGACCACGCCAATGGGCGCAGTTCCGCCGGACGGGTGCTGTTGAAGGGAGGGACCTCCAGTGCGGTACTCTCCGCCGCGCTGAATCAGCTGGCCAGCGATGGGGACACGTTTTTGGTCCCGAGAGAGACGAGATATTGAGGAAATACGAACACGGGACCCAAGGAGGAGATCGTCGGCTTCCTGGTGCTGGAGAGCATGAAAACCTTATCCCGCGCCATCACCGCCACCCTGGAACAGGAGGAGGACTGCCTACCGGAGGAAAAGGAGAACCTACCAAGTGGGGGAGGAGATCAACGCGGCGCTGTTGACATTTCTGCGCACAGGCATGGAAAGGGGGGGCTGCGGGAGGACCTGCCGCTTATGCCGACCATCCAGAAAACGAAGGGGTGAGGAAGGATGAAACAGAGGCGAAATAAGACGCTCCCACGCGTCCTCCTGCTGGCGGCGGCAGCGGCGCTGCTCTGCTTGGCCGTTTATGTGAAGAGCGTGGCGGCCTATCAGCGGGCGGTGCAGGAGACCCGTTTTGAGGAGGTTGACCTGAACGCCATCCCCGACGGTACCTATACCGGGGAATACGACGTGCAGTTCATCCGCGCTAAAGTAGCGGTGACGGTACAGGACGGAGCCATCACGGAAATCCAGCTTTTGGAGCACAAGAACGGCCGGGGGGAAGCCGCCGAGACTGTCTTGGAGGAAATCGTGTCCCAGCAGCGTGTTGCGGTGGACGCGGTGTCCGGCGCCACCAACTCCAGCATCGTCCTGGAAAAGGCCGTGGAAAACGCTTTGACGAAACGATAGGAGAAAACCCGGACCTAAGGCCAAGCCTCAGGTCCGGGTTTCGTCTGTCATGCCCGGGGGAACACCTGCCCCGGCCGGCAAGTGTTGTTCTCGCAGACATAATAGGTGGTCTGGGCCTCCAGAAGGTCATACCCCTGCGCCGGCTGGTCCAGGATTCGCACCACGGCATCCAAGGGGAAGGGCCAGGGATGGGCCGGCGGCTTCTCCTGGGGACCCAGGACGATGGTGACCTCCGCCGGGGGATGTTCCCGCGCCAGCTTAGTCCAGAGATACACAGGGTAGGCGGTGGGCTGCTGGGCGGCGTAGGGCTGCAAGAAATCCAGCTGCGCCTGGGCGGCGTTCTGCCAAGCCTCCTCGCCTGTCAGCTGCGCCAGGCGGAGCAGGACATAGGCCAGCATGGTATTCCCGCTGGGCAGGGCCCCGTCGGGCAGCTCCTTGGGACGGATCAGCAGGGGTGGGGCGTCCTTGTCCGTGAGGAAAAAGCCTCCGTGTTCCCGGTCCGGGAAGTGGACGAACACGGTCTGGCATAAACTCTTGGCCTGGTCCAGATATCGAGATTTCCCACTGGCTTCGTAGAGGGCCAGGAGACCGAAGGCGGCGTTGGTGTAATCCTCCAAAAAGCCCCGCTCCCCCTTGACCCCGTCCCGGCTGGAGACGAGAAGGGTGTTTCCCTCCCGATTGTCCCGGTCCAGACAGCTCCAGGCCCGTTCCGCCGCCTGCAGGTAAAGGCCCTCCCCGGTGATGCGGTAGAGCCAGGCCATGGCGGCGATCATGAGGCCGTTCCAGCTGGTGAGGACTTTGTCGTCCAGGGGCAGACGCTCCCGGGCCAGACGGTAGGCGTAGAGTTTTGCCAAGCTCTGCGACAGACGGTCTTCCGGCAGCGCGCCCCCCAGCAGATTGGGGATGCTGGCCCCGTGAAAGTTCCCCGGTTCGATGATGTGATAGCGGATGCAGAAGGGCTCTGCATCGGCACTGCCTAAAACCCGGTGGACCTCCTGGGGACGAAAGGCATAAAAACTCCCCTCCCCGCCGGGACCATCGGCATCCTGTCCCGCGGCGAAGCCCCCAGAGGACAGCGCCAGCTCTTTGAGCACATAGGATGCCGTACGCAGGGCCACCTCCCGGTAAAGCGCCCGCTTGGTCAGGGAATAGGCTTTGCAGTAGGCCAGGATGAGCAGGGCGTTGTCGTAGAGCATTTTTTCAAAGTGGGGGATGCAGAACTGGGCGTCGGTGGAGTAGCGGGAGAAACCGCCGCCCACATGGTCGAAAATGCCGCCCCGGAAGAGCTGCTCCAAGGTTTTCTCCGCCATAGCCAGGGCATCCTGATCCCCCGTCTTTTCATAGAAGGCCAGGAGACAGAGAAGGCTGTGGCCCATGGGGAATTTGGGCGCGCGGCCAAAGCCGCCGTGTTCCTTGTCGAAGGAGGCTTTCCACTGCCGCAGGGCTTGAAAGAGAACATCGCCCTCCGGCGCGGCGTCAACGGGGGCGGCCAAGCGCCCCAGCAGCGCCGTGACCTGCTCCGCCGGGGCCAGAAGACCCTCTCGGTCGTGCTGCCAGGCGTCCCGGATGGCGACGAGCAGCTGCGTCAAGCCCAGCTGTCCGGGCCGTCCGTCTTTGGGGAAATAGGTCCCGGCGAAAAAGGGCTTTTGTTCTGGGGTGAGGAAGACGGTGGTGGGCCAGCCGCCCCCGCCGGTGAAGGCCTGACAGACGGCCATATAGATGCTGTCGATGTCGGGCCGCTCCTCCCGGTCCACTTTGATGGAGATGAAACTCTCGTTGAGCAGGGCCGCGACGGCGGGGTCCGCAAAGGACTCCCGGGCCATCACATGGCACCAGTGACAGGTGCTGTAGCCGATGCTCAGAAAAATGGGCTTATCCTCCGCCTGGGCCCGCTCCAGGGCTTCCGGGCCCCAGGGGTACCAGTCCACGGGGTTTTCCGCGTGCTGGAGCAGGTAGGGGCTGGTCTGCCCCTGCAAATGGTTCATAGTCGGACCCTCCTTTTTGCCTAGTATGTGAGGAAATGGCGGCAATATCGCCTGGGAGAAGAAAACGCTCTGGCAGGACAGTGTCTTGCCAGAGCGTAATTATGGGTTATCGTTCTTCTAAAATACCCCACACGAAGTGGTCGCCATAAATGTAAGGGGCGGAATAGGTGTCTATGACATAGGCGACAGCATCCTCCGAATCATATTGGAAGAGCATATAGGACGGGCTGTCTGTTGTTTCCGCCAGACAGCGTCCAGCCAAGTCTTTGTTCTCTGCCAGCGCGGCCCCCACGGCGGCGGCGATCTCCGCCCCGGAGGCTTGACAGCCCAGATCCTCCAAGCTGTTCGCCGCACTGACGGCCAGGGCATTGATCCGGGAGGAGAGGGTGGTCTCTCCCGCTTTTTTCAGCAGGGGGAGGGAGTCAACTGCCCCGTTCTGATCGGAGCATTGGAAGGCGGGATCCGTCATCAGGTCCTCGTGAGACTCGGACGACTGGTTGAGACTGGCGGCGGGGATGGTGCGCAGCCGCACCGCGGCGTTTGCCTTGGTGTCCCGGCAATGGGTGTGGATAGACTGTCCGTTGAATACGACCTGTCCGCTGGAGCGGTAGACCCAGGTGTCCGTGAGGCTGCCGGTCTGGACGATCACGTTGGTGGGTCCGCTGCCGTCTTCGGTGGAGAGCAGAGTCTCCGTTACGCCATTGTCATAGGCGATGACATAGGTGGGGTCGTGGGTCCCGATGGGCTGGCCGTCCAGCTCCACCACCTCCCGCCAGAAGGTACCGTGCAGGCGCTGGAGGTCGTTGGCCACTTTCGAGAGATCCCGCTCTGTAGCTGCTAAGTCCTTATCTGCTAGGAGCTGCTCTGCCCGCAGGAGATCCTCCGGTTGAACTTCATTCTTTTGCCCTTCCGCATCCGAAGCACATGCGCCCAGCAGGCAAAGGAACAGCGCCAAAGGCAGCGCCGCCCACCAGTGCCGCATCATTTGGCCACTACCTTTTTCAGCTTGGCAAAGCGGGGCAGGCCGTTCTCCAAGGGCCGCTGAGGCTCACCCTGGATGAGGGGGAGGGCATAGTCGATAAAGCCTTGTGTTACGCCGTTGCCCTCCTGGTTGATCCAGTCCCGGGGGACTTTGCGCTCGGTGTTGGCGGCCTGGGAGAGGGGAACCAGTTTGGTCTTACAGTGGTAGCCGCTCTTGTCTCGGACGCAGTCCAGGGCCACCATATGGTCGGTGATGCCGGAGACGGCGGCCTCCACCGCGGCCTTTCCGGCCAGATACGCCTCTTCCACATCTGCCTTGGAGGCCAGATGGGAGCCGCAGCGCTGGAGCAGGGAGAGCTCGATGCCCCGGACCTTGACGCCCATCTTCTGCTTGACGGTTTCCGCCAGCATCGCGGCCAGTCCGCCCAGCTGGGCATGGCCGAAGCCGTCGGTGGCGGAGGTTTTGGCCTCGGAGACGAAGCTGCCGTCGGCGTAGTGGATGCCCTCGGAGACGGCCACCAAACAGTTCCCCGTGGCGTCATAGATGCGCTTCACGTCCGCCAGGAACCGCTCCATATCGAAGTCCACTTCCGGCAGATACACCAAGTCCGGCCCGGACCCGGCCCAGGAAGCCAGGGCGGCGGCTCCGGCGAGCCACCCGGCGTGCCGGCCCATGATTTCCACCACCACCACAGTACCGGTGTCGTAAACCCGGGCATCTTGATAAAGCTCCATGCAGGAGGTGGCGATGTACTTGGCGGCACTGGCGTAGCCGGGGCAGTGGTCGGTGCCGGAGAGGTCGTTGTCGATGGTCTTGGGCACGCCCATGATCTTACAGGGATACCCTGCCCGCTGCATATACTTGCTGATCTTGTTGCAGGTGTCCATGGAGTCGTTGCCGCCATTGTAGAAGAAGTAGCGCACGTCGTATTTCCGAAAAACTTCCAGGATGCGTTTGTAATCGGTGTCGTCTATGTCGGGGTCTGCCAGCTTATAGCGGCAGGAACCCAAGGCGGAGGAGGGGGTGAACTGGAGCAGATCCAGCTCCTTGGGGTCCTCCTGCCCCATGTCGTAGAGTTGGTCCGCCAGCACGCCCTTGATGCCGTGGGCGGCCCCCAGGACCCGAGTGATGTTGGCCTGAGCCAGGGCGGTCTGGATGACCCCCTGGGCGCTGGCGTTGATGACGGCGGTGGGTCCGCCGGACTGCCCGATGATGCAGGCGCCTTTTAGAGTTTCCATAGTTGTGATCCTCCCAAAATCGTGTTGTCCTAATGATAGCATAGTTTTCCAATTTTTGCAACGCTGAAAGAAAAGACTTGACAAGTGTACTTGGTAGTGCTAGGATAAAGGTGCATAGAAAACTTGGCAAGGAGAGGAGAGATGACCTATGCGTTGGAATACAAGCGATAGATCCCAAGAGAAAAAGGAAAAAGATGTCAGGGAGAAAGAACTGGCGATGGTTTTGATCAGCGGCCTGGTGGTCCTCCTGTCTTTGGGGGACGTGCTTGCGGCAAAACTCATCGGCGCCGCGCTGCTGCTGCCCCTGCTGCTCTGGGCCGTGCGCAAGACCTGGAAGGACCGAGGAGCCATCGACCCCATGAAGACGGACCGGCGGAGCAGCCGTCTGCTCCAGGCGGACCTCCTCCTGGTGGCCATGCTGGCCCTGGCTCTGGCGGGGGTGACCTATGAGCTCTGGACCTGGCCCTGGGGATGATGAGAATCAATATTATAGAAATGGAGGGATCGTTGTGGATAAGGAAGAGATTTTGAGAAAGAGCAGGGAAGAGGGCAACGACGAGTGGGAGGAGCAGCTGCACAACAAGGTAGACCGGGCGCAAAACAGCTGGGGCGTGCTCCTGGCGATGCTCACCCTGATCGTCTTGCGGAGCTTTGGATTCATCGAACATTGGGTGACCAGTTTGGTCTTCCTTGTGATGATTGTCCCGAGTCTGATCTATGGCATTTATGGTTATCGAAGGTCCAAGCAGACGGAGTATCTGGCCACCATCGTGGTCGGGCTCATCGGGCTCGTCCTGTTTTCCAGCAACCTTTACAGTGCCTGGATGGGCGGCTGATGGGATGGGGGTCCGCATATGGACAACGCTCTGATTTTGCGAAACCGCCTCAAAGCCGCCCGAGGGGAGAAAGGGCTCTCCCAGGCCCAGCTGGCCCAGATGGTGGGGGTTTCCCGAAACACCATCAGTTCCATCGAGACCGGGCAGTTCAATCCCACGGCCCGTCTGGCCTTGATTTTATGCATTGCACTGGATAAAAAATTTGAAGAGTTGTTTTATTTCGATTGAAATGGAAAGCGGAGAGGGCTTGCCGTCCTGGAGAAGGGACGGCAAGCCCTTATATAAAAAAGTAAACAGTATATTGAATATTTTTAGATTCTGTGCTATAGTGACCTCGAAGAAAGACTACATAAACGGAAAGGAATAAGGTAAGTGACCAATGGATCTGGAACACAACGATATGAGCCAGCCAGCGCAGGCTCCACAGCCTCCTGAGGAGGCTCAGCGGGAGAACCAGGCCCTGACGGTGGAAGAAAGCTGTCAGCGTCTGACCGCATATTTAGAGGATATCCTCCGGGATGCCCGTCAGGCTCAGCTGGAGATCGACCAGCTCAGCCCGCCCTGCCGGACTCTGGGTGAGGCGATGCAGTCCTTCCGCGATTTGGCGGTGGAACTGGTGAGCTATTCCACGCGGATTTCAAAGGGGCACTTGTCCCAGGCACTTCCTGAGAACGACAGTTTTCTCTTCAGTGGGTTGAAGACCCTCCATGCCAACTTGAGAAACCTTACTCGACAGGCCCAGCAGGTGACCAAAGGGGACTACACCCAGCAGGTCACGAATATGGGCGAGTTCTCCGTGGCCTTCAATGCCATGACCCGCCAGCTGCGGGAACGGGAGAACCGGCTCAAGGAGGAAATCCAGCGGGCCCAGCACCGGGCTGAGATCATCCAAAGCTATACAGAGATGCTGGTGGACCTGCTGGAGCAGCGCAACGAGTGGCTGCTGGTGGTGGACCGGGAGAACCAGGAGATTTTGCATTGCAACAAGCACGCCTCCGGCGAAAGGGACTGTAACAGCTGTCAGCACCGTTTGTCGATCCATAACAATCTCCTGATGTGGGACGGCGAGGAGCGTTACCAAGTCTGGGAAATGGAGGAGGATAGCGGCAGCTGCTTCCGGATCATCTCCTTCCCCATTGAGTGGAAGGAGCGTCCGTCCCGTGTCCACATCGTCATGGACATCACCGCCGAGAAGATGAACGCCCGTCATCTCAGCGACGAAAACTATCAGGATATCGACACCGGCGTGCACAACCGGCGCTTCCTGGATGAGTTTATGGGGCAGATCCTGCGGGAGCGTCAAGATATCACCATGTGCTACCTGGATTTGGAGGGCGTGTCAAGTATCAACGCCCTTTACGGCCGGGAGATAGGGGACAACTATATTCAAAATTTTGTCGAAGTCGTCCGTAAGAACTTCCGCAGCGGCGATACCTTTGCCCGGGTCCAGGATGATAAATTCTGCCTGGTGCTCACCGGCAACGTCAAGCACCTCATCGAGCGGAAAATGTCCGAGATCCGCACCATCTTCCAGCGGGATGACGACCGGCTGTTCAGCCACCGCTGCAGCTTTCGTTACAGTATCCTTGAAGTGGAAGGGGAGTCCAACCATCATACCCTGGATGACTTGCTGGAGCAGGCGGAAGCGGATCTCCAGCGGCAAAAGCCTGCACCGCTGCGCAGAAGTGACATCGACGGGTTCGATTGATTCAGCGCCGTTGGAAAACAAAAAGACTGACAGGCTCCCGTTTGGAACCTGTCAGTCTTTTTGCTCGTTTATTTCCGCATGAACAGCAGTCCAAAGGAACGGGGACCGCAGTTGCTGGCAATGGCGGCGGATGCCTTTTGCAGATACACCCGCTCAAAGTGTCCATACTGCTTGACCAAATCCTGGATGTAAATCAGACTGGCCTCATCCATCCCGGCGTATACGATGAAGAGGATGCGCCGGTCGATGTGCCCCGCGTTGCGAAGCGTTCGACGGACATAGTTCTTGGCCACCCGGGCAAAGCCGCCGATCTCGATCCCGCCTACGGTGATCTTGCTCTTGCGCAGGACAACGACGGGATGGAGCAGGAGGGTGTCGCAGAGAATCTGAACACGCTTGGAGATCAAGCCTGCCTGACACATCATGTGGGTGCTGTCGATGATGCAGGTGGAGGTGATCCGGCGCTTGAGCCGCTCCAAGGCTTCTAGGATTTCTTCCTTGGTGGCATGGTCCTCTGCCATGGAAGCGGCGTACATTGCGGCCAACCCCAGGCTGCAGGAGAGATGACCGGAATCCAGCACCGTGATATTGTGGAAGGACCGCGCCGCCTCTAAAGCGTTCTGATATCCTGTACTGGTGTGCTTGGCCATGGTGATGTGAATCACGTTTTGCGCAAGGGTCAGCTTTTCGGCGAAGAAACGTTCGTAGTCCGCCACGTCAGGGGGCTGTGAATAACCGGGCTTTCCCGAGGACAGATAGGTGACAAACTCGTCTGCCTTCATCTCGATATCGTCCAGGAAGCGGCCCTGATCGGTGCAGACGTAGTAGGGACAGACGGAAATGCCCATCGCGTTCCGCAGCTCTTCCGGCAGATCACACACGCTGTCCGTGGTGATCAGGATGGGGATACGCTGTTCCTGAGAAAAGATCAGCACGTCTTTTTTCAGCTCTGTCTGACTGGGCTCGATGGAGAGGCTGACCATCTCCTTGGGGAGGATGCTCATCACCGCCGCCTCCAGGAGCGCCCCGCTGACGGGTTTCGCCAGATAGCCGGTAAAGCCCTCTTTCTGATAGAGGAGCTGATGCTCGCTGCCTGCATTGGCGGTGAGGGCGATCACGGGGGTATCCAGACAGAGCCCCGCCGGCTGGGTGCGCAGCTCGTGGAGACATTGGATGCCGTCCATCTCCGGCATGAGGTGGTCCATCAGGATACAGTCATAGTGCTGGGTTTGGGTCAGTTTCAGACACTCGGCGCCGCTCTGGGCCGTGTCGATCTGGATTTTTGTGCCGGAGAGCAGCTTGCGTACTACCATCAGGTTCATTTCGTTGTCATCTACCACCAGAAGGTGGGCGTTGGGGGCTTCAAAGCTGCGCTCGTATCGCTCCCCTTCGCTGACATTCACCCGGGATGCCAGGGTAAAGGTACCCAGGGCGTCGTCGTCAATGATATCCTGCTCCAAGGAGACGATAAACGTCGAACCCTTTGTGTAAACGCTGTTTACACTGATCTCGCCTCCCATCAGCGTCACCAGCTGGTCGACGATGCTCAGTCCCAGGCCGGTGCCTTCGATGTGCCGGTTTTTCTTCTCGTCTACCCGCTTGAAGGCGTTGAACAGGTCTGGGATATCTTCCTTTTTGATCCCCTGTCCCGTGTCCTCCACGGAGTACCAGATGCGCACTTTGTTCAGCGCGACCTGCTCACAGCGGGCGGAGAGGGTCACAGAACCCTCGTCGGTGTACTTCACCGCGTTGTTGAGCAGATTGACCAGGATCTGTTTGATCCGCACCTCGTCGCCGCAGAGCATACTGGGGATGGAGGGGTCCACCCGCAGGCGAAATTCCAAGCCCTTTTCCGTGGCCTTGATCCAGATCATATTGACGATATCAGAAAAAAGATCCCCGGTTTTATAGGACGTATTGATGATATCCATCTTCCCGGATTTGATCTTGGACAGGTCCAGGATGTCATTGATCAGCGTCAGCAGCATCTTGCTGGCACCCTGGATGTTTCTCGCGTTCTCCGCGATGTTTTCGGGGATATCCTCCCGGAGCGTAAGCTCATTCAAGCCGATGATGGTATTGATGGGGGTGCGGATCTCATGGCTCATGCTGGAGAAGAAGTGGTTCTCCGCTTGGTTGAGCTCCTCGATCTCCTTTTTCTGCTGCTGGGTGAGCTGGTTCTCTTTCTCGTAGAGCCGGGTCAAGAACAGCAGCAGGATACCGGTCAGTGCGCCCACCATGATGACCGAAAGTGCCGAATCCAAAAAGGAGCTGCGCAGGGTATTTTGGGCGGCATATTCGGGGAAGTGGAAGGCGACGTAATAGCACAGCATGGTTTCTGCGGTGCACAGCAGGAAGAACACGATCTTCCGCGTTCCTTCCAGGATGATGCTGATGTAAATAAAGCAGAGTACGAACCATTCCGGGACACCGCTGTAAAAGCCCCCTGCTGTAAAAAAGCTCACGGGGAACAGCAGGAGCAGCAGTATTGCAATGGTAGTGCCGCCTGCGTTGATACATTCCTTTTTGATGCTCAAACGCATGATCGCGCCCATGACGATAAGGCTTATGATCAACAGGAAAATGTTTTCAATCTGCCTGCCCATGGGAAGGATACAGATCAATGCGATCATGCAGATGCCCGTGGCCAGGCGGAACATACGCTCCCGCAAGCCGACTTTATGGTCAAATATGCTTTCTAGCCATCTTACTTGCACCCAATGTTTCCTCCATTCTCCCCTGTGTTGGAAACCGAAGCGTTAAACATGGGAAATCGTTTCACAGACCTCCCGATACAGCTCCAGCAGCGGGGTGTGATTTGCTTGGATGTATTCCAGGTCCTCGTCCTTGCCGGCCTGCTCCAAACGCTTGGCCTGTTCGGAAAGGTCCTTGGCTCCAATGGTCAGGGATGTGCTCTTCAAGGCGTGGACCTTGACCGCGTATTCTACCCAGTCGGCCTCATCGTACAGCGCGGAGATCTCTTTGCTTTTCTGCTCTCTCTGAGAGAAGAACATCCGCAGCATATCGCGATAGAAGGACTCGTCTCCGCAGCAGTAGTCCAGGCCCAGCTGTACGTCGATACCTGCCTCGGCTATGGCGGCGAAGGGGGATGCCTCGGCCGGTTCGCGCTGCGGCTCTGACTGGACGATCTCCGGCTGGACGGGCGGCTCTGAAGCCGGTGGTTTTTTTTGTGCTGGGGGAGGGGTCTGCGCTTCGGCGGCTGCTGCCGGATAGCTGCCCTCGGTGGTGTAGTGGATGCAGCGTTTTGGCAAGATCCGCCGCAAGGCCCGCTCCAGCACAGTGCGCTCAATGGGCTTTGCCACAAACTCCGTAAATCCTTCGTCCCGGAACATCTCCCGGGCCCCGCTGATGGTGTTGGCGGTGAGGGCGATCACAGGAAGGTCTTGGTAGGCACCGTTGTCGATCTCGCGAATCCGGCGCAGGGTTTCCACGCCGTCGAAACCAGGCATCATGTGGTCCAGGAAAATGATGTCGTAAGAGACCTGCGTACACAGCTTGATGGCTTCTTTTCCGCTCAGGCAGGTGTCCACCTCGATCCCATAGCTGTCCAGGAAGCCTTTGGCGACGACAAGGTTCATCTCTTCGTCGTCCACCACCAGGACATGAACATCCTCACAATAGAACGGACGCTGGCCAGCGGCTTGGATATCGTCGTATCGGTTTTCCGTCAAGTCGCCGTTGAGGATGTTTATGATGGAGATGGCGAAGAAAGGTTTGTGGACTATAAGCAGGTTGCTGTGGCTGGGCAGATGGAAGCCCCGCTCTGCGACTACCGCGACCTGGAGGCTGAAGGCCAGTTCCTCGTAGTATTCGCCGTTTTCCTCATACTCAGCCTGGGCGATGAAGACGTGGGTCAGTTTGTGGGTGTCCAGCAATTTTAGGAAACCCTCAAAATTATGCGCCTGATAGCCTTCGATCCCCAAGCCGTCGACGAGGTGGGAGATCAGCCTATCGTAGTACATCTTCACCTCATCGCAGGCATACCGTTCTGGTTTGAAATAGCATGCGACACAAATCTGGTCTGGGTTAGAGACCAGCAGGGCGGGCGTACTGTCTGCTACTTCCTGGGGGATGGTAATGCGGGCCTGCAGGCCCCGTTCTTTCTTGCTCTCAAAGTGGAGGAAGCCGCCCATAGAGTGCAGAAGCCCTCTGGCAATGGGGATTCCTAAGCCTAAGCCGCCGGTAAAGCGGCTGCTCCCGGAATCGGCCTGGTAGAAATCATCGTAGATCTTGGTGATTTGGGAATCGGTCATACCGATGCCGGTGTCAAAGACATCAATGATGAGGTTGACCCCATAACTCTCCTTCCGGCATTCCACGCAGACAGCGATGCCGCCTTCCTCTGTGAATTTGAGGGAGTTTTCCAGCAGGATCTTCAGTACATGGGAAATCTTCCCCGCGTCTCCGATGAGGACGGAGGGGATGTTGGGGGCGATGTCAAAGACCATTTCCAAGTTTTGCGTACTGCCCTGCACCGAGATGGTGGTGATCAAATCATTGAGTACGGAAGTGATGGTGTAAGTCTCTTTGGATGCCGTCAGGGTGCCCTCTACGATTTCCGTGTAGTCTAAAATTTTGCTGATTTGGCTGGAGAGACGCTTGCCCGCCACTTGGATGGACTGGATATCGCCCCGAATCTCGGGGGAGAGGTGCTCTTTGCCCAGGGAAACTTCGCTGATCCCCAAAACCATGTTGACAGGGGTGCGCAGCTCGTGGGATACATTGGATAAAAACTCCGCATTTTGCTGTTCCACGGTGGTGAGCTGAGCGAGGGTATATTGATAGCGAGCCCGATCGTCCAGCCTTTGGTTGATCCGGTAACGGGCAATGGCCATGGCTCCAGCGACGATTACGGCCCCCAGGAACAGGCGGATGATGTCCTGCACGCTGATGCCGCGGCTGATGGTGTGCAGGATCAGCCAGTGGTAGAGCAGCTCCAAGACATACAAGCCAACTGCCATGTACAGGGGCAGTGTCTTGTCGATCATGGAGAAGATCAGAAACACGATACAAGCGATGGCGGGGATGTCGAACAGACTGACGCTGTGTACCCCAAAGAAGAAGAAGCCGACCAACAGCAATCCGACGCATAGGTTTTCGTAAAGCGCCTCCGAGCCGATGCGCCCAATGTGGAGGCACCATACCAGACTGTTGCCGATCACAATGACCGGGACCATCCACTCCTCCCATGAAAACGCCACCGTGATCAGCATCAGCATCATACCGACCATGGTGACGACAACAGCCAGGAGCAAATGTTTGCTAGTCTGACCGTCCGCCCTCATTGCTCATCGAGCTCCTTCGTCACGCGCTTGAGCAGCTCCTCGGGGAAGAAGGGTTTTTTCAGGTAGTTCACTGCGCCCAGCTCAATGGCGCGCATCACGTCGTCTGCGTCCCCTGAAGCGGTCAGGAAGATCACCGGGAGCTTTGCGGGGAAATCCTTGACGGGAAGGGCCTTCATACGCTCAAAGGTCTCGATGCCGTCCATTTTGGGCATGGCGATGTCCAGCAGGACCAGATCGACCTTGTGGCGCGGCAAGAGGGCCAGGGCCTCTTTTCCAGACTCCGCAAGGAGCACGTCATAAGACTGCTCCAAAATCTTCTGAGTCCGCATTAAGTTTAGTGTGTCATCGTCGACGACCAGGATACATTTCTTCTGCATGCCGTTTCCTCCTTGTTCTCATCTTGGGAATCCACCCACATTTTAATACAGTGCGGCGATAAAATCAAGCCCAATATGGGTAGGGGAGAACGGTTAGATTTCTTGATTTGGCCGATGAGAGGACGCGGGACGGACGGCCGCTTTTGAGAGGGTGCCGTCTGTTTATAGTTTGCAAGCTGAAGGGGCAAAAAGGGATTGACAGAAGCCCTGGCATCTGGTAACCTATGGGAGATAAGAAATTTTAGGTTGCGGGAGGAATACAAGTATGAAGCTTCTCCTGAAGCAGGCATTGGTGCTGTACAAAGGCAGGCTGGAAGAGCGGTCGGTCCTGGTTGAGAAGGGCCGTATTGTTTCCCTTTCCAAGGAAGCCCCTCAGATCACGGATGCTCAGGTGATCGAATTGAATCATGGTTGTTTGTTCCCCGGTTTCGTGGATGTTCATGTGCATCTGCGGGAGCCGGGTTTTTCGTATAAGGAGACCATCGCCGCCGGGACCCAGGCGGCGGCCCGGGGAGGGTACACCAGCGTGTGTCCCATGCCGAACCTGAAGCCTGTGCCGGACAGCCTGGAGCACTTGAAGCCGGAGCTGGAGGCCATCGAGCGTGACGCCCTGGTCCGCGTCCACCCCTACGGGGCGATCACGGTAGGGGAGAAGGGGGAGACCCTGGCGGCCCTGGAGGAAATGGCCCCCCATGTGCTGGCCTTCTCCGACGACGGCAAGGGGGTCCAGGACCCGGAAAAGATGAAGCAGGCCATGGTCCGGGCCAAGGCTCTGGGAAAAATCATCGTGGCCCACTGCGAGGATGAGAGCCTGCTCAACGGCGGTTACATCCACGACGGGGCCTACGCCGCTGCCCACGGCCATCGGGGCAACCCCTCCGCCAGCGAGTGGAAGCAGGTGGAGCGGGACTTGGAGCTGGTCCGGGAGACGGGCTGTGCTTACCACGTCTGCCACGTCTCCACCAAGGAGACAGTGGCGCTGATCCGCCAAGCCAAGGCGGAGGGCCTGGACGTCACCTGTGAGACCACCCCCCACTATCTGGTCTTCAACGATTCCATGCTCCAGGAGGACGGCCGCTTTAAGATGAATCCGCCCATCCGAAGCGAGGAGGACCGGCAGGCCCTGATCGAGGGGCTTCTGGACGGCACTGTGGATATGATCGCCACCGACCACGCCCCCCATTCCGCCGAGGAGAAAGCCCAGGGGCTGGAAAAGAGCTTCTTTGGCATCGTGGGCCTGGAGACCGCCTTCCCGGTACTCTACACCCACCTGGTGAAACCGGGGTTCCTCTCCCTGGAGCAGCTGGTGGAGCGGATGAGCGCCAGTCCGGCCAAGCGCTTTGGCATCGGAGCCCCCTTGGAGGAGGGGGCGGCGGCAGACTTTACCGTCTTTGACCTGAACACAAAGTACACCATCGACCCGTCGGAATTTTGCTCCATGGGGAAGAGCACCCCCTTTGCGGGGCAGGAGGTATTGGGCCGCTGCCTGCTCACCGTCTGCGGCGGGGAGATCGTCTGGCAGGAGAAAGGAGGGGCAGGATGAAGCGAGGGATTTTTAGCGTAAAGGAAAACCAGTGTTTGGCCAAGGATACCTATCTTATGATCCTCACCGGGGATACTGAGGCAATCACCGGCCCGGGACAGTTCGTGAACATCGCCTTGGAGGGGAATTTCCTGCGCCGTCCCATCTCCGTGTGCGACTATAAACCCGGTGAGCTGACCTTAATTTATAAGGTAGTAGGCCGGGGGACGGCCCAGATGCGCACCATGCCCGCCGGGACGAAGCTGGATATCCTCACGGGCCTGGGCAACGGCTATGATCTGGAACCGTCCGGGGACAAGCCGCTGCTCATCGGCGGCGGCGCGGGCATCCCGCCCCTCTACGCCCTGGCGAAAAAACTCCTGGCTCAGGGGAAGCACCCTGCTGTGATCCTGGGCTTCAACCGGGCAGAGGAGCGTTTCTTCCAAAGGGAATTTGAGGAGCTGGGTGTGGCGGTGACTGTGGCCACCGCCGACGGCTCCGTGGGGGTCAAAGGCTTTGTCACGGACGCCATGCCCCAGGACGGATATACCTACATCTATACCTGCGGTCCCGAACCCATGCTTCGGGCGGTGTATGATAAAAGCGTTACGCCGGGGCAGTTCAGCTTTGAAGAGCGCATGGGCTGCGGCTTTGGGGCCTGCATGGGCTGTACCTGCCAGACCAAGTACGGCAATAAGCGCATCTGCCGGGAAGGCCCGGTGCTGGAAAAGGAGGAGATCCTATGGTAAAGACGGCTGTCACCCTCAGCGGGGTCGCCTTAGATAACCCCGTCATCCCGGCCAGCGGCACCTTCGGCTTTGGCTACGAGTTCACCCAGTGGTATGACATCAACTGCTTGGGTGCCATCAGCGTCAAGGGGACCACCCGGGAGCCCCGCTTCGGCAACCCCGCCCCCCGCATCGCGGAGACCCCCGGGGGGATGCTCAACGCTGTGGGCCTGCAAAATCCCGGCATCGACAAGGTCATCACGGAGGAGCTGCCCAAGCTCCGGGCGGTCTATCACAAGCCGGTCATCGCCAACATCAGCGGCTTTTCCATCGACGAGTATGTGGAGTGCTGCGCCAAGGCGGATGCCTCCCCCTTGACGGACCTCATCGAGGTCAACGTCAGCTGCCCCAACGTCCACCACGGCGGGCTGAGCTTCGGCACGGACCCGGCCATGGTCCACGACGTTACTCGGGCGGTGAAGGCGGTGTGCAAAAAACCGGTCTACATGAAACTGACCCCCAATGTCACGGATATCACAGCCATTGCCAAAGCCTGCCAGGAGGGAGGCGCCGACGGCATCAGCCTCATCAACACCCTTCTGGGGATGCGCCTGGACCTGAAAAAGCGCCGTCCCATCCTGGCCAACACCACAGGGGGACTCTCCGGCCCCGCTGTGTTCCCGGTGGCGGTGCGGATGGTCTGGCAGGTCTATGAGGCGGTGGACCTCCCCATCATCGGCATGGGCGGCGTCCAGAGCGCCCAGGATGTCATCGAACTGATGCTGGCGGGGGCGTCCGCCGTCCAGGTGGGCGCGGCCAATCTGGTGAACCCATATGCCTGCAAAGAAATCATCGAAGCCCTCCCCAAGGAAATGGAACGCCTGGGGATACAAGACTTAAACGAAATCATAGGAGGTGCCCACTGATGGGAAAAGACGTCATCATCGCCTGCGACTTCAGCAGCAAGCAGGAGACCCTGGCTTTCCTGGACCAGTTCTCTGGCCGGAAGCCCTATGTGAAGATCGGCATGGAGCTGTTTTATGCCGAAGGCCCGTCCATTGTCCGGGACTTGAAGGAGCGGGGCCACCAGATCTTCCTGGACTTAAAACTCCATGACATCCCCAACACCGTGAAAAAGGCCATGGCGGTGCTGTCCCGCCTGGACGTGGACATGGTGAACCTCCACGCCGCCGGGACCCGGGCCATGATGGAGGGGGCCTTGGAAGGCGTCACCCGTCCCGACGGGACCCGTCCCTTGGTGATCGCGGTGACCCAGCTGACTTCTACCAGCCAGGAGCGCCTGACGGAGGAATTGCTCATCGAAAAGCCCATGGACGAGACCGTCATGCACTACGCCGCCAACGCCGCCCAGGCTGGCCTGGACGGGGTGGTCTGCGCCCCCCTGGAGGCGGGAAAGGTCCACCAGCGCTGCGGCAAGGATTTTGTTACTGTCACCCCCGGTATCCGCTTTGCCGACGGGGAGAAGGGGGACCAGGTGCGGGTGACCACCCCCGAGCAGGCCAAGGCCTTGGGTTCGGACTATATCGTGGTGGGCCGTCCCATCACCCAGGCGTCGGACCCGGTGGCGGCGTATGATCGCTGCGTGAAGGAATTCGTCGATTGAACAACAGCAAGGAGGAGCCTCATGAAAACCAAGATTGCCAAGGATTTATTAAAAATACAAGCGGTGTTCCTGCGCCCGGACGAGCCCTTTACCTGGGCCAGCGGCATCAAGAGCCCCATTTACTGTGACAACCGCCTCACCCTCTCCGACCACCAGGTCCGCCTGGATGTGGAGAACGGTCTGGCGGAGATTGTCAAGACCCATTATCCCGAGGCCCAAGCCCTCATGGGCACCAGCACAGCCGGCATCGCCCACGCGGCCATCACGGCCCACCTCCTGAAGCTGCCCATGGGCTACGTCCGCTCCGGGGCCAAGGACCACGGCCGGAAGAACCAGATCGAGGGCAAGCTGGAGAAGGGCCAGAAGGTGGTGGTCATCGAGGACCTCATCTCCACCGGCGGCAGCGTCCTGGAAGTGGTGGACGTGCTCCGGGAGGCCGGAGCCGAGGTGCTGGGCATCGCCAGCATCTTCACCTATGGGATGAAGAAAAGCGTGGACCGTCTGGCCCAGGCTCAGGTCCAGAACGTCAGCCTCACGGACCTGGACACCGTGGCCCAGGTGGCGGCGGAGGAAGGCTACATCCGCGGGGAGGATCAGGCCCGGCTCATCGCCTTCCGGGAGAATCCCTCCGACGAGAGCTGGATCGGAAAGTGAGGCGCGCAGAACAGACCTGGGGGAAAGGGGAGCATCTATGAAACGAGACTTGATTGACATTACCGACCTGTCGGTTCAGGAGATCGACCGGCTCATCACCCGAGCGGAGGACATCATCGCCCGCCCGGAGGAGTATCGGGAGAAGTGCCGCAGCAAAAAGCTGGCCACCCTCTTTTACGAACCCTCCACCCGGACCCGCCTGAGCTTTGAGTCTGCCATGTACGAGCTGGGCGGACAGGTTTTGGGCTTTTCCGAGGCCCAGAGCTCTTCGGCCATGAAGGGGGAGAGCGTGGCGGATACCGCCCGGACGGTGAGCTGCTTTGCGGACATCATCGCCATGCGCCACCCCAAGGAGGGCGCTCCGCTGGTGGCGTCCTACAAGGCGTCGGTGCCGGTGATCAACGCCGGGGACGGCGGCCACCACCACCCCACCCAGACCCTTACGGACCTGCTCACCATCAAGCAGGAGAAGGGCCGTCTGGACAATCTGGTCATCGGCTGCTGCGGGGACCTGAAATTCGGCCGGACGGTGCACTCTCTCATCGGGGCCATGTCCCGCTATGCCAACATCCGCTTCACCCTCATCTCCCCAGAGGAGCTGCGGGTGCCGGAGAGCGTGCGCTCGGACCTGCTGGAGCGGGGTGGCATCGACTTTCGCGAGACCACGTCCCTGGAGGAGGCCATGCCGGAGCTGGACATCCTCTACATGACCCGGGTCCAGCGGGAGCGCTTTTTCAACGAGGACGATTACGTCCGCTTAAAGGACAGCTATATCCTCACGCCGGACAAGCTCCGCACCGCCAAGCATGATCTGGCCATCCTGCACCCCCTGCCCCGTGTCAACGAGATCTCCACGGCCATCGACGACGACCCCCGAGCCTGCTATTTCCGCCAAGTCCTCTATGGCAAGTTCATCCGCATGGCCCTGATCCTCATGCTTTTGGAGGTGGAATGAGATGATTATCGGCACCATTGTAGACGGCATCGTCATCGACCACATCCCCGCCGGGCGGGGCATGGACCTGTATAAGGACTTAGGACTGGACCGGCTGGAATGCGAGGTGGCGGTGATCACCAACGCGGCCAGCGGGAAGTATGGCCGCAAGGACATTTTGAAGGTCAACGAGGTCATTGACCTGAACTATGATATGCTGGGCTATATCGCCCCCCACATCACCGTGAACATCATTCGCGGGGGACACCGGATGGAGAAGCTCCACCCCCACCTGCCGGAGACGATCCAAGGGGTGATCCGCTGCAAAAATCCCCGCTGCATCACCTCCATCGAGCAGGAGCTGCCCCATGTGTTCCGCTTGACGGACCGGGAGAAGGGCATTTACCGCTGCATTTACTGCGACACCAAGAGTGGAAAAAGCTAAGGAAAAAGGACCTGCCAAAGCGGGTCCTTTTTCTGGTTTGTACCTAGATGGCTGAGAGGCCCAAAAGTCAATACTAAGTTGCAAAAAGTTAGAATAAAGTCCGAAAAACTCTAAATCACACAAACCCTGGGGCTCAAATCTGTGCAACATCCCCTGGTTTTCTCTGAAACGCCCTAAGCACACGCGAAAAACAGCACAACAACCAGGCCGGGGCCCATTCTACAAAAGCACCGGCCTGGGCGGTTTCTGTGCAGGCTATGCCACCCTGGCAGTATATTCCTCATAAAGCATCCGTGGCGTTTTCCAGCCCAGTATCCGGCGCGGGTAGTTCGCCATCCACTCTTCCACTGCCGCCACCTCAGACGCCGTTACCTGGTCAAAACTTGTTCCCTTCGGGAAGAACCGCCGCACAATCCGGTTCATGTTCTCGTTGCTCCCTCTCTCATAGGCGGAATATGGGTGGCAATAGTATACCTTGGTGCGCGGCTTCCTGGCCCTCCTGGAGCGTTCCATTCCCTCGCAGTCCTGGAACTCACCGCCATTATCCACCGTTATGGAGCGGAAAACATTCCGGAAACTGGCCCCCATGCGCCGCTCAATGCGATCCAGCGCCCGGACTACACTTTGTGCGGTATGATCTGGCACCCTGATCACAATCGGGTAGCGGGTCAGCCGCTCTGTCAGGACGATCAGTGCAGCCGCACTGCCCTTGCATCCCATCACACTATCCAACTCCCAGTGCCCAAATGTGTCTCGCTCGTTGACCTCTTCCGGGCGCTGCTCTATGGTGTCGCCCTTGGCCGGTCTGGCCCTGTTGACCGGCCCTTTCTTTCGCTCGTTTCGATGCACGCCCCGATACAAGAGGTCATTTTGTGTCACATTAAGAAACACGTCCCCCCGGTATATCCAATTATACAGGGTAGTCTCGCAAATTTCCGTATCGAATGCCAGCCCATCAATTTTTATCTGTGCCAGAGCTGCACCTGGCGAGCGTTTCCCATTTATGATTTGATTCTCTATATACTCCGCGAAAGCATAGTCACGTCCCAGCTTAATATCCGGTCCCTTTGCCCGAAGGTGATCCTGGTATTTCCCCTCGGCAAAGTCCGCACAATACCGCTCAATAAATTCGTACTCGCTGGTCTGCTGGACACACTGTCCCCGGTTAATCTCGTTGTAAATCGTTTTCACACAGAATCCGGTCATTTCCGCAATTTCCCTCGGCTTCGCCCCCGTCCGTATCGCTCCCTCGATCTTTAGGCGATCCTCCCACCGGATATGTCGGTATCCTTTGTAATTCATGCCAGCCCTCCCATTGCACAAAAAACCGGCGCGGTTCCATACCACGCCGGTTTCACTCTCTCCCCAGCAGCCACAACACAGAAACATCCAGAATATCCGCAATCGTTGTAACCTCATAGTCTGCTACATACCTGCTGCCGCTCTCAATCCTGCTTATGCTGTCCCGCTCCATCGGAATCCCGATCAGCTGAAGCTGCTTGCATAGGTCAGATTGCGAATAGCGGAGCTTTAGCCTTGCTTCTCGGATACGATCCCCGCAAATATTCCGTTTTCCGTGGAATGTGTATGCTCTCATAGTTCCTCCACCCAATGAAATAGCCAACATTTTGCTTAATATTACCACAGGACGTTTGCCTTACCCGTTGGAATATTCAGCATTTTGAAAATTTGGCATTTTCGTTTGATGGATGGAGGACGGAAGCACCCAGCGATGCCGGTTATTCTCCCGATAATTTCCCCATGTCAGCCTCGATCAGCCCGACGATGTAGGCGTTTAGGCTTTTTCCGTTTTCCTTGGCGTGGGCTTTGATTTTTTCCAAGTTTCCTTTTTGTACATAGAAAACCCCTCGATCTAGTTTTGCCATATACCGTTTGTTTCCCTCTAAATGAGCTTGTGTCGCCATGTTTATCACCTCACCCATACTATACCACAGCTCGCATCATGTGCATATGTAAAATGTACACAATTTCATGTGCTTATGTTTTTGCATTCTGCCTATTGAAGTTCATATGCACATGATGTATACTGTCATTGTAAGGCAAGAGCGCAAGCCCTTTATGGAAGGAAGTGAGGATATGGAAGAAATGACACAGGCAGAGTTGATATTGCTTTTAGAAACGTTAGCGGAAAACATCGAAATAAAAGCGAAGACAGCCGCTGAAGCCGCCGAAATCATCCGCAAGAAGATTGAAGCACTTAAATAAAACGGGATAGCGGGAACCCGTCAAAGCCTCCCGCTATCCCACCAGTCAAGGATAAGCCGGGAGCCTTACCCCGGCCACCTTGATGATACCGTATAACTCGCAAAGAATCAAGGGGAAAATACAACGCGATTTGACTGAAACCAGTTGGCAGTGGGCGTCATTCTTCCGATAATTTCCCCATGTCAGCCTCAATTAGCCCGACGATATAGGCGTTTAGGCTCCCGGCTCCGGTTTCCTTCGCTCTATTTTTTATTTTTTCTTTTTGTCCTTTTCCTACCATAACAACAACTCGCTCCTGGTGTTCTTTTTGCCAGCGGTTCCTGTAATCTACCTTTTTTTCCTCCATTAAGATGTTCACCCCCTATGCTACTATTCTACAGGACGGCCCACATCATGTCCATGATGAAATTGCACAAATCATGAACATGATATTTGTATAAGTATCCTATTGATATATCATGTACACGATGCTATACTGTGTATTGTAAGGCAAGGGCGAACGTCCTTTATGGAAGGAAGTGAGGAAATGGATATGCCAAATGCCGCTGAGGTCATTGAGAAGCTGGCAAGGGAAAGCGAACGGCTCCTGCTCTTAGAACTGGCCCGCAACTGCAAAGACCTTGATGAGTTTATCGAAAAGGTTAAGGCTATGACCTCTAAGTAAAAAAGCGGGATAGCGCCAAACCTACCACAGCAAACGCTATCCCACCAGTCAGGGATGAGCCGGGAGCCTTACCCCGGCCACCTTGATGATACCGTATAACTCGCAAAGAATCAAGGGTAAAACATCAACTATCGGGCAAAACCAGAGGTGCGCAGCGAAAAAGCTGCGCACCTCTGTCTGTTCCGCATCATAAATGGCGGATTCTGCCTGCCAGGAAATCCTCCACGACCTCCATCATCCGATCCGGCGGGATCTGGAGCTTCGCGCAGTACTGTGTGAGATTGAACACAGCGGCACGATCCTCCGAGAAAGGTGCCACCGCCATGACGGCGTGCCAGGAACCCCCGTACCATTTTTGGACAAGCAGTCCATAAGAGACACGAGAACTCGATGGTACTTTCGCGTTGATGAGCGTGTACTGATAGCCGTTTTGATGCCCTTTTTCTGTAATCCGCTGTTCCAAGGCATAGATCTTATCGGATAAATAGACCAGCGCACGAAGCTGCGCCTCCGCCAAGGGCTGAAGGAGTGGATGCAGGGTTTTGCACGTATCCGACCACACATCAAGGGTCAGTTTGCCGGACACAAAGGCATCGATGGGGATTTTAAGTTTCTCCGCGATCAACTCCAGAGTATCTATCTTTGGACAGCGTTTTTCCGATAGGTACTCTTGAAGAGAGGATCTTCCAATCCCTAATGCCTCTGCGAACTCTACCAAGGATAACTTGCTCTGGATGTGGATCAATTTTAATGTAGCGGTAACATTTTTCTGTATACTCATAATAAAACATCCTCCTTGTACTCATCATAGGAAGATGGTTTTCAACAGTAAATGCCAAAATCTCGGACGGCATACCAACATTTCGGCCTCAGAGGCCTTTGCACTCCATGAGATAGCAAAAGCGCCCCCAATACGGCTCAACCGTACCGGGGGCGCTGCGCGTCCTTACAACAACCCTTTCCTGCCCAACACCGCCGCCAGCTCATCCCGACGGACGTACCGCTCCGGGGCGGTGCCATCCAGGATCCCGGCCTCAGCGGCCCGGGTCCAGTGGCCCTCCTGGCGGCTCCACTCCGGTTCCGGCAGGGCCTTAGCGTGAAGCTCCGCCTTCTGGGTGAGACGGTGTGCCTGTTCCGGCGTGAGCTTGTCCACAAATTCTTCCAACTGTAAATGGTAAGATAAAGCATACCAATATGCGCCACTGAAAGGATACCAAACGTCGCCACAAAAATAAAAAATCAAAGCACATTCCGATATAGGAAGAGCGGATCAGAAGTAATGACGAGACCTAATCCGC
>JAAWAE010000055.1 GCA_022792035.1 Ruminiclostridium sp. | reverse complement strand
CGCAGTGCGATGTCTTTGCCTATTTGGAAATCTTCTACAACACCCTCCGCCCTCACTCTGCTCTGGGTTGGGTTTCTCCCTCTCGTTTTGAGGATGATCTTCTCCGCTCCGCTGCATAACCACTGGTAACGAATATCTCTAGAATCATTCCATTTTTTCTTCACTTTTTGTGTCCGTTTTTCTGGGAAGGGCTCAGGACAACCACCGTACCGTATTTCGGGTGGACCACTCTTGCAATGTGTTTTTCCCGCCAGCGGTTGAGCCGTTCCATTTCCATTACGCCGGGGGTGTATACCCAGCCGCCCAATTTTATTCCCCGTCCCATGGATTCACCACGCATTCCCAGCGGGCCTCAGCGGCCAGCACAGTGTCCGTGTACCTGGTTGCGCTTGTCCCCGCCGCCCGGGCTTTCTCCGCCCCGGCATGGCCCATGTTATATGCCATAGCGGCTAGGGCGTGATCTTCATACTCAGCCAGGTACCTGCCCAGCAGGCAGCAGCCGCCAGCGATGTTGCCCTCTGGGGTGGTTGGGTCCAGACCGGTTTCTTGTTCCAGCGCGTCATGATATGTACCGCTCGGGCCGGGGTTGAGCTGCATGATCCCGATTTCCCCGACACCGCCCACGGCATCCATCCTAAAGCCGCTTTCCGTTTCTGCCACGGCCAGGGCCAGGGGATAGGGGCAGCCATACAAGCGGCAATACTCCCGCATATAACCCTGGTACTCATAGGGCATGGGAACTGCCTCGGAATAGTACCCGGAGGCCAGCAGGGCTGCCTCGTTCCCTGCGCTGCCCTGGAGCACAACAGCGTTACTCACTGCATCGTCCGTGATATCCGCTCGAATATGCTCCGCTTTCAAACCATTTGCAATCGCAAGGGCGCACATCAGGCAAACTAAGACCGCAACGGCCAGAAGCTCATATTTCAGCGTTTTTGCCTGCTTCCTCAGCTCCTCATGCCGTTGCAGTTTCTCCTGATGCAGTTCCTTCAGGAAACGACGGTCTAACTCCGCTTCCCGTCTTTCCCGCCTGTTGTATACCTCTAACGCGCCCACGCGGCGCTTTAGATCGTCCACGTCTCTTGCCACGCCGTCATACTGCCGTATGGCCTGGCGGTACTCCTTTGCTTTCCTCTGGCTCACGCTTTCTCCTCCTTCTTCGAGCGGGTGATCCGCCCGGTCACATCATAGGCAACGCCGAAGCGGCGCCGGCCGCAGGCACTGCAGGTGATCTTTTCGCACCGCCAGCCGGTTTGCTTCACTGTCTTGCCTTTGGCCTCCAGAGCTACGGCGCAGGGCTTACACAATAACTTTTTCACAGTATCCCCCTTTCCACTTGCCCGTTCATCCGAACCTTGTCCGCATAACCTGGCACGTTTTCCGATGCTGGACAAACGCCACGGGCAGGTCTTGACTCTCTTCCTCCTGCATCGCCTGACGTCCGACTACGGTTTCCCCCATATCGTCAAAGAATACCTCCCAGCCCCTTCCCTCCACTACGAAAACAGGGTAGGGGTCTACCGGCACTTGTTTCTCTCCTGCAGCAGTGATCCAGTCGATCTGCTGGCCGCAGAATTTACACCGTGCCACAGTCCACACTTCCTTCCGCTCGTGCGAGCAGCTTATAAAGGCTGGTTTTGGTGGTTTTTACTCCCAGCATCGTTACCTGTCCTCCCTCGCCTCGGCCCCCTGATTTTTGTTGTTCCGCTTACCTCTTCGCTCCAGCGATTTCTGCACCCGAATCTGGGCCAACTCTGCGTTATAGCGCAATCGCTGATCCGGCAGGCGGCTCCCATCCCTGCCCCTGGAAAGCTCATTGTAGATCACGGAAACAGACGTTCCCAGTTCGCTGGCGATCTCTTTCGGGACACGGCCTTTCTCCCACAAGGTTTCTACCTTCCTGCGATCCTCCAGACTTCTGAACGCATACCCAGCCATAAAGTTTCACCCCATTTCTTCCGCTTGCCTTCTGATGGTTTCAGCGTTTTCACAGAGCGCCTGGTGGTGCCGGTCCGTGATAAATCCCAGTTTCCTGGTCATGTCCAACGCTCCGATATAGGACCAATACTGAGCCAAGCGGCTGTCCCTGGTTTTTGTTTGTGCGACCAGGCGCTCCGTTTGCTCTTTCATGGAGGCCAGCACCGTTTCCGCGCTTGTGTTCATATCCTCCCAGAGTGTCCCGCAGGTTGGGCAATACACAAACGGTGGTGTGAGTTTCCCGCATACCGGGCAGGTACCGTACCGTCCTGCTCGATCTTGACCAAGTCCTCGGCATAGCCGCTGTGATTTTTGGCGGGGAATTCCTCGCCGGCCGCTATGGCCTCGCCGCAATCCAGGATGACGACATATCGCCCGAGCCATCTTCCGCTCTCCTCGCACCGGATCAGGTCCTCTATGTCCGCTAGTGTTAGGCTGCCGTCATTCTTTGTCACCCGCAGAATGGTATGGTTGTGACTGTCACAGCCCATCGCGACCGTAAACCCTTTTTTCATACCTTGCCCCACCTTTCTATCCGTCATAGCACCCGCATGGCGCACCGCAAATGCCCCCGCTTTCACCCCACGGGCGAACGATTTTGATTTCTGGCGGCTCCATCGCGGCCTGATCGTCCCCGGCTTCAAGGGTCAGCCACCAGCCGGGGTTGCTCCGCTCTGCCGCGTGTGGGCAAGGTTCCGCACCGTCACAATCAGCGCGGGCGCACCCGCTGCAAAACCGTTTTTGAAATTCCACGTCCCACGGCCCCTCGATGCAGGACAAGGACGCAAGGAACGCTCCCAGCGTTTCTGGGCTTTGTGTGATCCGTTCAAATTCTGTCACTGTCAAAACCTCCTGTTTGTGTATGCGGGCTGCTGATTGCGGTCAAGGATACCGGCCCCGCACAACCGTAACCCCTTTTTTATATAACTCCCTTCTGCCTTCGTGACCTCCGGGGCGGGTGTTTCAGCTCATGACCAACGATCCATCATCAGACGAGTTATTCCACGCCAGGAATATAGACAACCGCAAAAATTTCAGAGAGAACGCGAACAACGGAAAAACTGCCTGTATCCGCTTCGGTGATTTGAAGTGCGGCGGCAATTTGTGCGACAAAGTCCGCTCTGCGCTTTTTAACTGCGGCCCGATAGTTCTGACGATCTGCGCCGGGATGCCACACTGCCCAGGTTTCATCGTCTTCCCTGTCATCTGCAGCGGCAGCAGCCAACCATGCCTTGAGAGCGACATGATTCAAGCGAATGATGTAGGTTTGAACCGTGTAGGACTTTCCCTTGAACCCAGGGTCATCATCCATAAAACTTTCGGCGGAAACAATCTCGATTGCAAATCGATCCATGTTGAAAATTTCATTTGCCATAGCGGTATCCTTCCTTCCCTCGTAACCTCCGGGGCGGGTTTGACCAAAAACTTACGATCGGCCTTGCTTCGATTACTGCTTCCAGTTCTTCACGATGAAAGCGATGACCGCGCTGTAAAATACCACCTCTATGAGGTCAGCCAGCAGCCCCAGCTTTTCCATGTTCCGCTACCCCCTTTTTTATTTATATCTATCTTGACAATGCGCTTGAAAAAAGGTATCCTCTAGGAGAGGGGCACTGGCCCCTCTCCCTTACTCGGTCAGCTTGCTGATTAAATCAATCAGTGCTTTCACGAGATTCAGGATGGCGGTAAGTAAGACGATGGTTGTTAGCCCCTTGTCTTGCTTGCCGCTTTTCTTTTTCCTGCTCACTGTCTCAACCTCCTTTGCATAAAAAAATTAGGTTACACATGGCCGCTCGACCTTGTGTAACCTAATTGTACTGCTTGCATAGATGGCTGAGAGGGTAAAAAAGTCTTGAAATGCAGCGAAGAATGTCTTATAATAAGGACATTGCTGAAAAGGAGGAACCGCATATGGCAAAAGAAAGATTTGTTGAAACCTATTCGCAAGGCGTAGCAAATATCCGTAAAATCATCGTTGATACAGAAACAGGAGTGAATTATTTGCTGCTGTCTTCCAACATGACAAGCGGGTGCGGCGTGGCGGTCTTGGTTGACCGGGACGGAAAACCCATCGTGACACCGATCAGTGCTGAAAATTAACGAAGATCAAAAACGGTGATGACAGCAGAACGTGCTGCTGCACCTGCCAGAAAGTCACAGGCTGACCCAGAGGATACAAAAAGGAAAAGGACCTGTCTATGTGACGGGTCCTTTTTTCTTGTGTACCCTGACACCCGCAAAGGAGCGATTCCGACTCCTGTTAGGATGTTTTTTTCGACGGATTTTTCGGCGGCGTACCCAAACAGTTCTTCAATGTATTGTAGACCACCAGACCGTCCTTGCGGCCAAAGCGGCGCAGGGTGTCCAGATAGATCACCTTGGGGGAGGACCCCTGCTTTAGGATTTCCTCCATCTCACCGGTGCGCTCTATGTACTGCGTTCCGGCAAAGGCTTCCTGTAAGATCCCCTTGAGCTTTTGGGTTTCCTGGTAGGCGGAGTAGAAGTTGCCGATGTCGGCGTTTTTCAATAAACGCTGCAGCTTTTCGGTCCGGGGATGCTTCTCCCCGGCCAGCAGGATACTCTTCTCGATGCTCTCACCCAGCACCACCCGCCGGGATGGTTTCGAGTGGGTGGCCCAGAAATCCCGTACCGCGTGGAAGCCGGCGTCTTTGCTGACGATGATGATAATGCCCTCATACCCTGCGCCGAAGATCTCGCCTGCTTTGGTGGCGATGTAGAAATCCAGGGCGTTTTTATGGGCTTTGAGCAGCTTGTACACGGTGAAGCTGCAGTTGGCGTCCTTGATATTTTGCAGGTGGCGGGCTTCCATGTTGGGCACCGAGCCGCTGTAAAATACGATGACGTGGTCCCCGGGCAAAAGATACTCCGTCCCACGCATCCCTAACCCCGTCACATTTTCATAGTCGATCAGAAAATACATCGGCTCACCTCCCACAGCATTCGGCTTATTTCTTTTTATCATACCATATTTTGTGGATGATGTACAGCGGGAGACGGGGGATATTTTGAGGATTTTTGCAAAAAGCATAGCGGCGGCCAAGAATTTACGGAACCTGTTGGGGGGAAAAGACGGGACCCGTTCGATATTCACTTTCCTGAGAAATGCCCCCCAGGGTCTTCTGACACAGTCCATAGAGACCGGTACACCGGGCCTCCAGCTGAAAAAGCCTCTGGGCTTCTGTCCCAAGTCCGGCGATGTGGGCGGGCTTGACCAGGATGGGAAGGCGGGCGCGGGACTTCATATCCCGCAGGACCGTCCGCCCCCTGGGGGAGAAGCCCAGCACCCGCAGATAAGGGGGACGCTCGGGCCGGTCCGCAGCGCACAGCCCAAGAAAAGCCCACAGCACCAACCGCCGGATTCTGGCATGGGTATAGCGTTTGCTTTTTACCAGAAGGTACAGTTCCTCCAAAGAACTGGCCTGCTGGACAGCCCGGCAGAGCAGACGGCTGAGCCCCTCCCCGCAGTCCGGGAGACGTTCCAGCTCCGCCTCCGACATCCCCCGCAGCCGAGCCAGCACGCCCCGAGTACAGAAGGACAGACTGGCGGGATTTTTCCTCAAAACCTCCACAGCCTGGGCATCCAGGAAAGGGGAGAGGGAGAGATACTCCTCTTTCAGCAAGGCTGCCCGGAGCTGCGAGGCGGAGCGGTGGGGGCCGTCCTGCGCCGTTTTGTCGTGGGCGGCGCCCAAACGCTGTAGGGTGTGGGGTTGGATCGTGCTGCCGAGGGTGTGCAAAGCGCGAAGGTACTCCACCCCCAGGTTGTTGTTGGGCTGACGCAGACACGCCGCCTCCTGCCCCAACAGGGCCTCTGCGGCCTTCTCCCGGGCGGCAGGGAAGGAGAGGCCCAAGGCCAGCTGCTCTCGCAGCGCCTCCTGCCAGCGGGGCGAATCCAGGGCGGCAGCGGCCGCTTCCAGAGGGGCCAAGCGCCCTGCCTCACTGCCGAAGGAGAGGGTGTCCACCACCCCCGCGGCGTCCAGCAGCGCCACGCTGCCCCGGGCGAACTGCTCCGCAGAGGAGATAGCCCAGGGGGTGGGCAGCTCCAGTACCAGGTCTGCCCCGCCTTCCAGGGCGAAGCGCGCCCGGGTCCACTTGTCCGCGATGGCAGCATCCCCTCTCTGCACGAAGTTCCCGCTCATCACGCACACCAGAGCACAGTCCGGCCCGAAGCTCTGCCGCAGGCTGTTGAGGTGGAAACGGTGTCCGCTGTGGAAGGGATTGTATTCTGAGATGATCCCAATGGTACGCATAAACAAAGCCCTCCGCCAGAAAAAGTTTGAAATTAGGGGAAAAGACGGTTGTCCTTTTGACGAGAATAGGATATGATATAAGAGTATAAGTAGTTTACCCTGAATAGCCGAAAGAAGCAAGATATTCCATTCAATAAGGAGAGAAAATCACCATGAAAGTTTTGGTCATCAACGCAGGCAGTTCCTCCCTGAAGTATCAGCTGCTGGACCCCGATACAGAGGATGTCCTGGCAAAAGGCTTGTGCGAGCGCATCGGCATCGACGGCCACCTGAAGCACACCCCCACCGGGAAGGACGTCTTCGACGCTGACGTGGACATGCCCGACCATGAGGCAGCCATCAAGGAAGTGCTGTCCATCCTCCAGCACAACCACTACGGCGTCATCACCAACATGGACGAGATTGACGCGGTCGGCCACCGCGTGGTCCACGGCGGCGAGGACTTCACCCATTCCGTGGTCATCGACAACAAGGTCATGCGCGGCATCCGCTCCTGCGTACCTCTGGCCCCCCTGCATAACCCCGCCAACATCACCGGCATCGAAGCCTGCATGGACGTTATGCCCGACAAGCCCATGGTGGCTGTGTTCGACACCGCTTTCCACCAGTCCATGCCCGCCAAGGCATTCATGTATGCCGTGCCTTACCGCTGGTACACCGAGAACAAGGTCCGCCGCTATGGCTTCCACGGCACCTCCCACCAGTACGTTTCCCAGCGTGCGGCTGACCTCATCGGCCGTCCCCTGGAAGAGCTGCGCATCGCCACCTGCCACCTGGGCAACGGCGCTTCCACCTGCTCCGTGAAGTTCGGCAAGTCCATCGACACCTCCATGGGCTTCACCCCCCAGGACGGTCTGCCCATGGGCACCCGCGCCGGCGCCATCGACGCCGCCATCACCGAGTACATCGCGGACCAGCGCGGCTACTCCGCCAAGCGCGTGGAGAACGTGCTGAACAAGGAGTCCGGTATGCTGGGTGTCTCCGGTGTCTCCTCTGACTTCCGTGACCTGGAGGCTGCGGCCAATGAGGGCAACGAGCGTGCTCAGCTGGCCATTGATATCTTCTGCTACAAGGTCACCAAGCGCATCGGTTCCTGCGCCGCCGCCATGGGTGGCGTGGACGCGGTTGTCTTTACCGCCGGCGTAGGCGAGAACTCCGCCACCCTGCGTGCCCGCATCATGGAAGGGCTGGAGTTCCTGGGCCTGAAGATCGACCCGGAGAAGAACAACGTCCGGGGCAAGGAAGCCATTATCTCCACCGACGACTCCCCCAACAAGATCCTCCTCATCCCCACCAACGAGGAGCTGATGATCGCCCGCGACACCGCGCGTCTGGTCCGCGAGATGGGCGACAAGTAAGACCCTTAGGCTATAACACCACAAGAAAAATCGGGGCCCCGTTCCTTTGGGGTCCCGATTTTTGTTCGTGTTTTTGAGAGACACTTGCTTGTTGACAAGATTGGGGGATCACTTTCCCGCTGCCTGTTTCAAATCGCCGCAGCCAGCGCAGTCGTGGCTGCAAGTCCAGATCTTTTCCGCTGTGGGCTGCCAGTTCTCGGCGTAGGCGTCACACTTGGAACAGAGATTCTCCACGGTCTCCGGGGATTCCAGGTCGGTAGACTTGGCCTGGGTGCGGTTGACCATATCCCGCAGGGCGTGGGGGTTCTCCAGCATGGGGCAGGGGCGCAGGTGGTTGTCGTTGAAGGGCTGACCGTCGTGGTACGCCTTGAACAGGGGAGAGCACAGGGCCTCCAGAAGGGTCTTCTCCCGGATGTTGGAGTCGGAGTAGTGGATGAAGACGCAGGGGTCCACATCACCGTTGGCGTTGATGTGGAGGTAGCGCCGTCCACCGGCGATGCAGCCGCCCACGTACTCGCCGTCGTTCTGGAAATCCATCATGAAGATGGGCTTGGTGCCGCGCATATCCCGGATCTGATGGTACATATACTCCCGCTGCTCAGGGGTGGGCATGAGCTCAGGCACAGCGTCCTTGCCCACGGGCATATAGTGGAAGTACCAGACGAAGAAGGCGCCCCAGTCCACCAGCTGGTCGATATAGGCTTCGGAGCTGACGTCTTTGACATTGGCGCTGGTGTAGCAGGTGGAGATGCCAAAGGGCAGATGGTGCTCCTTGAGCAGGTTCATGGCCTTGACCACCTTGCCGTAGGTGCCGTCGCCCCGGCGGAAGTCGGTGGCTTCCTCAAAACCCTCCACACTGATGACGGGGACGAAGTTCTGCACCTTGGCCATTCCCTCGGCGAACTCCTCGTCGATGAGGGTGGCATTGGTGAAGCACATGAAGATGGCGTCGTTGTGCTCCTCGCAGAGCTTGAGCAGATCCTTCTTGCGTACCAGGGGCTCGCCGCCGGTGTAGATGTAGAAGTATGTGCCCATCTCCTTGCCCTGGCGGATGATGCCGTCGATCTCCTCGTAGGACAGGTTCAGCTTGTTGCCGTACTCAGCGGCCCAGCAGCCTTTGCAGTGGAGGTTGCAGGCGGAGGTGGGGTCCAGCAGGATCGCCCAGGGAACGTTGCAGTCGTACTTCTGGCGGATCTCGTCGCCTTTTTTCCAGCCGGTGATGCTGGCATTGAGGAAGAAGTTGGACAGCAGGGTCTTGGTAAAGCCCAGGTCCATCTCGGTCATCATACGCACCACCAGTTTGTGGGAGGTGGAGTTCTCGTTGCTGACGGCCTCTCGGACGGCGGCACGCTGGCGGGGGAAACTCTCAGGCCCGTCCCCGGCGAATTTATCCACCATGTCCATGACATGGATGAGGTTCTTGATAGGGTCTTTTTCCATATAGGAAAAGGCCTGGTTCAGTGCGAATTTCTTGATGCTATTGCCAAGCATAGCGATTTCCTCCTTTATATGTTTTATGGTGTTTTGTCGTTTATATGGGATCGCTCCGGCGTGCTGGAACGGTATGGGTGTCAATAGAAGCGTATTTTAACTATCATATCCAAAGCTCCCATAGATTGCAAGGGAAAATTCCTTGAAACAGGGGGGTGGGAGAAGATTTTGTTTAAGGTCACAAAACATCAGGGCCTATATTTTCAAAATCTTGATGTATTATACACCTTTGTATTTTGACTCGCAAGCCTTTTTTGAAGGAATTTTATATATTTTTAATATGTTTCTGGAGATTTTCCCCTTCTTTTTTCAGCTTGAGGGTATGCTTTCTAATTGTGTTCCCAACGCAGTGGCTACGCCCATTGAAAATGGGCAGGGGATGTGGTAGGATATCAAATAAAATAACCCAGATTCAGGCTCCTTATACATCGGGAGCCGCCTTTTGGGAAAAGGAGGAGCCATGGAAGGATTTCAAGGATTTACAGAGGACTGCATCCAATTTTTCTGGGGGATTCGCTTCAACAATGAGCGGGCCTGGTTCCAGGCCAATAAGTCTGTCTATGAGGAAAAGGTCCTCGCCCCCCTGCGCTGTTTGGCGGAGGAGGTTTATGACCGGTTCCTGGAGGAGAACCCCCGGCTGCCGCTGATCATGCGGGTCAGCCGGATTTACCGGGACGCCCGCCGTCTCCACGGCCGAGGGCCCTATAAGAGCAATATGTGGTTCACCCTGCGCGCGGCAGGGGAGGACTGGGCCAGACAGCCGGCCTTTTGGTTCGGGATCGACCCGGAGGGTTGGGATTATGGCCTGGGGATGTACCAAGCCGCCCCGTCCACCATGGCCCTGCTGCGGCAGGACATCGACCGGGAGGGGAAGGAGATCGTCAAGCTGGCCCGGGGCCTGGAGAGACAGACGCGCTTCCACCTCAGCGGGGAGGAGTATAAACGGCCCAAGGGGAGTCCCCCGGCTCCGCTGGACCGATGGTACAACCGAAAAACCCTTACCTTGGCCTGCACCCGTCCGGTGGACGAGCTGCTCTACAGTCCGGACCTGGTGGACGAGCTGCTGGAGGGCTTTCAGTCCCTGCTGCCCTATTACCACTATTTCCAGGGCTTGTGCAGCCGGGAAGGGACCGTGTGAAAAAAGTCCGCTGCGGTTGTGATGCGCAGCGGACTTTTTTATGTGGGGGGACATCAGGCGACTTCCGCCTGGTCCTCTTGGCTGCCCTGAGGGGCGGAGGAGACCTTGGTGTAATCGAAGTCCTCACCAAAGATCGTATGGCATCCGGTCAGAGCGTACTGGAGCTGCTGATAGACTTGCTGGGTGACCAAGGGGTCCCCGGACTCATAGGCGTCAATGGAGGCGTGGACATCCATGATGACGTATTGATCCGCCGCGCTGGTTCCCCTGTTGAGGACCAGGAGGGGAACATAGCTGGCTTGGGAGACGGTGGTCTTCCCGGTCTCGAAGTCTTTGGTGAGTTTCAGGTTCAGGATGGCGGTGGTGTCGGTGTAGTCCACCTTCACCGTGGCGGGACTCTGGTTGGACATGAAGTTGCCCAGAGAGAAGCACACGAAGCCTTCCCGGGTGCTGCCGTCCTCCAGGGTCACAGTCCGGGTCATCATGGGTTGAGGAACATGGGAGTGACTGCCCAGGATGAGGTCCGCGCCGTTCTTGATGAGAAAGTCCGCCACCTGATTCTGGTATTCGTTCTGGGTGGTTTGGTACTCAATGCCCCAGTGGATCATCACGGCGATCAGGTCGGGCTGGAGGGTCTTGGCGTAGTCCAGCTCTGCCTTCAGCTTTGCCTCGTCCAGGGTGGAGCAGGTAGAGTTATAGTCGGTGTTGAAGCGGTTCAAACAGAAGTCGTTTTCCTCGGCGATGGGGATGCCGTTGGTGCCGTAGGTGTAGCCCAGGAAGGCTACCTTGATGCCGCCCACATCCGCCACCGTCACGCCCTTGTTCTTGTCGAATTCCTCCTGGCTGCGGTAGGAGCCCACATGGGCCAAGCCTGCCTCATCCAGGACGTCCAGGGTCCGGCAGATGCCGGAAAAACCCTTGTCCAGGCTGTGGTTGTTGGCGGTGGTGACCAAATCAAACCCGGCTTCTTTCATATTATGGGCCAGGGCGTCCGGCGCGCAGAACTGGGGATAGCCGGTGTAAGGCGGGCCGTTGAGGGTGGTTTCCAGATTGGCCACGGCATAGTCGGCCTTTTCGATCCAAGACTGGATGAACTGGAAACAGTGATGATAGCTGTAGGTGTCCGTGGCTTTGTCATAGGCGTCGTTGGTCTGAGGGGTATGGCTCATGGTATCCCCACAGACGGCCAAGGTGGCGGTGATGGGGCCGGTGGCATCCACTCGATCCAGCTCACTGTTGCTGGGGGAGGCACCGGTGGGACGCAGGGCATTCTTGGCATTCTGATGAACGCCCAGGCCGATGAGCAGGGCACAGGCCAGGGCCACCAGGAGTGCAAAGAGGGTGAACTTTCGACTCATTCCACGGCCCTCCCTCAGCGGATAAAGTTGGTGTAAACTTTATTGGGGAGTTCCGGCGGTTGGATGGCCCTTCGCCCGGCGTCCATGGTCTGCATCACATAGACCATGCTCTGGGCCAGGACCTGGAGGGTCTGGACCCCCTCGCCGTCCTGCTCCACCTCCCCGGGCCGGTTGCCGAAGGCCAGGGGCCAGTAGAGGGAGCCGGGGATCAGCATCTGGGCATAGTTCAAATAGTGGACCAGCTCATCGACTGCGTTCACGGCACCGGCCCGCCGGGCCACCGCCACAGGGGCACCCACTTTGAAGCGGAGCTGGCGGCCATTGTTCATGTCAATGCAGCCGATCCGGTCCATGAAGCAGCGCATCCCGCTGGTCACGGAGGCGAAGTACACCGGCGAGGCAAAGACCACTCCGTCGGCCTGGATCAGGCGCGCATACAGGGCATTCAAACCGTCGTCCTCCAGGGTACAGGTGTGGGTCTTGGCGCAGCGGAAGCAGCCGGTGCAGGGGTGCAGGTCCTTGCCGATGTGCAGGACTTCAAACTCCATCCCGGCCTGCTGGAAGACCTCTCCCATGAGGTCCAGAGCCTTCCTGGTGTTTCCGGCGGCTTTGGGGCTGCCGTTGATGCCGATCACTTTCATGGCGTTCCTCCTTCTCTATCTTTGGAAAAGCCCGCGAAGGGGCGATACATACAATTTAATTACAGAAAGCTGCTGCCGCGGCCCCCAGCACAGGGGAGACCATTCCCGGGCAGAGCACAGCGTGGAGCCCTAGGACATCCTGGGTAAAGATATGCAGATACTGCTCCAGCATGACCCGCAGTCGGGGAGACTGAAACGCGTCCCCCCACAATCCCACATAGGCAGCGGCGTCCCGTCCCGCCCCCACGAAGGAGAGCACAGCGGACAGGTTGGCGCAGACCAGACGGGCGGCCCGGTCCAGCACCGCCTCGCAAACCAGCAGGCCGATCTCCCGGTCCTGAGGTTCCCGGCAGAAGTGGGCCAGGGTACCGCCCCGGATGGGGTCATCTAAAAAGTCCAGCACAGCGTCCAGACCCAAGTAGGTCAGGGAGAGCACGTCCCGGCTGCACCCAAAGGAGAGCAGCTTGCGCTCGGCGGCTTTGATGAGGGTCAGGCGGACGGTGTCCCCCAGGTATTCTGTAGAAACCATTTTCAGATACAGGTCCAGGCCAGGGCCATAGCTGTCCCGGTCCTTACTGTAGTCCACCATTCCGAAGGGGACGCACTGGGCGCCGGAAAATCCGCCCTGGAAGTGCATGAGCCCGCCGTCGATCCCCGGCCAGCGCAGGACGATGCTGCCGGGGGCCGTGAAGCCAAGGTCAATGCCGCTGCCCCAGCTGAGCCCCACACAGCGGGTCCCTTTGGGCAGGGACAGGCTGGCGGCACGCTGGACCGCCGCGGATTCCGGGACCAAGACCGTGGGCAGCTTCGGGCAGTCCCGGCGTTCCCACTCTTTTGCCAACGCGGCCAGGATGGGCTTCCCGGCATACTCGCTGACGGTCATGGAACCAGGGAAGCGGCGGACACAGCCATCCCCCTTTCCGTCGTAGTCGATGGGGAAGGGGAGGCACAGGGCCAGACGCTGGGCTTGCGGCAAAAACGGTTCCGCCAGCTCCGCCACAGCATAGAGCAGATCTTCCAAGGGGGCAGGATACCCCCGGCCGGGGACAGGAAACTGACTGCTTTCCTCCACGAAAAGCCCGCCTTCCCCGGAGCGGACCAGACTGACCCGCACGTCTCGGTCATCCAGCTCCGCCACAACCACCCGCTCCCCGAGGGGCAGCGGTCCGAAGGGCTTCAAGAAGGTGGGCAGCATGGGGACCGAGGAGACGCCGCCGTAAAGGGCGATGCGCATCTGGGACAGGAACAGCTGCGTCAAGGTGCGCAGGTCCGTGCTGTCCGGGGTCATGCTGCTCTGACGGAGCAGGTCTGTGAGTGCTGCGGGAGCGGTCATGGAGATGCCTCCTTCGGGGAGCGTTGATTCAGGGGATAAAACTATTATAGCACCTTTTGGGAAAAGATAAAGCCCTTTCCCTGCAATACCTTCCCAAGTATAAAGAGGAAAAATCGTGCAATATTTCTGCTTGACAAATGGGGAGAACTGTGATTCTTTTGGAAAAAGGAAATTGAGGCGGCGCGATAAAAAGGAGACCGGCCGAAGCCGGTCTCCCTGCATTCCTCCGTAAAGAAGGATTACTTGTACATAGCCTTGTGATACAGAGCCTCGACATCCTTGGTGGTGGTAGCTCTGGGGTTGACGGTGACGTTGCCGCTCTTCATGGCGTCCACGGCCATCTGAGGAATCTTGTCCTCGGTCACGCCCACGTCTGCCAGGCAGGCGGGGATGCCCAGGTCGCGGTTCAGATCGCGCAGAGCGTCGCAGAGCATCTGGGGCACGAAGTCAGCGCCGGCTTCCTTGCCAGTGATGTACTGGTAGATGTTAGCATAGCGCTCGTCGCTGGCCAGAGCGTTGAACTCAAAGATGGTGGGCATCAGCACTGCGTTGGCCACACCGTGAGCCACGTGGAAGAAGGCGGACACGGGGTGAGACATAGCGTGGATGTCGCCCAGACGGTTGTTGGCGAAAGCGATGCCGGCGAAGGTGGAACCGAGCATCATAGCGCAAGCGGCATCAGCGTCGTCGCGGCGAGCCACGAACTTACGGATGTTGGCGCCGATGAGCTCCATAGCCTT
>JAAWAE010000005.1 GCA_022792035.1 Ruminiclostridium sp. | reverse complement strand
ATGGTGGCGGGGATCTTCCACCGCAGCGCCAAGAGCGAGACCGGGGCCTTGGAGAGCCGCGCGGGCTGGAAGGGGCTGTGCCGCAAGGGCATGACTTTGCTGATCATCATCATCGCCCACCGCCTGGACCTGATGCTGGGGACCACGGTGATCCGGGACGCGGTGGTGATCGCCTTCGTGGCCAATGAGACCATTTCCATCGTGGAAAACGCGGGGCTGATGGGGGTGCCTATCCCGGCAGCCATCGTAAAAGCCATCGATATCCTCAACACCAGAGCCAGCGAGGAGGGGAAGGATCATGCGTAACAGTTCCCTGGTAAGTTATATCCGGCTCTCCCCCAACTGCACCCATCCCCGAAACCACAAGATCGACACCATCACCATCCACTGTATGGCGGGGCCGCTGAGCGTGGAGAGCTGCGGGGCCGGGTTTGCCAACCCCCAGCGTAAGGCCAGCAGCAACTATGGGATCGGCCCGGATGGGCGCGTCGCCCTCTATGTGGATGAGGCAGACCGCTCCTGGTGCAGCTCCAACGCCGCCAATGACCACCGGGCCGTGACCATTGAGGTGGCCAGCGACAGTAAGCATCCCTACGCCGTGACAGCGGCGGCTTACAACGCGCTGATTGACCTGCTGGTGGATATCTGCCAGCGCAATGGCATCCCACGGCTGCTGTGGCGGGGAGACAAGACCCTGGTGGGACAGGTGGACAAGCAGAACATGACGGTACATCGGTGGTTTGCGGCCAAGGCGTGTCCGGGGGAGGATCTGTACCAGCGCCACGGGCAAATCGCCGCCGCCGTCAACGCGCGGCTGGAGAAGGCGCCGGAGGACATTGAGGCGATGATTCAGCGCATGACCCCGGAGCAGGCGTACCGGTTGCTCCAGAAGGCGGAGCTGCACGCCAAGGCTTTGCCGGAACCTGCGTGGTCGCAGGCGGAGGCGCACTGGCAGCGGGCGGCTGCGGCCGGCGTCATGGATGGCACCGCCCCGGAGCGGTACGTCCGCCGGGATGAGCTGGCGGCGGTGTTGGGCAGGAACGGTCTATTATAAGGAGTGTCCCTGGGTTGTCCAGGGGGTTCCTTCTCCCAACCGTTAGAGAACGGCCCAAAACCCCTTGCCATTTCCCCAGAACCTGCTATAATAGAGGCATAGAAACAAACGGAGAACCCTTTTTATGGAGGTGACGGATATGATAGGCGCAGTGAGCAGCATCGGCGGCAGAAACGTCTATTTCAATCCCTATAATAATCAGGATGCCCAGCGGGTCCAGCAGGCGCAGGATGCCCGTCCCGCTGCCGCCGCCCTGACGGCCCATAAAGCGGCCAATCCGGAGCTGCCGGTCCAGCCGGTGACAGCGGTAAAGCCCGTCAGTACCCAGGCTGCCAATCCGGTGAGCCTGCCCATTCGTCAGGGGGTGGACCCCGTGGAAATGGCGGTGCGGATGCGCATCCAGCCCTATGAGCAGGGGCAGGACCCTGCCGCGGCCCAGAATCAGAGCGTTTTAGGCAGGGAAGCGGCTGCAAAGGCCCCCATCCCCGGGCTGTCCGACGGCGCGCAGAAGCCGGAAATCCCCGGCCTGCCCAAGGAGAAGGATGCCGTTCAGGGCCAAGATCAGAAGGCCCAGGACGCCAAGTCCGCCCAGGAGGCCATGGAGGAGGGCGAGTGCCAGACCTGTAAGGAACGCAAGTACCAGGATGGGTCCGACGACCCCGGCGTGTCCTTCAAAACCCCCACCAAGATGGACCCGGCCCAAGCCGCTACCGCGGTGCGGGGCCATGAGATGGAGCACGTCACCCGGGAGCGGGCCAAGGCCGCGCGGGAGGACCGAAAAGTCGTCAGCCAGAACGTGAGCTATCAGACCGCCATCTGCCCTGAGTGCGGGGATGTCTACGTCTCCGGCGGGACCACCCGCACCGTGACCGCCGCTGACAACAGCCAGCAGCTGGAACAGCAGGCGCAGCAGCAACAAAAGCAGCAGCAATATCAGCCCTTCTCTGCCATTGCCTGAACGTTTCGGTTAGGCGCATCGCTGAGGGCATGGATCTGAGAAGGAGGCCGCGGTATGGCCCGGTTGGGATTTATCCATGACAAGCTGGACATCAAATTTTTGATCCTATACCTGATGGCCCGGGTGGCCGCGCCGGTGGATTTTACCACCCTGGCGGAGCTGTCCTTCTGCGATGAGGGTGTGTCGTACTTTGAGTTTGCCGAGTCTTTGGCGGAACTGGTGAAGACGGAGCATCTTTGCTTGGAGGAGGAGCGCTACAGCATCACCGAAAAGGGCCGGCGCAACGGGTCCGTGTGCGAGAGCAATCTGGCCTACTCTGTGCGCCGCAAGTGTGAGGCGAATCTGGCCCGGGTGAACACCGTTCTGCGTCGGGATGCCCAGGTCCGCACGGAGTCCGAGGAAGGGGAGGACGGCAGCGTGAAGCTGCGTTTGATCCTGGATGACGACAAGGGCAACCTGATGACCTTGGAGATGCTGGCGGTTTCTCAGGAGCAGGCAGGGCAGCTGGCCCAGCGGTTTCGAGAGCAGCCCGAGCAGTTATATCAGCGGATCTTTCAGTTTTTGTTGGAGGAACCCTAAGTGAATGTAAGAACCGGCAGGCCGTCCACCACGGGACGGCCTGCCGGTTTTTCAAAAAAGGTCGCTATGGGTGCCTGTACGAGTCAAGTACAAAAGAAGATCCTGGTCCATGACCTAGTAAATCAGGAGCCAGTCTGGCGTGATATGACACTCTCGACAACCGAGGAGATTTCCAACTAGGCTATGGTCGTTGTACTCCAATGGTAGTTCTTTCCCCTCAGCTAAAAGAGTAATAACCTGTTTCAATAAGTGGAGATCATATCCACGTTTTTTGATTCGTTTATAATCCCGCTTGAACGACTTTTGATATTTAATCGTCAGCATCCAGATCCTCCATCAGTGCTTGGACAGAGTGGAAACCTTGACTGAGACCAATTCCATTTTGGGCATCCAGGATGGCCTGTACTGTCTCTGCGTTAGGCTGTGGACTGCCCACCCGGAATGGAATGGCTTGCTCTCGTACCGCTTGGCGTAGGAAGATATTGATGGCCGAGCTGAGATTCAGGCCTAGGCTCTCGAATAAGGTTTGAGACTGCTCTTTTAGGATGGGGTCTATCTTAATGGTTGTGTTTATGGCTGACATAGGGGGTCCCTCCTTCTTCTGCTAGTATACGCCAGAAATATGTCTGTTGTAAATACTTTAGAAGGTATTTGTCTGGATCACTGTGTCGTATAGGTCGGTCCTTCGTGCGGACAGGATCGGGATCTGGGCGCGGTAGTCCTCCAAGGTGTTCAGGGGGAGGTCCACGATCAGTACATTCTCTTTCTCGTCCAAACGGCCTGCTATACTGCCCCAGGGATCGCAGACGATCGAATTCCCGTAGGAGACATAGGAGGCCCTTTCGTCTCTTGCCGGGGCGCAGCCCGCCACAAAACACTGCTGGTCCAAGGCGCGCATCCGAAAGCTCAGCTCCCAATGGGCCGGCCCGGTGGTCATATTGAAGGCCGCCGGGACCAGGATCACGCGCGCCCCCCGCTGTCCCATGACCCGGAAGAGCTCGGAAAAGCGGATGTCAAAACAGATCGCCAAGCCGATGGGGCCGAACTCCGTTTCCGCTACCGTGATTTGATCCCCGGCGTGCAGGGTGTCCGATTCCCGGAAGTGCTGGCCTCCGGGGACGTCGATGTCGAAGAGGTGGACCTTGCGGTGCCGGGCCAGCTCCTGGCCCTGGGGGGAGAAGAGGTAGCAGGTGTTATAGATCTTGCCGTCTTCGCGCTCGGGTATGGAGCCGCCGGCCAGCGTCAGGCGGTATGTTTGTGCCATGCGTGCCAAAAACTGCCATGTCTCGCCGCCCCGGGCTTCGGCATATTCCGGGAAACAGGCGTTATCATAGGGACAGTTGAACATCTCCGGCAGCAGCACCAGCTTTGCGCCCTGGGCCGCGGCTTGGGCGATGTGCGCCTGCGCCTGGCGGAGGTTGGCTTGCTTGTCGGCGGTCACCTTCATTTGACAAAGACCCAGTCTTACGTTCATCGAATCGCCCCTTTCTATCCCGCGGGTCAAGACTGCTTCCGGACCTCGCCCACCAGGGCGCTGGCCCCCAGGCGCTCGGCCCCCAGCTCCAGGTAGGCCTGGGCGTCCTCCAAGGTGCGCACGCCTCCGGATGCCTTCACCTTCACCGTCTCCGGCAGGTTGGCACGCAGGAGGGCCACGTCTTCCCGGGTGGCGCCGCCGGTGGAAAAGCCGGTGGAGGTTTTCAAGTAATCGGCCTCCTCCTTTGCCACGATCTGACACAGGCGCTGTTTTTCCAGGTCCGTGAGCAGGCAGGTCTCGATGATGACCTTCAGGGGACGGCCCAAGCAGGCCGCTTTTACCCCGGCGATCTCCTCGCCCAAGGCCTTCCAGTCCCGGTCCTTGACCAGGCCGATGTTGATGACCATGTCGATCTCACTGGCCCCGTTTTCCACCGCGTCTTTGGTCTCGAAGATTTTTGCGGCGGTGGTATGGTAGCCGTTGGGGAAGCCGATCACGGTACAGACCTTTAAGTTGCCCTGGACATAGTCCACGGCCCGCTTCACAAAGGCGGGGGGGATGCACACGGTGGCGCAGTGATACTCCATGGCCTCGTCGCACAGGGCCTTGACTTGATCCCAGGTGCTCTCGGGCTTGAGGAGGGTGTGGTCTACATGGGTCAGGATCTCCATTGCGTTCATATTGGGATACACTCCGTTTCTGTTTGGATGAGAGGATTTTGGATGGGTTACGGGGCGGGTGTTTTCGCCAAAACCGCGGCGAAGCGATGGAAGAGCACCGCCCCCTGGGCCCGCAGGGTCCGCTCCCGGGGGCAGAGGGTATCCTGCCGGGTCCCCTGCACCAGGCCCTGGGCCACGCCCCAGGCCATGGCGTCCCGGGCCCAGGGGGAGAGGTCGGCTTGGTCGGTGAAGGTCTCGGGGATGGGCGGGGCATCCTGCCGGCCCTGGGTGCCTTCGGCGTACCGGTAGAGGAAGGTCAGCAGTTCTTCCCGCCGGACGCTGTCCTTGGGCCGGAAGGTCCCGTTCCGGAAGCCCTGGGCGATGCCTTCTTCACAGGCCCAGGTCACGGCGCCGGCATACCAAGCCTCCTCAGGGACATCGGAAAAGCCGCTGGGGCCTTGGACTTCGGGAGAGCCAGCCATGCGGTACAGGGCCGTCACGGCCATGGCCCGGGTGAGGGGACGGCGGGGGCTGAAGCGGGACTCGCTGGTCCCGGAGAGGATGCCCTCCCGGGCGGTCTCGGCCACCTGGGGGCCGTACCAACTGTCCGCCGCCACGTCGGCAAAGGCGGCGGGGAGGTCTGTCTCCCAGTGGGTGAACTGGTCCTGGAGCCATTGGACCCGCTGGAGCATCCGCTGGCGAAACGCCCCCACGGCGGCGGCGTAGTCCTGGGCGGCGGCTTTGGGCCAGAGGATTTGGTCCATGCGCTGGCTGGCGGCTAAGGCCATGCCCTGCTCCACGATGCGCCCCAGGCCGGGGGCCTGGGTGGGGTAGAAGGTCTCCCGGACCAGGGGATAGACCTCTTCCGCCCAGCAGCGCCGGACTTCGGCGCGGAAGTCCTCCGACGCCAGGAGCAGCCGGCCTAGGGTGGTATAGGCGGCGGTGAAGCCGGTGGGGTCCTCCTGGCCGTCGCTGCCGTAGCCGGAGTCAAAGTCCCAGATGGGGCCGGCGTGGAGAAGGTCCGTTTTGCCGTCGGTGTAGAAGTAACAGGAGGACTGGAAGGCGTCGGGGTCCTGGGAGAGCTCTTCCAGCAGGTACCCCTGGGCCAGGGAGTGCAGGTCCATATAGCGGCCGCAGTCCGCCCCGCCGGCCAGCAGGGCGTCTTCAAATTCCTGCCAACGCTGGCTGATATAGTCTATCCCTTCCCGGGGCAGGTATTCCGGGCTTTTCACCACGAGATACTTCCCGGCGGCGGTGGAGAACCAGCTTTTTTCCCGCTTGGCCCGGGAGGGGAAGTCCAGTTCCAGCAAATACCCGCCGCGCAGGTCCTTCGGGGCGGTGAGCCGGCCCACATACTGGGCCGGGTGTCCCGCCGGGGTGCGGGTGGCGCGCAGGGGCAGGGCGTCCAGGTCCTCGACGCCGGGGTTGGCGTCCGCGATGGCGGGTTCCAGGTCCTGGATCTCCAGGCGGTGCTCCCCCACCTCCGTCTTTTCCGAGAGGAGGTAGCTGCCCCGGTATTCCCCGTCGTAATACAGGTCCACCGGGCGGCAGTGGGGGCTTTCCGCCATCCCCATGGCCAGGGCCAGGTCGTAGGTGACGCGGTTGTGGAGCAGGGTGTCGTCGCAGTAATTGGCCAAAAGCACCCAAGTGCCGGCGGGTTCGTCGCAGCCCATCAGGTCCGCGTCCTCCTCCAGCTTGATTTGGTAGGGCTTTTTGGGATAGGTCCAGGTGGAGTTCCCCCGGCCTTTGATCTGCTTCAGGCCGCCGTGGTAGAGGACGGTACCGTCGGTGTCCAGGAAGAGGGCGGAGCCTTTGGCCTTGTTGCCCTTCTCGGCCTCCACAAAGGCCCGGTCCTGCTGGGGGTTCGCGCTGCAAAGATAGAGGGCGGGGAGGTTTTCCGAGCGCATGAGGCGCACGGAGCGGGTGTCGTCCCCTTGGGAGAAGGTCAGGGGATACACGCCGTCGGCCGGGGGCTCGGAAAAGAGAGCGGTGAGGTCGAAGGGCTCCCCGCTGGTCAGGACGGCTTCCCCATCGGGTCCGGCGCAGCAGGCCGTTTCCCCGGGAAATTCCAAAACCAGTTCCTCCAGGTCTGTCCAGGCGGGGAGGAAGAGCCAGGACTCGTCCTGGACGCGCTGGGTGCGGATGGAGACATCGGCTGCCTCGGGGGCCGGGCAGGCGATGGGGTCCAATGCGGCCGCGCCGGCTCCGGTGGGCAGGAGGCATAGGAGGAATAAGAGCAAAAGGGATCGCTTCATGGGAGGTCTCCTCTTAAAAAATCACAAAAATCCAAAGCTTCCACCCTAGTGTAACACAGTTCGCCAGGATATGCCAGAGCGGCGGCAGAAAAACCCTGGCAATTCTGGGTTTTTCTTTTTTGCTAAAGCCGGCGCCGGTGCACATACTAGCTTCGCGGTTCACAAGCCGCGCGTTTGGAACCTCATCCACCACAGAGATAGACGAAGAGAGACAGAAACGGAGGGAACCTATGCTTCGCAACGTGATGACTGCGGCGCTGGTTTTGACCCTGGGCCTCACCGCCGCCGGGTGCTCCAACAGCACTGCCGGAGCATCGGCTCGGAACTGGTGGGACAATACTGCCGCCGAGCGCCGTGCCACAGATGCCCAGAACGAATCCCGGGGTCCGCTGAACAACAGCCGCTACACCGCGGACCGGGACGGCCGGGTCCGGGGCTACGATGCCCAAACCAACGATTCCGCCGCCGGACGAAACGCCGCTGCTCAGGCCAAGCAGGCCGGACGGGACGCGGTGAACGGGGTCAAGAACGCCGCCCGCAGCGTGGGCGATGCCGCTGAGGATGCCCTGGACGACGTGACCGATGCCGCCCGGGATTACAGCGGCCAGAGCGTCCAGGGGAAAAACCCCAATGGACAGGGGACAGGACTCAACCCAGAGAAAACGCATCAATAAACCCCGTGAAGGGGAGGGGGGCTGGAGGGATCTCCGGCCCCCTTGTTCTGGGGTTTTGAGGGGGTCCCACTTGCGGGAACCCCAAATTTTTGCTATACTGGACAAGAACCCACCAAAACAGACAGGAAAGCAGGGCAGTGACATGGAATTTATCATCATCTCCGGCCAATCCGGGGCGGGCAAAAGCTCCGCGGCGTCGTTTTTGGAAGATTTGGGCTTTTATTGCGTGGATAACCTCCCCGTGGCCCTGCTCACCGCCTTTGCCGGCATCTGCATGGCCGGGGCCGGGACGGGCAAATACAGCCGGGTGGCCCTGGTGACGGACATCCGGGGCGGTCAGACCTTTGACGAGCTCTTCCAGGCCCTGGACGAGCTGGAGAAGATGGACCTGCGCTATCAGCTGCTCTTCATCGAAGCCGCCGACGAGGTCATCATCAGCCGCTATAAGGAGACCCGCCACACCCACCCCCTCACCCGGCAGGGCTACTCCCTGCCCGAGGCGGTGAAGCTGGAGCGGGTGGCCCTGGAGCCGGTGCGCCGCCGGGCCAGCCACACCTTGAACTCCACCGGGCTGAACCTGTCCAAATTCCGGGGGGAGCTGCTGCGCCTGTTCGGCATGGGGGCGCTGGACGCTTCCATGACGGTTTCGGTGACCTCCTTCGGCTTCAAATTCGGCATCCCCATGGACGCCGATTTGGTCTTTGATGTGCGCTTTCTGCCCAATCCCTTCTACATCGCCGAGCTGCGGGAGTGTACGGGACTGGAGGAATCTGTGCGCAGCTTCCTCTTCGGCTACCAGCAGACCAACACCTTCCTGCGGCATCTGGAAGAAATGCTCTCCTTCCTCCTGCCGCAGTATGTGGAGGAGGGGAAGTCCTCCCTGGTCATCGCCATCGGCTGCACCGGCGGACACCACCGCTCCGTGGCCATCGCCCACGCCCTGACGGAATACATCCGCCAGAAGGGCTACCGGGTGGGGGAGCTGCACCGGGATATGGGCCGGTAAGCGGCCCTCCCCCCAAGAACGAAGGAGGAAACCCATCATGTCCTTTGCCGCCGACGCGAAAACAGAGCTCTGCCGCACGAAGCTCGCCCGCACCTGCTGCGCCCAGGCGGAAGTCTGCGGGGTGCTGCTCTACTGCAACCAGTTCTCTCCCCGGCAGGTGCGCGTCATCACCGAATCCGCCGCCTTTGCCCAGCGCCTGCCCCAGCTGTTCCACAAAGCCTTCGGCATCCGCTTTGACGAGCTGGGGGAGGGGGAGGGCAAGCGGGTGCTGTCCATCCAGGACCCGGAGAAGTGCCGGACCCTGTGGGAGCGCTGCGCCTTTGACCTCACCGGACCCGCCCACCACATCAACTTCGGCCTGCTGGAGGAGCGCTGCTGCCGTCTGGCCTTCCTCCGGGGGGCGTTCTTGGCGGGGGGGTCTGTGACGGACCCCTTGAAGAGCTACCACCTGGAATTTTCTACGAACCACTACAACGTCAGCCGGGAGCTGGCCACCCTGCTGGAAGAGCTGGGCTTCCCGCCCAAATCCTCCACCCGGAAGTCCAACTACATTACCTACTTCAAACACAGCCAGAGCATCGAGGAGCTCCTCACCGCCCTGGGCGCCCCCGTGGCCGCCATGGGCCTGATGAACACCAAGGCGGAAAAATTCCTGCGCAACGGTGTCAACCGCCGGGTGAACTGCGAGGCCGCCAATGTGGGCAAGACCGTGGACGCGGCCCTGGAGCAGCGCCGGGCCATCCGTGTGCTGCGGCAGGCGGGGGTGCTGGAGACCCTCTCCCCCAAGCTCCAGGAGGCGGCGGCCCTGCGGGAGGAAAACCCGGAGCTGTCCCTGGCCCAGCTGGCGGAGCTGTGCAGTCCGCCGGTGACCAAGTCCTCCCTGAGCCACCGTCTGCGCAAACTCATCACCCTGAGCCAGGAACTGGCCTAGGGGAGACTATCGTAAGGAGAGATCCCATGGACCTGACACGTTATACCGCCCCGCCCCGGGCCCGGGAGGGCTGAGCTATGGCCTTTGTCCACCTCCACGTCCACACGGAATACAGCCTTCTGGACGGAGCCTGCCGCATTCAGGACCTGGTGCGGCAGGTGAAGGCATTGGGACAGACCGCCGTGGCCATCACCGACCATGGCGTGATGTATGGGGCGGTGGATTTTTACAAAGCCGCCCGGGCCGAGGGGATACAACCCATCATCGGCTGCGAAGTCTATGTGGCCCCCAGGACCCGCCACGACAAGGAGCAGGGTCCGGACAGCCACCCCTATCACCTGGTCCTGCTGTGCCGCAACGAGACCGGATACCGCAACCTCTCCGCCCTGGTGAGCCGGGGGTTCACGGAGGGGTTTTATGGAAAACCCCGGATCGACCAGGAGCTGCTGGAACAGCACTGTCAGGGCCTCATCGCCCTCTCCGCCTGTCTGGCGGGACAGCTGCCCCGGCTGCTGCTGGCGGGGGATTATGAAGAGGCCAAGGCCCACGCCCTGCAGATGCGGGAGCTCTTCGGCCCCGACGGCTACTATTTGGAGCTGCAGGACCACAAGATCCCTGAGCAGCGCCAGGCCGCCGGCCTGCTGGCCAAGCTCCACCGGGAGACGGGCATCCCCCTGGTGGTCACCAACGACGCCCACTACATCACCCGGGCGGACGCCGCCACCCAGGACGTGCTGCTGTGCATCCAGACCGGCCGCAGCGTGGAGGACCCGGACCGGATGCGCTTTGAGACCCAGGAATTTTACCTCAAGTCCGAGGAGGAGATGGCGGCGCTGTATCCCGAATACCCCGAGGCGGTGGAAAATACGGCCAGGATCGCGGCGCTGTGTGACCTGGAGTTTCAGTTCGGCGTCTATCACCTCCCGGAGTTCAAGCTCCCGGCGGGGCAGACAGACGCCGACGCCTATTTCGAGGCCCTTTGCCGGGAAGGCTTCCAGCGCCGCTATCCCGACGGGAACGAGTCCTACCTGCAGCAGCTGGAATACGAGATGGATATGATCCGGCGCATGGGCTTTGTGGAGTATTTCCTCATCGTGGCGGATTTCATCGGCTACGCCAAGGACCGGGACATCCCCGTGGGGCCCGGGCGAGGCAGCGCCGCGGGGTCCATGGTGGCCTACTGCCTCAAAATCACCGACGTGGACCCCATGAAATACGCCCTCTACTTCGAGCGGTTTTTGAACCCCGAGCGGGTGTCCATGCCGGACATCGACATCGACTTCTGCTACCGCCGCCGGGGGGAGGTCATCCAGTACGTCAACGAGAAGTACGGCCAGGACCACGTGGCCCAGATCGTCACCTTCGGCACCATGGCCGCCAAGGGGGCCATCCGGGACGTGGGACGGGCCTTGGCGGTGCCCTACGCCCAGGTGGACGCCATCGCCAAGCTGGTCCCGGACACCCTCCACATCACCCTGGAGCAGGCCCTCACCGTATCGAAACCCTTCCGGGAGCTCTACGACAGCGACAGCGCCGCCAAGCAGATCATCGACACCGCCAAGAGCCTGGAGGGGATGCCCCGCCACGCCTCCACCCACGCCGCCGGGGTGGTCATCACCCGCCAGCCGGTGGAGACCTATGTCCCCCTGGCCCGCAACGACGAGGCCGTGGTCACCCAGTACCCCATGACCACCCTGGAGGAGCTGGGCCTGCTGAAGATGGACTTTCTGGCCCTGCGGAACCTGACCGTTTTGGACGACGCCTTAAAACTGGTCCAGGCTCACAGCCCCCAGGTCCGCCTGGAGGACATCCCCGACGACGATCCGGAGACCTACCAAATGCTCTCCGAGGGCCGCACCTGCGGGGTCTTTCAGATGGAGTCGGCGGGGATGACCGGGGTCTGCGTGGGCCTAAAACCCCACAACATCGAGGACATCACCGCCATCGTGGCCCTCTACCGGCCCGGGCCGATGGACTCCATCCCCCGCTTCATCGCCTCCAAGCACGACCCGTCCCGGATCAGCTACAAGCACCCGGCTCTGGAACCCATCCTCACCACCACTTATGGCTGTATCGTCTACCAGGAACAGGTGATCGAGATCTTCCGCCGTCTGGCGGGCTACTCCCTGGGCCAGGCAGACATGGTCCGCCGGGCCATGAGCAAGAAAAAGCGCAAGGACATCGAGCGCGAGCGGGCGGCCTTCCTCCAGGGGGACCCGGAACGGGACATCGCCGGCTGCGCCGCCAACGGCATCCCGGCGGATACCGCCCAGGCCATTTATGACGATATCCTGGACTTTGCCGAGTACGCCTTCAACAAGGCCCACGCCGTGTGCTATGCCGTGGTGGCCAATCAGACGGCCTGGTTCAAGTGCCATTACCCCCGGGAATATATGGCGGCGCTGCTGACCTCGGTGCTGGACTCCCAGGGGAAGATCGCGGTCTACATTGCCGAGTGCCGCAGTCTGGGCATCCGCCTCCTGCCCCCGGACATCAACGCCTCCGGCCCCCACTTCACCGTGGCGGGGGAGGACATCCGCTTCGGTCTGGCGGCCATCAAGGGCGTGGGCCGGGGCTTTACCAACCGGGTGCTGGAGCAGCGCCGGGGGGACGGGCCCTTCCGCTCCTTCCAGGACTTCTGCCAGCGGCTGTTTGACGAGGATTTGAACAAGCGGGTCCTGGACAGTCTCATCCGCGCGGGGGCATTTGATGCCATGGGGGTCAAGCGCCGGCAGCTTCTGGAGGTCTCGGAGTCCTACCTGGACGCCCTGGCCCGGAACCGGCGCAAGAACCTGGAGGGCCAGGTGGATCTGTTCTCCCTGGGCGGGGAGGAGGGGGAGCCTGTGGAGCTGGTCCTGCCGGAGATGGGGGAATTCCCGCCCCCGGTGCTCATGGCCATGGAAAAGGAACTGACGGGGCTCTACCTCTCCGGCCATCCCATGGACGCCTACCGCGCCAGCGCCCAGGCCCAGGGGGCCGTGGCCATCGGCGCTTTGGTGGAGGGGCTGGAGGAGGGGGCCTATCAGGACGGCCAGCGGGTGACCATCGCCGGGGTGGTCTCCGCCAGCAAAACCAAGACCACCCGCAACAACAGCCTCATGGCCTATGTTACGGTAGAAGACGACACCGGCAGCATCGAGCTGCTGGCCTTTGCCCGCATCCTGGAGGAGAGCGGCAGCTACCTCCAGGAGGGCAGTCCCATCCTGGTCAACGGCCGCATCTCGGTGCGGGAGGAGAAGGCCCCCCAGCTGATGTGCGACCGGGTCACCTCCCTCACCCAGGTGCCGGAAGGCCCCCGGGAGACGGCGCCCATGGGGGTGCTGTACCTGCGCTTTGCCGGGGATGGCCCCCTGCTGGGGCGGGTGAAGGATCTCTTTCAGCTCTTCCCCGGGCAGAACCGGGCGGTGCTGTACCTGCAGGACAGCGGCCGGCGGCTGGGGGCCAGCTGTCTGCTCCACGAGGCCCTGCTCCGGGAGCTGGTGGAGCTGATGGGAGAGGAAAATGTCATCGTGAAGGGATGAACCAGCCGCAGGGGACGACCCCTTTCCAAAGCAACGAACAAAGCGATAGGTGAAGTATGAAACAAGATCGAATCCAACAAGTTTTTTCTCCCAGCCGCCAGCGCATCTCCTTGGTGGCGGTGAGTATCCTCCTCCAGGCGGCGATCCTGGTGGTGGCCCTGGGGATGTTCAGCCAGTATTTCGGTTGGTTTTACCTGGTCTGCCTGTGCATCAGCGCCATAGCCTCCCTGGAGATCTCGATGAAAAAGACCAGGCTGGCCTATAAAATAGCCTGGATCATCCCCATCCTGCTTGTGCCGGTGGTGGGGGGCCTGATGTATTTTGCCCTGGGGGGCGGGCGCAAGCCCCACTACCAGAAAACGGACGTGCTGCGGCTCTTCCGCCGCCACCTGAGCCCCACCTTGGACAACATGGACTTTCTGGGCTATGGGGCCGACGCCACCCAGCAGGCCAATTACCTCCAGCAATATGGCCTCTTCCCGGCCTATCTGGGCACCCAGACCAGCTATTACGCCTCCGGCGAGGACTTCTTTCCCGCGCTGCTGGAGGCCCTGGAGCAGGCGGAGCGGTACATTTTCCTGGAATATTTCATCATCTCGGAAAAATCCTCCATGTGGCGGGAGATGCTGGCGGTTTTGGAGCGCAAGGCCATGATGGGGGTGGATGTGCGGGTGATCTACGACGGGGTGGGCAGCGCCTCGGTGATGCCCAGGAATTACCCGGACTATCTGGAGGAGCTGGGCATTCAGTGCCGGGTGTACCGGCCCTTGGTGCCGGTGCTCTCCATCCACCAGAACAACCGGGACCACCGCAAGCTCTGCGTCATCGACGGCCGCTGCGGCTTTGTGGGGGGCTTGAACATCGCCGACGAGTATGTCAACCGGATCAAGCGCTTTGGCTACTGGAAGGACAACGCTCTTCGGCTGCAGGGGGAGGCGGCCTGGACCCTTGCGGTGCTCTTCCTGTCCATGTGGGACGGGGTGGCCCGGACCCGGACGGACGTGGGGTCCTTCCGGCCCAAGGGGCAGCCCCCCGCGGCCCTCAACGGCGGCATTGTCCTGCCCTACGCGGACACCCCCATGGTGGAGGACACCCTGTGCGCGGACCTCTACCTGCAGATGATCACCAAGGCCAAGCGGTACCTGTATCTCACCACGCCGTACCTCTCCGTGGACGAGACGATTCTCTCCGCCCTGTGTACCGCCGCCCGGTCGGGGGTGGACGTGCGCATCATGACGCCCCATATCCCGGACAAGAAGGCGGTCTTTACCGTGACCCAGTCCAACTATCCGGCCTTGGTGGAGGCGGGGGTGCGGGTGTTCGAGTTCACCCCGGGCTTTCTCCACAGCAAGACGGTGGTGGCGGATGACCTCTATGCCAGCGTGGGCAGCTGCAACTTGGATTACCGGAGCTTTTATCTCCAGTTTGAAAACGGGGTGTGGCTGTGCGGGGACCCGTCGGTGATCGCGGTGCGGGACGACTTCCTGGACGCCCAGCGGCACTGCCAGGAGATCACCCAGTCCGACTGCGACGCCGTGTCGCCCGTCGTCCGCCTGAAGCAGGCTGTTTACCGGCTCTTCTCCCCGCTGTTCTGAGGGGGAGGAGGACCACAAGTCATTGGCGTGAGTCTCTGAAACATAGAAGCCTGCATGAATGTGCAAAGAAGAAAAGGCCGGCGGTCCATCTTAGGACTGCCGGTCTTTTCGATGCGTCAAATATACCGCTTGAAAAAGTATTGTACTATGATTCTACATATTCGATAATGTCTTCTACTCTGCAATGAAGAACACGGCAGAGATCGTCGATGCTTGTGGTGGTGAGAGGCAATCCTTTTCGGAGACGCTCAATGCGGCTGCTGCTGATGTGATGTTGTTTGATTAACGTGTAGGTTGAAATCTGTTGCTCCTTTATCGTGTTCCAAAAGGGCTGGTATGAAATCATGGTCTTCACCTCAGAACACATTGTAATAGATGCTGCACCTATTGACTATACTCGATATATAGACCATAATGGTTTGAGAGAGGAACCAGCTGTTAGGACAAGATAATGGAAAGGGGTAGCAATATGAGCATAAAGGTGGAAATGAACACACAGGAATTAAGCGATTTACAGCAGCATATGGCAAGACTTGTAGAATATTATGAATCAGATATAAGGTTCTTGGGGGTTGTGAGGGGCTGCACGGAAGGGCATACGCAGGCGTATGCGCAGAGATTGATGTGTGACCGGATGGAACAGCTCAACAGTGCCGATGCCCTATGGGGGCTTTTGGCCCAGCAGTAGGAGGCATGGCATAGTTCATACCAACGCGATGGGCTCTTGTTCCCCCACAAACTCAATCCAATTCCAAGATCTCTCGCTTTTTCTGCTCGAACTCCTCTTGGGTCAGCACACCCTGATCCATCAGGGTCTTATAGCGCAGCACCTGCTCCACAGGGTCCATCCCGCCGCCCTTAGGGGCGGTAGGCGGGGTCAGGGTGACTTCCCCGGTGGCAAGAAGCAGGGTGTTGATTTGGTCCTGCATCACCATAGGCGCCAGCAGCCAGCCGAAGAAGGACAGGACGAGGTAGAAGGTGGGGGTCTCGCAGGGGACGTCTGCCTCTGCGGCCAGTGCGTTCAGGCGCTGGCCGCTTTTGTAGGTCCAGAAACAGGCGTAGAAGGGGATGAACATACACAGCAGCAGTTCTGTCCCGGGGCTTCTGGGGGGCGCGTCTTTGCTGCGGTTGAGGAATTTGGTCTGGCGATAGATCCAGATCAGGTACCAGATGCCCAGGGTGAAGAGCAGCAGCAGGACGTGCTTGACCATCCCGTGATAGCCGGGAGCGGTGCCGTAGGCTTCGGGGCTCTCCAGATCTTCGGGGCGGCACAGCCACAGGCCCGTCAGCAGGAATAGGATCCCGGCGGCCAGGGGGTGCAGGGCGCCGGAGTATAGGATGGATAGGACCATAGACGCCGCCAGGCAGGCTGCGGGGAGGAACCAGATTCGTTTTAGGCTATCCCGATGGTGGTCCAGGGCTTGGGTGGTTTGGCTGATGCACAGCAGGAGCATTGCGAGCATCCCGGCGATCAGGGTCAGCTGGGAGAGGATGCCTGGGAGGTACCAGCCGGAATAGGGCAGGCTGATGAGGAGACCTGCGATGCTGGCGGCGGTGAGGATGGCGCAGCCGATCAGCAGCAGGGGGTCTTGACGTTTTCCCCGGAACAGGGCCACGGCGCACACGGCGTAGCCTGCCAGCCAGAGGAAGGGGGGCAGGGGGGTCCAAGCGCTGTCCAGGGCGATCAGCCACCCCAGGGATAGGAAGCAGCAGAGTATGCCGGCGATGATATTGGCGGCGGTGGTACTGGCGCGTTTTTCGTTCATGATGTTCGGGCTCCTCTCTTTTTTGGAGTTCTTTTTGATTAGGGGAAAACCCCCTGCGGGGGAGAATTTTGTCCTCTCGCAGGGGGTTTGTGCACTGGGTTTTGGTCGAGCAAGCTCGATCCTGACTTCGTCAGCCAAGGGCGCTGCCCCTGGACCCCGGCAGGGCTCCGCCCTGCACCCGCCACCTTTTGAAAAAGGTGGACGAAAACTTTAATGCATCGCGTAGTCGCGGGCTGCGCCGTCGCGGAGGCGGAATTTTTTGGTTTCTGCTTCCAAAAGGTGGACTTGTTCGAAGAGTTCGGAGCTGACGGCGGCGGATTCTTGGCTGCTGGCGGAGTTGTTTTGGACCACGGAGGAGATTTGGCCGATGCCTTCGCTGACCTGGGCCAGGGATTCGGCTTCCTCGTGGATGGCGGCGGCGATGGAGCCGATGGCTTCGTTGGAGTGCATCACCAGCTCCAAGGTCCGCTCCAGGGAGCGGGAGACCTCGCCCACGATGGAGCTGCCGCGCTCGGTGGCCTGGATGGCGTTTTCGATGAGGTCCTTGGTGGCCTTAGCGGCCTCGTCGGATTTAGAGGCCAGGTTGCGCACCTCGTCGGAGACCACGGCGAAGCCCTTGCCGGCGCTGCCCGCCCGGGCGGCTTCCACGGCGGCGTTCAGGGCCAGGATGTTGGTCTGGAAGGCGATGTTTTCGATGGTGGCGATGATCTTGCCGATCTGCTGGGAGGCTTCGGTGATGTCCTCCATGGCGGCGACCATTTCTTCCATCTGCTGGCTGCTGAGTTTTACCTGGTCGCTGGTGAGGCGGGCGTTCTCCTGGACGCTGGCGGCTTGCTCTACGTTGTGGGCAGAGCTCTTGGAGAGGGTGTCCACGGTGGCAAAGAGTTCTTCCACGGCGCTGGCCTGCTGGGTGGCGCCTTGGGCCAGGGCCTGGGCGCCGCTGGAGAGCTGCTCGGCGTTGCCGGCTACGCGGCGCTGGGCCATGTTGATGTTGCCCAGGGCGCCGGAGAGGGAATGGGTGAAGTGGTTCAGGGATTCCTCAATGCTGCGGAAGTCGCCGATATAGTCCAGCTCGGGTTTTACATCGAAGTTGCCCTGGGAGAGCTCGGCCATGACGCGGTTGATATCGTCCACATAGGAGTGGATGCGGCGCATGGATTCTTCCAGGGTCCCGGCCAGCTCACCCAGCTCGTTTTTCGAGTGATAGCGCAGTTTCAGGCGCAGATCGCCCTTCTGCAGAGGCAGGGTGGCGTCGGTGATCACCAGGATGGGGCGCACCACATGGCGCAGGATGAAGTAGACCATGCTGGCCAAGGAGACCAGGGCCAGGGCCAGACACACGCAGGTGAGGATGTGCATCAGGGCAATGGTGCGGGCCATGGTGTCCGAGGCTTCGGTGTCCAGGGCGGTGCCCCGTTCCACCACCTGGTCCAAAAGACCCACCAGGGTGCTGAGGTTTTGGAGGATGGTCTGCTGATAATATTGCTGGGCCTGCAGGGGGTCCGTGGCCAATAGGTTCAGGGCGGTCCCGGCGGACTGGTGAAGTTCTTTGTGCAGAGGTTCGATCTGGGCGCGCAGCTGTTCTACCGTGGCATCGCTGCTGTCGGTCTCATTGTAGAGCCACTGGCCCAGGGCGCAGGTGGTGGGGTCCATGCTGCCGGTGAACTCTGCGCCGGCGTAGAGGGCGTTGCTGAGGTTGCTGGACCATTTATAGTGGGCGACTTCCGCCCGCTGGGCGCTGTCCAGGAGGGCGCTGGCCTGGACGCTGGCGTCCTGGGTGCGGTCGATGCGGATGATGTTCATGGTGGTCACGCCGCTGAAGAGCAGCACAGCGACGATGGCGGCGGCCATACGGATCCAGATGGATCGTTTGATGCTAGTACCCATAGTGGGGCCTCCTTTTATTGTTGCGTTTCTTGCTCTGGGACAAAGATCGGGGGCATGGCATCGGCAACGCGGTCGATGTCTTTTTGCAGCTGTGTCAGCTGCGCTTGGAGTTGAAGTCGATAAGCCTGCGGGCAGTCCGGCTGAGCCGAGCGATGGGCCAGGACCTGCATACGCTCCAGCATGAGCTGGATATAGGCCAGCTGGGCATCCAGCTTGGCGGCATCACTGCCTGCATCGCCCATGGGCGTCCCTCCTTTTTGGGGACAGGTGTGCAATGGCAGCTGTCCCCAGGTCCCATCCAAAGGGGACCCGAGAATCCTTCTACACTATTATATCGAGCGGGAGCGGTCCTGTCAAGCGTCAGCGTGAAGGGATTTCCAGCCAAAGGCAGGACAAACGCGGGGCAGTGCGTCCCCGCGTTTGCTGTGTGGTTATGGAGGTGGATGTTCCCGGGCTCATTCCCGGGGCGCCAGGAGTTTTGCGGCGGGGATCTTCAAGACCGCGGCGATGTTGAACAGCAGGTCCAGGGAGAAGGGACGGTGGACATTGGGGGCCTCGATGGCGCCCATGTGCTGGCGGCTGATCCCCACAAGATCGGCCAGTTCCTCCTGGGTTAGACCCACTTGCTTGCGGTAGAAGGCGATGTTGAACCCTGCCTCCGCGTAGTTTTGTTTATTGTCGAATTGTGGTTTCTGCTTTGCCGTCATGACACTCCCCTTTTCCCTTTCATTTCTAAGGCACATCGGGCAGGATGGTCTGCATTCCGCCTGGGCGGGGCAGATCTGCCCTTTCTCTATAAAATATATAGTATAACACGAACACAGCCCTGTCAACTAAATCTTGCGAATCCGTCGTTTGGCGACAAGAATAAACACGGACCCCCATTGCACCAGGGGGCCCGTGTTAGGGTTCTCTTGTTTTTTTCAGGATGACTTCGGTCACATCCGCGAGCATTTCCAGCTCCCCCACGGAGCAGTCCGCCAAAAGTTCCCCCATGCGGCCTTCGATGCTTTGTTTCACGGCAGGGACACTGTCCTGCATCAAATGGTCGATGGTGGTATCTAGGGCGTTGCAGATATCAACCAGGGTTTGCAGGGAAGGTTTCGTTGTGCCGGTCTCGATTCGGCTGATATGGGGGATGGACATATTGATTTTTTCGGCTAGGACCTCTTGTGTCATACCTGCCCGCTTGCGGAGCATAGAAATTTGCTTTCCAATAAAATCGTAATTTATCATAGTTTTTCCTCCATAGCTATTGTAAATAAAATTTACTTATAGTATAATGCGGTATAACCATAATTTATTGGCACATACGCTATAAGGAGGAATTTTTTATGAAGAAGAGAATGGTATCCCTATGCCTGAGTCTGCTCTTGGTACTGTCAATGGTGCCGACAGCGGCTTTTGCGGTGGATAATCCTGCGCTCGAGATTGGGAAAGAATACGAGCATACCTTAACGACGTCTCAACCAACCCAGACTTTTACCTTTACCCCGACAGAAGATGGCCTATATAGGTTCAAGTTACTATCCAAAAATAACGCAAGATGCTATTTCCTTTCAATCATCAAGGATGACGAGTATCTGTACAACTTTGGTAACACTGAGAAAGATTTGAAAATTCGTTATACGATAAGCTATCTGAGCGGCAATCAAACGTATACGATTCAACATCACGCATTGGAGTTCATCGGCGCACCTGCAGAAGGCGGTAAATACACACTGACTGTGGAAAAATTGACGCCTCCGGCCTTGGTGGAGGGAACAGCAACTAAGTATGTTCCAGAAAAAATCGGAAACACCAACGATTATGCTGATTTGGAGCCATACGATGTATTTGCACCGATCCCTATTTCCTTCACACCCAAAGAGTCCGGATGGTATACCTTTTCGACGAAAGAACCAGTAACTGTAATTTATGGGACCCCCACATGGTTCTACGCTGGAGATGATAACGATGAGACCTACAATGACTCGCTTTTTGTTGCACATGAGGCAGACTCTATAGGGGATAGTGTATATTTGCATGGCAATAGCTTATATTACATAGTTATGACACCTTATACAAAAAGTGAGGGTACAATTTCTGTTAAAAAAAGTGTGTTCCCGGCTGTATCAGTAGGAAATCCAGCTTCATTCTTATGCGGGCATAGTGGAAGCTTTGCGACTTTTAGCCCTGATATTTCTGGGAAATATACGATTACACCTTCCATAGAACTCAGTGATCCTTTCTGCGGAATGTTCCTTTACAGCGAACGAGGAAAGCTTTTGAAATATACAGGAGATACGGAGGATCCGCAGGAGAAGATAACGTATGATTTCCAAAAGGGATCGACCTATTACATTTGTCTATATGATACAGGGAGTCTGGAGATGGATGATCCTTACCCCGGAACATTAACGATCACTAGCGACAAACCGCTGCCGATTACGGATGCCACCGTGACCATCGCGGATGGTCCCCACGCCTACACCGGCAGCCCCATCACCCCCGAGGTTACGGTAAAGCTAGGGCAAACCACCCTTGTTAAAGACACGGACTACACCGTAGCCTATACCAACAACACCAACGTTGGCAAAGCCACCGTGACCATCACCGGCAAGGGCAACTACACCGGAACGAAAACCGCCGAGTTTGACATCACCAAGGCAGAGCTGGCGGTCACTGCTGGCAGCTATCTGAAAAATACAGACGGTGTTTTGACCTTGGACCTGGACAAAGTCCCCGGTATGCCCAGCGGCGAAACGTTTGTCTATGAGGCTGCGGAAGGCCAAACACCCACCGGTTTCACCCCCGCGCTCACCGAAAAAACGCTGACCCTGACCGCCAACGGCAGCGGGACCGTTGGGGGAAAAGAGACTTACCGCGTGAACGCCGCCAGCGCCAATTACAGTGTGACCATCACCGTTGAAGTGGCCTACACGGACAAGGACGTGAAGGAAATCAAGGCCCCTGCCGTGACTCCCAGCGTGACCTACAACGGCAAGCCTGCCCAGGTCTATACAGGCACTGCGTCCGTTGACGGCGTGCCGGACGTGGAATTTACCGTCACCTATGTAGGCGTTGGGGAGACAGAGTATGATGCCAGCGCCACCGCGCCCACCAATGCGGGGCGCTACACCGTGACCTTCGCCTTGAAGAACGAGGAAGACTTTGTGGCGAATCCCGTCGTGCAGCCCTTCGCCATCACCAAAGCGACCCCCGCCTTCACAGCGCCCACCAGCACCAAACTCACCGCCGCCGCGCCGCTGCGCACCGTTGCCCTTACCGGCGGCGAGGTGAAAGGCGTGGACCAGGCCGTCATCCCCGGTACCTTCTCCTGGAGTGGCGACACCTCTGTGAACGTGGAGAAAGGGACGGAATATCCCTGGGGATTCACCCCCACCACCCCGGATGCCAACTATGATTTCTCTGCCGTTACCGGCAAACTGACCCCCTGGGCTTCCAGCGGCGGTGGCAGCGGCGGCAGCGGTGGCTCCGGTGGTGGCGGAGGGACGGCGAAGCCTCCGGTCAAGGACCCCGAGCCCCCGACAACCCCCGAAACTCCGCCCACGACAAGCAGCAACTTTGCCGATGTTCCCTCTGACGCGTACTACGCCGACGCCGTGGCTTGGGCCGTTTCCAAGGGGATCACCACCGGGACCGGCGACGGCAAGTTCAGCCCCGCCGCCCCCTGCACCCGTGCCCAAGTGGTGACCTTCCTCTGGCGTGCCGCCGGGTCCCCGGCACCCTCCAGCACCGCCAGCTTCGCTGACGTTCCCGCCGATGCCTACTACCGCGACGCGGTCCTCTGGGCCGTAGAGAAAGGGATCACCAACGGAACCGGCGCGGACGCCTTCAGCCCGGACGCCACGGTGGACCGGGCCCAGACGGTGACCTTCCTCTACCGCTATGCCGGCTCTCCCGCTGCCAGCGGCGGAGACTTCCAGGACGTGGCCAGCGGGTCCTACTACGCCGACGCCGTGGCTTGGGCTGTGTCCCAGGAGATCACCAACGGGACCTCTCCCACCACCTTCGCCCCTGCATCCAACTGCACCCGGGGCCAGACCGTGACCTTCCTCTTCCGAGCCCTGGCTCAGTAAGCGTGATTTCCCCTTGTCCCCGGCCTCCCTTTCTGGTACAATAGGGTTCGAGAGAACACCAAAGGAGTACCAACCGATGAAACAAAAAACACATCTGCGATTCCTTGCGGCCCTGCTGCTGGGGCTCCTGCTGACGGGACTGACCGGCTGCGGCATGGACGGCGGCGTGGTGGGAGACCGGGTCCTGCCCATGGAGGACGCCCTCCACCTGCCCAAGGATACCCTCACGGCGCTGCCCCAGCTCTGGCAGGACGTGGACCAGCAGGCGGACGGGGATGCGGCTTCCCTTCACGTCTGGGAGACCGCCGGGGACGGCAATCTGCTGTACATCGTCTATTCCGTCACCGTCCCCGAGGACTGGGAACAGATCTTGGGCAGCAGGACCTTCCGGGTGAATTTCGACCTGGACTGCGGCTATGCAGACCCCGCCCTGGAGCAGGAGAGCGTCACGCAGGTGTTCAACCTGCCCCAGCGCTACGACCCCCGGCTCCATACGCTCTACTATATGGCCGCTTACTCCTTCTCTGAAGGATACACCGGAAAGGAGCTGCGCTTCCAGGTGGAAGGGTTAACTTACATTGAGGAAAACGTCCCCACCTCCCTCTCGGACGTTCTCACCCTCACCTGGATGGCCACCAACGAAACCCCGCAGATGACGGCCCAGGACGGGAGGTGTACCCTCACGCCCCTGCGCCTCACCGCCACCGTCCCCGCCCAGGACGTGCCCTTTGAGGACGACGAGAGCTTTGAGGACACGGTCCTGCGGCCCTCCCTCTGCCTGCGTTACCAGGACGGCACCACCCTCCAGGACACCGCCCCCCAGAAGGGAGAGGAGGAAGCAGAGGAAGAGACGGATGGGGAGGAGGAAGCGCGGGAACCCTCCGTCTATGGCACCCTGTCGGCAGGCTGGGGAGACGCCATCGTGGAGGTCTCCGCCCTCCCGGCGGACGGGACCCTCTTCTCCCTGGAGGGTCTGAGCAGCGTGGAGGTCTTGGGCCAAAGCTTTGCATTTTCCTAAAAACTGAAAAAATAGGAGACGCTTTCCTGGCGTCTCCTATTTTTTTCAGCCCTTTTCTCAAAAAAGCCTTGACAAATGCAGGTTACAAGTGTACCCTATAAGCAAAGGTACAATTGTAACCTGCATTTTTTCAAAGACGAAAGGACGTGCGCCCCATGAAAGATGCCGCCGCTAAGATCACCGACGCCGAGCTGTCCGTGATGCAAGTGCTCTGGGAGGCCGGACAGCCCCTGAGCCTCAACCAAGTGAAAGCTGCCCTGGATAAAAACGGTGAGACCGTGAAGACCCTCCTGCGCCGCCTGTGCCAGAAAGGCGCCGTGGCCCAGGAAAAGCGCAGCGTCTACTATTACCGCCCCCTGGTGGCGCAGGACGATCTGGGCCAGTACCAGACCCAGCACCTCATCGACCGGCTCTATGCCGGCAGCGCCAAGGCCATGGTGGCCGCGCTGGTGGAACACGGCCAGCTCCAGTCCCAGGACGTGGACGAGCTGCGGACCCTGTTCCAGAGCCTTTGGGAACAGGAGGAAATGTCATGACAGAAGTCCTGCCGGTGCTGCTGCGGCTGAGCCTGTTCGGCTCCCTCCTGGCCCTGGCCCTTTTCGCGCTAAAACCCCTGCTGCGGGGGAGGGTGAGCCGGACGGTACAGTATTACTTATGGCTGCTGGTGCTGCTGCGGCTGTGCATCCCGGCGGGACTGACCCTGACCTTGCCGGAGGCTCCGGTGGTCCCGGTCCAACCCCCGGCCCCCGCCGTGAGCCAGACCGTCCAGCCCGACACCCCCGCCCCGGTCCCGGAACCCCTTCCCGCTGCGGCGGAACAGGTTCCCGTACCCGCGCCTGACCCGGACCCGGTGAACTGGTCCGCCATCCTGAGCGGCATTTGGGCTGTGGGCGCGGCGCTCTGCGCAGGACGTTACCTCTTCGGCTATTGTCTGCTCCGGGGCAAGATCCGCCGAAACGAAACCGCCCCCGCCCCGGAGGCCCTGGCCCTGCTGGCGGAGCTGGAGCCTTCCAAGTGGGTCCGCGTGGTGGAGAGCGCCGCCGTGGACACCCCGCTGCTTCTGGGCCCCTTCGCCCCGGTGATCGTCCTGCCGCCCCGCCTCACCGATCCCGGCCAGCTCCGGGACATCCTAGCCCATGAGCTGACCCACGCCCGGCGGTATGATTTACTGTATAAATGGTTCGCGGCCCTGACTGTCAGCGTCCACTGGTTCAATCCGCTGATGATCCTGGTACGCCGGGAGATCAGCCGGGCCTGTGAGCTGGCCTGTGACGAGGCGGTCATTAAAACCCTGGACGCCCCCGCCCGTCAGCATTACGGCGAGACGCTGTTGTCCCTGGCCGCCTGTGCCCCCCACGCCTTAGCCCTGCCCATGTGCGGGGAGAAGCGCAACCTGAAAGAAAGGTTGGTGAGTATCGTGAAATTACATCAGCGTACCCCTCTGGCGATCCTGCTCTCT
>JAAWAE010000054.1 GCA_022792035.1 Ruminiclostridium sp. | reverse complement strand
CACCCACGGCTCCCTGGGCTATACCCTCATGATGCCCGAGGAGGACAAGACCGAGCTGCGCACCCGGGATGAGCTCCTGGCCCGCATCGCGGTGTCCATGGGGGGGCGGGCGGCGGAGGACGTGGTGCTGGACACCATGACCAACGGCGCGGCCCAGGACATCCAGGATGCCACCTCCATCGCCCGGAACATGGTGGCCATGTACGGCATGAGCGACCGCTTCGGGATGATGGCCCTGGCCTCCAAGCGCAGCCAGTATCTGGACGGCGGGTACGGCATGGACTGCGCCCAGGACACCGCCGCCGCTTTGGACGAGGCGGTCCGGGAGATTTTGGATGCCTGCTATGCCCAGGCGGTGAAGATCCTGGAGGAGCACCGGGAGGATGTGGACAAGGTCGTGGCCTATCTCCTGGAAAAGGAGACCATCACCGGCGGGGAGATGGTGGCCATTTTGCAGGGCCGGGACCCGGAGCAGGAGCCTGCCGGGGCGGCTGTCCCCGAGGAAGCGGCTCCCGCTGTGGAAGCGGCGGAACCTGTGCAGGAGAACGCCGCGCCGCCGCTGGAGATTCAACGGGTGGAGCCGGAGGAACCTGCGGAGGCGGAGGATTCCACGTTCTGAATCTAAATGAAAAACAGACCTATGCGAGAGGTCTTCTGCACAGCAGGGCCGGGGCGGGATGCCTCGGCCCTGCTGTCACATCCCATCCCCTCCAAGACAAAATGGCGGGAGCACGTCAAGAATCAGAGAAAAAGCCAGAAAATCTGCAGGGATTCCTTGCATTTCCCGCCGCTTTCGTGTATAGTGTTAGCAAGTATACGGCAGGGGTTGACTGCTGACTTGTCACCTGTCCGCACCCCCGCCGCAAAAGCAGGAGAAGGTGCCCTGCTCCTTCACCGGATCAAACGAAGGTGTTTATCATGAATCACAAGAAACCGCTCAATATGACCATGCTCTGCGACTTCTACGAGCTGACCATGGGCAACGGCTACTTCAAAGCCGGCTACAAGGACCGCATCACCCACTTCGACCTCTTCTTCCGCAACGTCCCCGACGACGGGGGCTACGCCATCGCCGCCGGCCTGGAGCAGGTGGTGGACTACATCCAAAACCTCCACTTCGAGCCCGAGGATATCGAATACCTCCGGGGCCGGGGGATCTTTGATGAGGATTTCCTGCGCTATCTGAAAGAGTTCAAGTTCACCGGGGATATCTACGCCATCCCCGAAGGCACCCCCGTCTTCCCCAGAGAACCCATCCTGACCGTCCGGGCCCCCGCCATCCAGGCCCAGCTGCTGGAGACCTTCCTCCTCCTCACCATCAACCACCAGAGCCTCATCGCCACCAAGGCCAACCGCATCGTCCGGGCCGCCCGGGGCCGGGCGGTGATGGAGTTTGGCTCCCGCCGGGCCCAAGGCTCCGGAGGCGCCATCGACGGCGCCCGGGCGGCGTACATCGGCGGGTGTACCGGCACCGCCTGCACCATCTCCGACCAGCTCTACGGCGTCCCCGCCGGAGGGACCATGGCCCACGCCTGGGTCCAGACCTTCCAGAGCCAGTATGAGGCCTTCAAGACCTACTGCGAAATCTACCCCGACAACGCCGTACTCCTGGTGGACACCTACAATACCCTCAAAAGCGGCATCCCCGACGCCATCCGGGCCTTCAACGACGTGCTCAAGCCCCGGGGCATCACCAAGTGCGGCATCCGCTTGGACTCCGGCGACATGGCCTACCTCACCCAGACCGCCCGGAAAATGCTGGACGACGCCGGCTGGCCGGAGTGCAAGATCACCGTGTCCAACTCCCTGGACGAGTTCATAATCCAGGACCTGCTCATCCAGGGGGCGCAGATCGACGCCTTCGGGGTGGGCGAGCGCCTCATCACCGCCCGCAGCGAGCCCGTCTTCGGCGGCGTGTATAAGCTGGTGGCCTACGAGGACGAGCAGGGCCAGGTGATCCCCAAGATCAAACTCAGCGAGAACGTGGCCAAGATCACCACCCCCCACTTCAAGCGGGTCTTCCGGCTCTACGACAAGGTCCACGGCAAGGCCATCGGCGATTGGCTCTGTCTCCACGACGAAGATGTGGAGAGCAACCGCGGCCGCGACGGCAGCCTCACCATCTTCGACCCCGACGCCACCTGGAAGAAAAAGAACCTCACCGACTTCACCGTCCGGGAGCTTCAAGTCCCCATCTTCCAAAAGGGCCAGCTGGTCTATTCCCTGCCCACCCTTCAGGAAATCCAGCACTACTGCCAGCAGCAGATGGATACCCTCTGGGAGGAGGTCAAGCGTTTCGACAACCCCCACAACTACTATGTGGACCTGTCCGAACGCCTCTGGGAGACCAAGTATAAACTCCTGACCCAAAACAAATAACGCCCCCATTCTACACAAAGCGAGGATGCCATGAAGGCAGAAGAACGAAGGAAACGCATCCGTCAGACCCTGACGGAACAACAGCCCATCAGCGCGGCCGCCCTGGCCCGACAGTTCTCCGTGAGCCGCCAGCTCATCGTGGGGGACATTGCCCTGCTGCGGGCGGCGGGGATGGACATCGTGGCCACCCCCAGAGGCTACAAGCTGGGGGAGCACAGCGGCCTGCTGCGGGCCGTGGCCTGCGTCCACGAGGACGAGGCGGGCCTGGAGCGGGAATTGCTGGCCATGGTGGACAACGGCTGTACGGTGATGGACGTGGTGGTGGAGCATCCTCTCTACGGGGAGATCAGCGGACAGCTGAGCCTCTCCTCCCGCTACGACGTGCAGCAGTTCATGGAGAAGTCCCGCAACGCCGCCCCCCTGTCCTCTCTGACCGGGGGGATACACATCCACAATCTGCGCTGTCCCGATGAGGCGGCATACCAGCGGGTGTGTCAGGTGCTGCGGGAGCTGGGCATCCTGTATCCGCCAACGGAGCAAACATAACCAAAACACGCCCCCCGGGGACCGTACCGCACGGTTCCGGGGGGCGTGTTTTCCTCGCTTTCAGGTCTGGCGCAGGGCCCAGTACTTCCAAGCAAAGTGGAGCAGGAACGTGAAATAGCACACGGTTATCACCGTGTAGACGCCCACCAGAAGCTGGCTGTTCTGAAGGAAGATCTGGGGCAGGACGATGCACAAAAAGATCGCCAACAGGGGCAGGATCTTGGTTTGCAGGACCCGGTGCTGCATCTCCAGGCGGGAGGCCTTGTCGCAAAAGATCTCCTCCTCTCCGCCGGCCATGGCGGCGACGGGTTTTCGGAAGTAGCTGTAGCCCGCAAAATCCTGTAAATACTCCCAGCCGCAGTCCTGGAACATCTGAATGTATTCCTCCTTGTGCGCTCGGCCCTCGGGATTGAAGTCCAGCTGATAGACCACGTCCTCCGGGACGCAGGGCTCGAAGTGGTAGGCCAGACCCCGAACATGGCTGAAACGCCAGCCCTCCCGGTGGCGCTGGCGCAGATAGTCCTGCTCTTCCTGCCACTGGGGGACGGTAAAAAACTTAAACTCCCGCTTTTGCGATTTCGTCATGGGAACAGACCTCCTTGATGGTTTGCGCTAGATTCTGGATGCGTTGGAGTTCCAACTGCAAGACCTCCTCCCCCAAGGGGGTGATGCGGTAGATTTTGCGTTTCTCCTCTTCCCGCAGGAAGCGGATGAGCCCGTCTTTTTCCATCTTCGACAGGGTCCCGTACAGCGTCCCGGGGCTTAGGTGCAGCTCGCCCCGGGTGAGGGCATCCACCTGTTGCACGATGCCGTAGCCGTGGGCTTCCTGACGCAGACAGAGGAGAATGTAAAAGCCCGTCTGGGTCATGGGGGCGTAAACTCTTCGGATGCGGGGGTCCATGGGAACACCTCCTTATCATTTACTATGCGCCTCGAACTATCGAGCCTCGATACATCGAAGTATAGCACAGTTTCCTGGCGTTGTCAAGGCCCCACAGGCGCACATCGCAAAAGCCCCCGCGGTGCAAACACCGCAGGGGCTTTTCATTAGAGCTCTTGCGAAAATAAGGTAGTATGCTAAAATAGGGGCATGAAATATGAAAAGATAGCAGAGTATTCAAACACAAAATTCCGGAGAATCACTGGGGTGAAGCGAGCAACATTTGACAAGATGGTAGAGATTT
>JAAWAE010000053.1 GCA_022792035.1 Ruminiclostridium sp. | reverse complement strand
GACAGCCGCGTGGCCAGGCCGAAAGGCCGTCCATGAGGAAAGTCCGGGCTCCATAGGGCAAGGATAACGGGTAACGCCCGCCGAAGGCGACTTCAGGACAAGTGCAACAGAGAGATACCGCCTGACTCGGTCAGGTAAGGGTGGAAAGGTGAGGTAAGAGCTCACCCGCCGGCTCGGAAGTGTCCGGTGATGTAAACTCTATTCGGAGCAACACCGTGGAGGGGAATATGGCCGGCCCGGCCTCCCCGGGGAGGTGGCTGGAGCGTACTGGCAACGGTGCGCCTAGATAGATGGCTGTCGAAGACAGAACCCGGCTTACAGGCTTACTTGCAGATTCATGAAAAGCCCACGCATCCTTCCCTTTGTTTCAGAGGGAAGGGCTTGCTGGGCTTTTCCGAGTAAGGAGAGGACTTATGGGTATTCCGGTCATTACCATTTCCAGAGAGTACGGCTCCGGCGGCCGTGCCATTGGGGAACGTCTGGCCAAGGAGCTAGGCATTCCTTTTTTCAATAAGGAGCTCATCCTGATGGCTGCGAAAGAGAGCGGCCTTTCGGAGGAGTACATCAAAAAGACGGAGCAGATCAAGGCCACCAGCTTTCTTTACGGGCTGTATATGGGCGCGCAGCAGCTGCCCATGAACGACCAGATCTTCCTGGTCCAGAGCAAGATCATCCGCAAGGTGGCAGAGGCGGGGCCGTGTGTCATCGTGGGCCGCTGTGCCGACTACGTCCTGCGGGAGCGCAGTGACCTGCTCAACGTGTTCATCCATGCGCCCTTGGAGTTTCGCGCCCAGCGAGCCAAGGAGAAGTATGAGAAGGATGCCAACAATATGCAGGACTTTGTAAAGAAAAAAGATAAGCAGCGGGCCTCTTTCTACAATTATTTCTCCCAGAACAAGTGGGGAGACGCCCGGAATTATCACCTGAGCATCAGCAGCACCTATGGTGTGGACTATGCCGTGGCGGTGATCAAGGGCGCGGCGGAGGCGTTCGACCTGGCCCAGACCACCGCGGAAGAGGAACAGGGTGACTGATGTATCGTGAACCGCCAGGGGAGAACAAAATGGGCATCATGCCCATCCCGCGTTTGCTGATTACGATGTCGGGCCCCATGATGCTTTCCATGCTGATCCAGGCGTTGTACAACGTGGTGGACAGTATGTTCGTCTCCTTCATCAGCGAATCGGCGCTGACGGCGGTCTCCCTGGCCTATCCGGTGCAGAACCTGATGATTGCCGTGGCCACCGGTACCGGCGTCGGCGTCAACGCCCTGCTCTCCCGCAGCTTGGGGGAGAAGAATTTCGAGGCGGCCAACCGCACTGCCGGGAACGCGCTCTTCCTCAGCGGTGTGAGCTGTGTGGTCTTTGCCATCCTGGGGCTGACCTGCTCCCGGTTCTTCTTTGCCTGCCAGGTGACGGACCCCGAGATCATTGCCCTGGGACATGATTACCTGTTTTACATCATGATTTTCTCGGTGGGCTGTTTTGGACAGGTCATGTTCTCCCGCCTGCTCCAGTCTACCGGCAAGACTTTTTACAGCATGATCATCCAGGTGGCGGGGGCCGGTCTGAACATCGTCTTGGACCCCATCATGATCTTTGGCTGGGGAGGCTTCCCAGCCCTTGGCGTGGCCGGTGCGGCGATTGCAACGGTGATCAGTCAGCTGGTAGGGACGGCCCTGGGCATCTATTATAATTTGAAGAAAAATCCAGAGATCACCTTCCATAAGGACTATCTTCGCCCCAGCGGACCTATGATCCTTCGGATCTACAGCGTGGGCCTGCCGTCGATCCTATTGCAGACGGTGGCGTCCCTGCTGATTTTCGGTCTCAACCAGATCTTGGTGGTCTTTTCGGATACGGCAGCGGCGGTATACGGCGTGTTTTTCAAGCTCCAGGGCTTTGCCTTCCTGCCCATCATCGGCATGAACAACGGCATGGTGCCCATCGTGGCCTACAATTATGGGGCGCGGATGCCGGAGCGGATCGTGGAGACCATTCGTCTGGCCATCCTCTACGCCGTGGCCATCATGGCGGTGGCCGTTGTGGTGTTCCAGCTTTTCCCAGAACAGCTCTTGGGGATATTCCGAGCTTCTGAGGCCATGCTGGAAATCGGCGTTCCGGCGCTGAAGACCTTGAGCCTGTGTTTCCTGGTGGGGGGCTTTACCATCGTGGCCTCCTCGGTGTTCCAGGCTTTGGGGAAAGGGCTTTTGAGCATGACCATTTCTGTGGTGCGCCAGCTGCTGCTGGTGCTGCCGCTGGCCTATCTGCTCTCCTTGACAGGACGTCTGGAGATGGTGTGGTGGGCCTTCCCCATCGCGGAGGTCCTGGCGGGACTGCTGGCGGCGGTATTCCTGCGCCGGGCCTATCTGCGGGTCATCAAATCGATGCGGGCGCAAGACTATCAGTTTTGACGAACGGATTCCACTCATTTATGAGAGATGGGGCGGAGAGGACTAGACGAATACAGTACAAAAAGCAATAATTTAGTTAATTGGTCCGATTTATTTTGATGAGGGAAGGAAGTATCATGAATGTGTAGGGAAAGCGGTCCTCTGCATCCAAAGGGTGGGGGATTGCGCAGAATTTTGGGAACAGTTGTCTAACGGCGGGATACCCTGCCGGGTATAGGCAATGTTTTAGTCTGTCTGGATGTCCCTCATGCAGGCAGGCGAATAAAGGTCATATGACTAATTTATTATGGAGGTAGATTATTATGCGGATACTGAACGAAGAGCAGAAGAAGTGGGTTGAAGTTATCGGCGATTTCTGCAAGAAGGAGATTGAGCCCATCATGCTGGAGTGGGACAAGGTTGTGGATCCTTCCAAGGCCATCCCCTTCGAGCCCTATGCTAAGGCTTTCAAGCTGGGCCTGAACTCCTTCGAGATCCCCAAGGAATACGGCGGCAACAAGGTTGACCTGGCTACTGCCGAGGTCATGTACGAAGAGATGGGTTACTATGACGGCAACTTCGCTTCCGTCATGCAGACCACCAACCTGGCCCTCAAGCCCATCCTCATCGGCGGCACTCCCGAGCAGGTCCAGTACTTCTCCAAGCACATCCTGGAGGGCAAGGGCTACGCTGCTTTCGCTCTGACCGAGCCCCAGTCCGGTTCCGACGCTTCCAACGTGAAGACCACTGCTGTCAAGGACGGCGACGAGTGGGTCATCAACGGTGAGAAGTGCTT
>JAAWAE010000052.1 GCA_022792035.1 Ruminiclostridium sp. | reverse complement strand
CGAGGGCGACCCCGGCGCGTTTATGGACCGCTCCGTCTTTGAGGGCGACCCCCATAGTGTCATCGAAGGGATGCTCATCGGCGGCTATGCCATCGGAGCCGAGCACGGCGTGGTGTACATCCGTGCCGAGTATCCCATCGCCGTGGAGCGTCTGAAAGCGGCGTTGGAGATGGCCCGGGAAGAGGGCCTGCTGGGCAAGGATATCCTGGGTTCCGGCTTCAACTTTGACATTGAGATCCGCATCGGCGCAGGCGCCTTTGTCTGCGGCGAGGAGACGGCTTTGATGGCTTCCGTGGAAGGCCAGCGCGGCGAGCCCCGGCAGAAGCCGCCCTTCCCCTTCCAGAGCGGTCTGTTCGGCAAGCCTACCATCATCAACAACGTGGAGACCCTGGCTACGGTTCCGGCCATCATGCTCAACGGCGCGGACTGGTTCCGTCAGTTCGGCACCGAGCAGAGCCCCGGTACCAAGGTCTTTGCCCTCTCCGGCAACATCGTCAACACTGGTCTGGTGGAAGTGCCCATGGGGACTCCCTTGGCCGAGGTCATCTATTCCATCGGCGGCGGCATCCCCAACGGGAAGAAATTCAAGTCTGCCCAGACCGGCGGTCCTTCCGGCGGCTGTATCACCGCAGATAATATCAACACGCCTCTGGATTACGAATCCCTGGCAGCCCTGGGGTCCATCGTGGGTTCCGGCGGCCTGATCGTTATGGATGAGGACACCTGTATGGTGGATACCGCCCGGTTCTACCTGGACTTCATCCAGGAGGAATCCTGCGGCAAGTGTACTGCCTGCCGTGTGGGCACCAAGCGTATGCTGGAGATTCTCAACCGCATCGTAAGCGGCCAGGGCCGTGAAGGCGATATCGAGACCTTGGAGCATTTGGGCAAGATCATCCAGGACACCGCCATGTGCGGCTTGGGTCAGACGGCTCCCAACCCTGTGCTCTCTACCATTAAATATTTCCGTAAGGAGTATGTGGAGCACATCGTGGAGAAACGCTGCTCCGCTGGCGTCTGTACCGACATCGTCTCCAGCCCCTGCGAGAACGCCTGCCCCGCCGGGATCAATATCCCCGGTTACATGAGCTTGATTGCCACCGGCGACTATATGGGCGCCGCCCGAGTCATGCTGCGCGACAATCCCTTCGCCGGCATCTGCGGTCGTGTCTGCACCCACCCCTGTGAGGAGCGGTGCCGCCGCGGCAGCGTAGACGAGGCCATGAACATCTGTGAGCTTAAGAGATTCGCCACAGACTGGGCCTATGCCCACGGCTTCCCCTTTGAGGAGGACCTCAAGCCCAGAAAGAAACTCAACAAGCAGGTTGCCATTGTTGGCGCCGGCCCCTCCGGCCTGACCTGTGCTTACTATCTGGCTCGCTTGGGCTATCAGGTAGACGTATACGAAGCCGAAGACCGCCTGGGCGGAATTATGAGCTTCGGTATCCCCGATTACCGTCTGCCCATGAACATCATCAACCGGGAGATCAACAACATCAAGCGCACCGGGGTGAACACCATCCTGAACACCAAGATCGGTGTGGATGTTTCCTTCCGCTCCCTGCAGAAGAATTACGACGCCATCTTCATCGCCATCGGCGCCCAGAAGACCTTGAGCCTGGGCATCCCCGGCGAACGCCTGCAAGGCGTCATCAATGGCCTGGACTTCCTCAAGCGGGTCATCATCCAGAAGGATTTGGACTTTATGGGCAAGAAGATTGCCGTCATCGGCGGCGGCAACACTGCCATTGACTCGGCTCGTACCGCCATCCGTCTGGGGGCCAGAGAAGTGGTCATCCTCTACCGCCGTGCCGAGGAGGATATGCCCGCGGACAAGGTGGAGATCGCCGATGCTCTGGAAGAGGGCGTACAGATCCGCACCCTGGCCAACCCCATCGAGTTTATCGGCACCGACGGCCAGCTCACCAGCATCGCTATCATGAAGCAGACTCTGGGCCAGTTTGACAGCTCCGGCCGCCGCAAGGCCATCCCCAGCGGGGAAGCATATGTGGAGGATTTCGACTTCGCCATCCCCGCCATTTCCCAGACCCCGGACACCCAGTTCATCCGCGGCACTGTCCAGCTCAACGGCGACCGTGTCGTTGCCGACCACTACACCCAGGCGACATCCATCCCCAACGTGTTCGTTGGCGGCGACGCCCACCGCGGACCCAAGGATATCGTCCATGCCGTGATGGAGGCCAAAGTGGCTGCAGCGGGCATCGACAAGTATCTGGGCGGCGACGGTATCTTGGACAAGGGCTTTGAGCAGGAAATCACAGACTACCACATTGACGGCGATATCGTGCCCCATGACCGTTTCCTGACGCGCCATCTGGAGGCAGAGAAGGCCATCGGCAACTTCTACGAACGCAACCTTGGTATGCACGAGCTGGATGCCCGTGCAGAAGCGAGCCGTTGCCTGCGCTGTGACAGGAGGTAAGAACTATGGCAGATATTAAACTGACGATCAACGGGAAGGAGTGCATTGCGCCGGAGGGCAGCACCATCTTGAAGGCCGCAGAGCTCAACGGCATCCACATCCCGAAGCTGTGCTATATGGAGGGCATCCATCAGTATGGCGCGTGCCGTGTCTGTGTGGTGGAGCAGATCCTTCCCCCGGCCAAGAATTTGCAGGCTTCCTGCATGGTCCAGGCTCGGGAGGGCATGGTCATTGAGACCAACACCCAGCGTGTCCAGGAGGGCCGCCGGGCCATGTTCGAGCTGCTCCTGTCCAATCACGATAAAAAGTGCCTGACCTGCGCCCGGAACCAGGACTGCGAGTTCCAGGCTCTGGGCCGAGAGCTGGGCGTGGAGGACTCTCCCTATGAAGGGGATCGGGAACTGCGTCCCATCGATATCAGCGAGTCCATCACCCGGGACCCCAATAAGTGCATCCTCTGCCGCCGCTGCGTGAGTATGTGCAAGAACATCCAGGAAACCTCCGTCCTTACAGCGGAGAACCGCGGCTTCCAGACGGTGATCACTCCCGCCTTCGGTCTGCCTCTGGGCAACACGTCCTGTGCGTTCTGCGGACAGTGTGTGGTGGTATGTCCGGTTGGCGCGCTGAAGGAGACCAGCCACAAGGACCGGGTCCTTCAGGCCATCCGCGACCCGGAGAAGTATGTGGTGGTCCAACCGGCCCCCGCCGTTCGTGTGGGCATTGGCGAGTGCTTCGGCCTGCCCGCCGGCACCTGCGAGACAGGCAAGCTGGCCGCGCTGCTGCATCGTCTGGGCTTCGATGATGTCTTCGACACCAACTGGGGCGCGGACCTCACCATCATGGAAGAGGGCACCGAGTTCTTGGACCGCCTGAGAGAGGTGATCCGGGGCGGCAGCACCGTTCTGCCCATGATGACCTCCTGCTCTCCTGGCTGGATTCAGTTCATCGAGCACCACTATCCCGACGAGCTGGAGCATCTTTCCAGCTGTAAGTCTCCGCACCAGATGTTCGGCGCGGTGATCAAGAGCTACTATGCCAAGAAGATCGGCAAGAAGCCCGAGGATATGTATGTGGTCTCCATCATGCCCTGCACCGCCAAGAAGACCGAGTGCGCCCGTCCGGAGATGGCCAACGACGGCGTGCCCAACGTGGACGCCGTGCTGACCACCCGGGAGCTGGCGGACCTGGCCCGGATCATGGGCATCGACTTCCTCTCTCTGCCGGAGGAGGAGTTCGACGCACCCTTGGGCTTCTCCACCGGCGCAGCCGATATTTTCGGCGTCACCGGCGGCGTAATGGAAGCGGCTCTGCGTACCGTTTACGAGACCATCACCGGCCGCGAGCTGCCCTTCCCCAACCTCCACGTTTCGCCCATTGTGGGCCTGGATGAGATCCGGGAGGCTTCCATCGTTCTGGAGAATGTGAAGCCCGAGTGGAAGGATGCGGAAGGCATGGAGGTCAAGATCGCGGTAACCAGCGGATTTGCTGGCGCCCGGAAGCTGATGGAGCAGGTGGCAGATGGCACTTCCCCCTATCACTTCATCGAAGTCATGGGCTGTCCTGGCGGTTGCATCACCGGCGGCGGTCAGCCCAGACCCAGAGAGAACATTGAGGTCGTGCGCCAGAAGCGTTCCGATGCCATGTATGGTGAGGACGAGCGCAAGAAACTGCGTAAGTCCCACGAGAACCCGTCCCTGCTCCGCTTCTATGAGGATTGGGGCGGACCCGGCAGTCACGCTTCCCATGAGTATCTGCACACCACTTATGTCAAGCGCGGCAAGTATAACGAGCTGACGGATGAGAACTTCGTGGTAAATAAGTAAAGCAAATCCCGGCGGAGCAGCTGCTCCGCCGGGATTTTTTGATAATATTAGAGAAAGAGTTTGAACAGTGCCTTGGCCCAAGCCAGGGAGTCGGGGACGTTGGCATCCAGCAAGGCATAGACGCTGTCTCCGCCCAAGCCCTGGTAGAGACTGCCGATGGCTTGGGTTTTGCCGATGGCAATCATACCCATGGCGTGGTCTCCCACGGCGGCATATTTCCCGATGGCAACGGCCCCGGCGGAAAGCTCCCCAACGGACACGGCCCCAATGGAAAAGAGTCCCATGCTCAGAGAACCTATAGCTAGAAAGCCCAGAGAAAAACAGCCTAAGGACAGCAGGCCGAGGGACAGCAGACCCACGGACAGGACCCCCAGAGAGAGCATACCGAGGGAAAGAAACCCTTGAGCACACATCCCGATGGCGATGACCCCGCGTGCGCGCATCCCAATGGCGACCACAGCGGTGACGTCCTGCCCGATGGCCCAGAGGGGCAGGCCGAATAAGGTCCGTTGGCTTTTGCGGTCTTCCCATTCTGGGAATTTGGCCCTTGCTTTGGAAGGGGAAGGGATGCAGGCTGGTTCGGGGGGCGTAAAGGATTCCTGCTTGTCTCCATCCTTGAGCAGATAATCCAGGGAACATTGGAAGAGATCACTGAGGCGGATCAGCTTATCTGTTTCCGGATAGGCCACGTCACTTTCCCACTTGCTGATGGACTGCCGGGAAACGCCCAAAAGGTCTGCCAGCTGTTCCTGGGTGTAGTTGCTGTCTTTTCGCAGCTTAGATAGTTTTGCACCGAATGTCATTCTGTGTCCTCCATTCTGAACTGACTGCAGCTATGATACCTGTTTTCCCGGGAAAGGGCCAGCATTTTTCGCGTTCTAAATGTAAACTACAGGTTGCATTTCAAAAATGGAAGCGCCAAGGCGGCTCTCGCCAGAGGATTTTTAGGAAATAAAGCGCGGCGGCGGCAGCGAGCAGGGCCAAAAGCAACAGGAGGACCGCGGCTACCCTCCGTCGAGGCGTTTTCCAAAGGGACCATCCCAGTTTCCATAGAACACCGGCCGATCCCGAAAGACCGGCCAGCAAGAGAAGGAGCATCAAATATCCCAAAGCCATAGTTCGTTCTGCATCAATTCACGTTGCCATCCTCTTCCGCCGCCAGCTCCTGGAGGAGCTTTTGGTCCGCTTTGGAGGTGAGATCTAGGGCATCGTACAGGTCTGGCCGGCGGACGCGGGTCCGCAGGATAGCCTGCTTGCGCCGCCACTTGGCGATGTTGGCGTGATGTCCGGAGAGGAGGATCGGTGGGACGGCCCGCTCATGCCAGATTTCCGGACGGGAGTATTGAGGATACTCCAAAAGACCGTCCCAATGGCTCTCATCGGTGAAACACTCCGGGTCTGAGAGGACCCCGGGGACCAGACGGCATACCGCGTCAGCCAAAGCCATGGCGGGGATCTCCCCGCCAGTGAGAACGAAGTCGCCCAGAGAAATCTCCTCGTCTACGCATTCATCAATAAACCGCTGGTCCACGCCTTCATAGTGCCCGCAGACCAGGATGAGCTGGTCGTACTCTGCTTGGAGGCGCTTGGCGTCCGCCTGTTTGAACACCGTTCCGGCAGGGGAGAGGTAGATGGTATGGATGGGACCTCCGGCTTCGTCACAGATATGCTTCCAGCAGTGGTAAAGGGGATCGGCCTGCATCACCGCGCCGTGTCCTCCGCCATAGGGATAGTCGTCCACCTGCTTCTGCTTGTTGAGGGTATAGTCCCGGATTTGGTGGCAGTCCACCCGGATGATGTTCCGCTCCTGCGCCCGGCCCAGGATGGACTCACAGAGCATATCCCCCACCACGTCAGGGAAGAGGGTCATGATGTGGATGTGATAACGAAAGTCCATCTCCTTCACATCCCCTCAATGAGCCGGACTAGGAGATACCCTCCGTCCACGTTGGTCTCCACGATGAACTCCGGCACAGCGGGGATCATGTGCTCCCGTTCCCCGCCCTTCACCACATAGACATTGCTGGCAGGCAGGGTGAGCACATCGTGGATCTGACCCAAGACCGCGCCGTTTTCTGCGTCCCGGACCTCCAGGCCCATGAGATCCGCCAGAAAGAAGGCGCCTTCCTCCAAGTCCACATCCTCCCGGTCGATGCAGACCACCTTGTCCCGCAGACGCATGGCGGCGTTGACGTCCTCCACGCCTTCCAGCTTCACCAGGACACAATTTTTATGGACCCGGGCCCCTCGGACCTTTACCGGCTGGCCGTCGATATATACAGTGTCGAAGTCCAGCAGGAAGGCCGGTTCGTCGGCCCAGGGCAGGATCTTTACCTCTCCGGCGATGCCGTGGGTGTTGACGATCTTTCCTGCTTCCAGATAACGATGCTTCAAAGAAACCCCTCCTTTGGGCAGAAAAAATGGCGGCGCAGTCGCAGCCGCCATTTCCTAATCCACGATTTCAATGGAAACCTTTTTGCCCTGGCGCTGGGCGACAGAGCGCATCAATGTGCGGATTTCCTTCGCGATGCGCCCCTGCCGGCCGATCACCTTCCCCATATCGCTGGGCGCGACCCGGAGGGCCAGGACGATATTCCCGTCCCGTACGTCCTCCTGCACATCAACAGCCTGGGGATGCTCTACCAGATTCTGGGCGATAAAAGCGAGCAAGTCCTTCATGTGCCCTCCAAATCAGATGGCGTTGGCCTTTTTCAGCAGAGCCTTCACGGTCTCTGTGGGCTGAGCGCCGGTCTTGATCCATGCCTGGGCACGTTCTGCGTCCACCTTGATGGCAGCGGGCTCCTGCAGGGGATCATAAGTGCCGATCTCCTCAATGAAACGGCCGTTGCGGGGATACCGGGAATCAGCGACGACGATACGATAGAAGGGATTCTTCTTGGAACCCATTCTGCGAAGTCTGATCTTAACCATTGTTCTTTCACCTCCAAAAAACATTTCTTTCTATGGAACCGTGGGACCACGGGTACCAATCATTTACGAGGGGAAGGGGAACCCGCCGGGGAATTTCCCAAGCTTGCCCTTCCGGCGCTTTCCAGACAGTTTGGTCATCTGTTTGGTCAGCTGCTGCATCATGTTGAACTCTTTTAGGAGACGGTTTACGTCTACTACCTGGAGCCCGCAGCCAGCGGCGATGCGTTTTTTTCGACTGCTGTTGAGGATCGCGGGGTTTTCCCGCTCCTGGGGTGTCATGGAAAGGATGATGGCCTTGGTATGGGCCAGACCTTTTTCGTTGATGGTGGCCCCTTCCAGGGCTTTGGCGCTCATGCCGGGCATCATCCCCAGGATCTCGTCCATAGACCCCATATTCTGGACTTGGGCGATTTGGTCGTAATAATCTTGAAGAGAAAACCGATTCTTCTTCAGCTTTTCCGCCAGAGCCTGGGCCTTTTCCATATCAAACTGCTGCTCCGCCTTTTCGATGAGGGAGAGCACGTCGCCCATGCCCAGGATACGGGAAGCCATACGGTCAGGATGGAAGACCTCAATGTTATCCAGCTTTTCCCCGGTGCCCACGAATTTGATGGGCTTGCCAGTGACGGCCTTGATGGAGAGGGCTGCGCCGCCTCGGGCGTCACCGTCCAACTTGGTGAGAACCACACCGTCGATGTCCAGGGCTTCGTCGAAGGCCTTGGCGGCGTTCACCGCGTCTTGACCGATCATGGCGTCCACCACCAGGAGGATTTCACTGGGTTGGACCTCATCCCGGATGTTCTGTAGCTCCTCCATGAGGGCTTCGTCCACATGGAGCCGGCCGGCGGTGTCCAAGAAGACCATGTCGTTGCCATGCTTCTTGGCGTGGGCGATGGCCTCCCGGGCGATGGTCACCGGATTTTCCTGGCCCATCTGGAACACCGGAATATCCAGCTGCTTGCCCACCACCTCTAACTGCTGAATGGCAGCGGGGCGGTAGATATCGCAGGCCGCCAGCAGGGGACGCTTCCCGTTCTGCTTGCGCATGAGAGCGGCCAGCTTGGCGGAGTTGGTGGTCTTGCCGGCGCCTTGCAACCCCACCATCATCACCACCGTGGGAGGCTGGGATGCGATGTTCATCTTGGCGCTGCCGCCGCCCATGAGCTCGGTCAGCTCCTGATTGACGATCTTTACGATAGCCTGGGCGGGAGTAAGGCTCTCCAAAACTTCGCTCCCCACAGCTTTTTCCGTGACGTTTTTGATGAAGTCCTTGACGACTTTATAGCTCACATCGGCTTCCAGCAGAGCCAAGCGGATCTCCCGCATAGCCTCCTTGACGTCGGCCTCGCTGAGACGGCCCTTGCCCCGCAGTTTCTTGAACGCGGAGGAGAGTTTTTCTGTTAAACCTTCAAATGCCATGGCCGCTTCAATCCCTCCCCAGCTCGTCTATGCCGTCCCGGAGCTGTTCGCACAGCCGGGAGAGCTCCTTGCTTTCCAGCTTCGTTTTGTTGAGCAGCTCCACCTTCTCACACAGGTCCAGCAGATTGCGGGCGCTGGCCCGGGTGCGGTGGTGGCGCTGGATCAGTCCGGTCTTTTCTTCGATATCCTCCAGGGTCCGCTCGGCCCGGACGATGATATCCCGAACGCCCTGGCGGGTGATGTCGTAATTCTCGGCGATCTCCGCCAGGGAGAGGTCGTCATTGTAGTATAGATCGAAGAACTCTTTCTGCCGCGCCGTGAGCAGATCGCCGTAAAAATCGTAAAGCATGGCCATTCGGTATGCCTGACTTTTCATATGCGCTGCCCTCCTATGTGCAGTATGTAAAGCTGTTCTCCTTTACAACGTAAATATCCTACCCTATTCGGCCCCTTTTGTCAAGAGGGAATTGTATCAAAATGGTCGTTTTTGGATAGGATTTTTTTGAAAACCTTCCCGCAGGGGCCGAGATTTTTCGGCGGTCCTTTACTTTTTCATAAAATATGGTAAAATAGAAGAACCGTCTGGGAGATCCCAGACTCGTAACAGAATCCCAAAAGGAGGAACCTTTTCTATGATAGAACGCACCCTGGCTCCCGGCGTGACCCTGCGCGCGGTCCAGACCAGTAAATTCAAGACGTCGATGCTCGCCGTCACCTTCCTGGAGCCCCTTCGGGAGGAGACCGCGTCCTGCAACGCCCTGCTGCCCCGGGTCCTGCGCCGGGGCACCCAGGACCACCCGGACCTGGAATCCCTCTCCGCCGCACTGGATGAGCTCTATGGGATGAACCTGGAGCCCATCGTCCGCAAGAAAGGGGAGGTCCAGTGCCTTGGCTTTTGGGCCAGCGTGTTGGACGATGCCTATGTTCCCGGACAGTCACATCTTTTGGAGTCCGCCGCAGCCCTGTTGGGGGAGTTGGTCCTCCGTCCTGCCGGAGACGGGACCGCCTTCCTGCCGGAATATGTGGACAGTGAGCGGGCCAACCTGGTGGATAAGATCCGGGCAGAGGTCAACGACAAGCTGCAATACTCCCTCTCCCGCCTGCGCAGTCAGATGTGCCAGGGAGAGGCTTACGGCGTCGGTCGCTACGGCAGTGAGGAGAGCGCCCAGTCCATCACCGGCGAAGCACTCCAGGAACGCTATCGGGCGGTCTTGCAGACGGCGCCTGTATTCCTCTACTACTGCGGTTCGGCAGAGCCGGAGCGTGTGGAGCGTGCTTTCCGGGCGGCCTTTGCGGCCCTGCCTCAGACGGAGCGTGCCCCCATCCCCCAGACCATAGCGGTGGATCAGCCCAAGGGGCCTCTGCGCCGTTTCTCCGACAGCATGGACGTAGGACAGGGCAAGTTGATCTTGGGCTTGCGCCTGGGCGGCGGGGTCCGGGACTTGGCCCAGACCGCTCCGACCATGATCCTTCACGCCGTCTATGGCGGCAGCACCAACTCAAAACTCTTCCTCAACGTGCGGGAGCGCCTGTCCCTGTGCTATTTCGCCAACGCATCCCTGGCCTTGAGCAAGGGCGTCATGACGGTTTATTCCGGCGTGGAGTTTGCCAACTTCCAAAAGGCCGAGGAGGAGATCCTAGCCCAGTTGGAAGCCTGCCGTCGGGGAGAAATCACGGAAGAAGAGCTGGAAACGGCCCGCCGCTCGGTGGCCGGCAGTCTTCGTACCACTCTGGACGTACAGAGCAAGCTGGAGGAGTTTTGGCTCAACCGCTTTGTCACCGGCACGGACTACACGCCGCAAGCTCTGGCCCAGGCGGCGGAAGCTGTCACCCTGGAACAGGTGGTAGCCTGTGCGAGGAAGGTCCAGCTGGACAGCATCTATACCCTGCGGGGAAAGGAGGATTGACGGATGAAAAAACACATCTATGAAACCATCGGAGAGACCGTCTACCAGGAGGTCTTGGAGAACGGGCTTCACGTTTTCGTCTTCCCCAAGCCGGATTTTGGTCAGTGCTACGCCTTTTTCGCCACCCGCTATGGCGGGATGGACACCCGCTTCCAGTTGGGCGGTAAGTGGTTGGATACGCCTATGGGCATTGCCCACTATTTAGAGCACAAGATGTTCGACACCCCGGATGGCAACGCCCTGCAAACCCTCTCCGCCACAGGAGCGTCTCCCAACGCCTTTACCAGCACTGCCATCACCGGCTATCACTTCTCCTGCACCGACCGCTTTTGGGAGAACTTGCGGATTCTTCTGGAATTTGTCTCTGTGCCCTACTTCACCAAGGAGAGCGTGGAGAAAGAGCAGGGCATCATTGGCCAAGAGATCCGCATGATCGAGGACAACCCGGACTGGCAGGTGTTCCATATGCTCCTGGAGGCCCTGTACAAGAATCATCCGGTACGCAACAGCGTCGCCGGAAGCGTAGAGTCCATCGCGGAGATCACCGCCGAGACCTTATATTCCTGCCATGAAGCCTTCTATACCCCGTCGAACATGACCCTCTGCGTGGCGGGGAACGTGGACCCGGAAAAAGTCTGCGCCCTGGCCCGTGAGATCCTTCCCAAGGAGAAGAAGCCCGTCATCCCCCGGGACTGCGGAGAGCAGGAACCCGAGGAGGTCTGCTGCCGGGAAAACAGCAGGACCATGGCGGTCTCCGCGCCTTTGATGCAGCTGGGAATCAAGGGGACCCCGGCTCCCGACGGCGATGCCCAGCTCCGGCAGAAGATTTTAGGGGAGCTGGCCTGTGAGGCCCTCATGGGTTCTTCCAGCCCTCTCTATTCCAAGCTCTACACCCAGGGTCTTATCAACGGCGGCTTTTACTGCGGTTATATGGACTATCCCGGCTGTGCTTTCTTAGTGGCCGGCGGGGAGAGTAAGGACCCCCAGGCGGTCCAGGAAGCGATCCTGGCCGAAGCGGCCCGGATTGGACGGGAGGGCCTGGAAGAGGGACTGTTTCAGCGGCTGAAAAAGTCCGCTTACGGCAGCTATGTCCGCGGACTGAACTCTTTTGAGAATCTCTGCGTAGAGCAGGCCCGGAGCTTCTTTGCCCAGCAAGACCCTTGGACCTTCCCGGAGGTCTTTGCCCAGCTGGAGCGCGCCGACGCAGAGCGGCTGATCAAGGAGTGGGTCCAGCCGGAGCGGACAGCCCTGATTGTGATCCGCCCGGGGGAGGAAGAGCAGTGAATACGGTCACCTTCCCCGGTCTGGGGCTGGAGTTTCACTTGAACCGTGTGGCCTTTTCCTTTGGGGACTTTCATATCTATTGGTACGGGGTCATCATCACCCTGGGCTGTGTCTTGGCGGCGGTGTTCTGCGTCAAGATCAGCGGACAGATCGGCATCAAAGGCGACGACTTTTTGGATATGCTCTTCTTCGTCCTCCCCGGAGGCATTATCGGGGCACGGATATACTATATCCTCTTCAACCCCGGCCTCTACGTTAAGGAGGGGGGCTTGGACCTGAAAGCCTGCCTGAACGTCCACAATGGCGGCCTTGCCATTTACGGCGGCGTCATCGCCGGGACCCTCATCGTTTTCCTGGTGGCCCGGTATAAGAAGATATCCTTCCCGGCCCTGGTGGACCTCTGTACCTATGGGCTGCTCATCGGACAAATCGCCGGACGGTGGGGGAACTTCGTCAACGCCGAGGCCCACGGCGGGGAGACGGACCTGCCCTGGCGCATGGGCCTGGAGACCGCCCAGGGCTACATGGAGGTCCACCCAACCTTTTTGTATGAATCCCTATGGAACTTGGGCTGTCTGATCCTGCTGGTGGTGATTTTGAAGAAGGGCCTGCGCAGATTTGACGGGATGATCTTCCTGCTCTACCTCGTCTGCTACGGCTTTGGCCGTGGACTCATTGAGGGCCTGCGCACGGACAGTCTGTATTTCTTTTCCACTGCCCTGCGGGTCTCTCAGCTCCTGGGCTTTGCCAGCTGTATCCTGGCCTTAGGTCTGCTCCTCTGGAAGCTGAAGCAGCATCCGGACCCGGCGGACTTATACATGCACCGAATCCAACCAGCAGAAGAAGCAAAGGAAGAACACGGAGAGGAGATTTGATATGGCAACGATTTTAGACGGCAAGGCCCTGGCGGCCAAGTGCAAGGAACGGGTCAAACAGGAGGCGGCTTCTCTGAAGCGCACCCCCGGTCTGGCCGTGATCATCGTGGGGGACAACCCCGCCAGCCGGGTCTATGTCAACAGCAAGCGCAAGGACTGTGAGGAATGCGGCTTTTTCAGCGAGGAGTACGCCTTGCCTGAATCCACCACCCAAGTCGAACTCATCGCCCTCATCGAAAAGCTCAACGCCCGGGAGGAGATCGATGGCATCCTCTGCCAGCTTCCCCTGCCCGAGGCCATCGACGAGGAAGCGGTCCTCATGGCCATTTCCCCGGAAAAGGACGTGGACGGCTTCCACCCCATGAACATGGGCGCCTTGCTGGTGGGGAAGGAGGGCTTTTTACCCTGCACCCCCTATGGCATCATGGAGATCTTGGCGGAGTACGGCATCGACCCCAAGGGGAAGCACTGCGTGGTCATCGGCCGCTCCAACATCGTGGGCAAGCCTATGGCCCTGCTGCTGCTGCAAAAGCACGGCACAGTGACCGTCTGCCACTCCCGCACCACGAACCTGAAGGAAATTTGTCTCCAGGCAGATATCCTGGTGGCCGCTGTGGGCAAGGTGGATATGGTCACTGCGGATATGGTCAAGCCTGGCGCGGTGGTCATCGACGTGGCCATGAACCGCAACGCGGCGGGGAAGCTCTGCGGCGACGTGGACTACCCCGCTGTCTCCGCTCTGGCTTCGGCCATCACCCCGGTCCCCGGGGGCGTGGGTCCCATGACCCGGGCGATGCTGATGCAGAACACCCTCCTGGCTGCCCAGAAGCACCAGCGGTGATTTGGACAAATGGAAGGGGAGGGCTTGCCCCCGTTTCTGCGATATGATATAATGGCGGAAAAATCCCGTTCCGCAATGGAGGAATCGTTATGAGCGAAAGCAGAGAATATTTTTCCCGCAGTGAAGAATTTGGTGACGTGTACATCGCCGAGGACGTGTTGGAGACCATCGCCGGGGCCGCGACCCTGGAGGTGGAGGGCGTTGTCGGTCTGGCCGGCGGTACGGTCAGCGAGCAGCTTTTGGGGCGCAAGAAGCTCTCCAAAGGGATTTCCATCCTCTGGGAGTCGGACAACATCACCGTAAACGTTTCCATTGAGATCCGTTACGGCAGCATCATCCCCCAGGTGGCCCAGAAAGTCCAGGAGGCGGTGATCAGCAGCGTGGAGGCTGTGAGCGGCCTGCACGTTGCGGCAGTGAACGTCCGAGTGGGCGGCGTCGCCTTTGAAAAGAACGAGGAATAAGATAAACTGAGACGGAGACCTGCGGCGGATTGCCCCGCAGGTCTCTTTATTTGCCAAAAAGGCCGCAAAAGTTTTGGAAAATTCGGGCGGATAGTGTCTTTCTTTTTTGCGTATTTCTGTATATAATAAACAGGACTATGATATTATGCCAATAATAGCGTATATGCATCCAGATCAGGAGGGGCTTTATGACCAGATCATCCGCACGAGAGATCGCCATCCACTGTTCCTATTCCCTGGGTTTTTCCACCCAATCCGCTGACCAGCTGCTCCAGGAGCGTCTGGAGCGGGAGCGTTTTTTGCGTTGGAGCGAGGAAGACGAGCTCTATGAAGAATATCCCAACGAGAAACAGCTGCAGTACATCCAGTCCCTAGTCCGGGGTGTCGCCGAACACGGGGCGGAGCTGGACTTGGACATCAGCCGCTATGCCAAGAACTGGGCTTTTTCCCGCATTCCCCGCACCGCCACGGCCATTATGCGCGTAGCGATGTACGAGATTTTGTATATGCCCGAGATCCCCCGGAAGGCCGCCATCAATGAGGCGGTGGAAATTGCTAAAAAGTATGAGGAGGAGAAAGTGGTCTCCTTCATCAACGGCATCCTGGGCGCTTTCGTCCGGGATCAGTTCCCGGAGGATGCTTCGCCGGTCCCCGCCGGGGAGGAGGCGTAACCATGCCCGCTGTCCTGGGTCTGGATACCAGCAACTACACCACCTCCGCCGCCTGGTTCGACGGGACCCGGGGAGAGAATGTGGGGAGACTGTTGGAAGTCCCCCAGGGTTCTCTGGGCCTGCGCCAGAGTGAGGCGCTGTTCCAGCACGTCAAGCGCCTGCCGGAGATCCTGTCCGCCCTGAAAGAGACGGGCCTCCCGGACACCCTGGACGCCTTCGGGGCCAGCACCCGCCCCCGGGAGGTGGAGGGCTCCTATATGCCATGCTTCCTGGCGGGGGCCTCTCAGGGGCAGGGGATGGCATCCGTATTGGCACGCTCCTTCTATCCCTGTTCCCACCAGCAGGGGCACATTGCCGCCGCCGCTTGGTCCGCCGGACGAATGGATCTGTTGGACCGTCCCCATCTGGTATGGCACCTCTCCGGCGGCACCACGGAGCTTTTGTACGCCCAGCCGGAGGGGGTCAGCGTCCGGGCGGAGGCCATCGGCGGCACCACGGACATCTCTGCCGGTCAGCTCATCGACCGCACAGGGAAGCGGCTGGGGCTGGCATTTCCGGCAGGGAAGGCGGTGGATGCCCTTTCCCTCCAGGCCAAGAAACGGGAGAGTTTTTCGGTGAAGGTACGCGCGTGCGAATTTTCTCTCTCCGGCATCGAAAACAAAATGAACGCCTTGGCGCAGGACGGCGCGGCGGCGGAAGACATCTGCTGGTATGTGCTGGAGTGCATCATCCGGGCGGTGGAGACCGCCACGAAACAGGCTCTGGAACGATATCCCGGCCTGCCGGTACTCTGTGCCGGCGGGGTGGCCTCCAACGCCTTACTGCGCCAGCGCATGACCCGGGCTTGCGAGGCTGTGTTTGCCCCGCCCCGTTTTTCCACAGACAACGCCATGGGAGTGGCCGTCCTCACTTGGCGGCAGCATCAAGAGGAACAAAAGCATGACTGAACCCATTTCTGTCACTGCCCTGAACCGATACGTCAAGCAGCTGCTTGACCGGGACGAAGTCCTGTCCCGGGTCCTGGTGCGCAGTGAGATTTCCAATTACAAAATGTATCCTTCTGGACACCACTACTTTTCCCTCAAGGATGCCGAGAGCAGCATCCGCTGTGTCATGTTCCGCCGAGAGGCTTTGTCTCTGCGCTTCCGGCCGGAAAACGGCATGAAGGTGATCGTGTCCGGACGGGTGTCTGTCTTTCCCCGGGACGGGGCCTATCAGCTCTACTGCGATACCATGGTTCCCGATGGGGTAGGGGACTTGGCGGCTGCCTTTGAGCAGCTGAAGAACCGTCTCCACCGGGAGGGGCTGTTCGACCCAGCTCATAAAAAACCCATCCCTCCATATCCTAAGACCATTGCTTTGGTCACCTCTCCCGCCGGTGCTGCGGTGCGGGACATGATCCGTATTTTAGGGGAGCGGTGGCCTTTGACGAAGGTCTTGGTGGTCCCTGTCCGGGTTCAGGGAGAGGAGGCCCCGGGAGAGATCGCCCAGGCACTTGATTTGGTGAACGCCTGCCAAGCCGCAGAGCTCATCATCACCGGACGGGGCGGCGGGTCCATGGAGGATCTTTGGGCATTCAACGACGAGGAGGTAGCCCGGGCGATCTGGCGCTCCCAGATCCCGGTTATCTCCGCCGTGGGCCACGAGCCCGATGTGACCATCGCCGACTTCGTGGCCGATCTGCGGGCCTCCACGCCCTCCAACGCCGCCGAGCTGGCGGTGCCGGATCGGGAGGAGCTGGGGGAGAACTTGGGGCATCTTTCGGCCCGGCTGGAAAAGACAATGGACCGGACCCTGCGCCTACACCGGGAGCAGCTGACGCGCCTGGGCAGCAGTCCGCACCTTCGCTCGCCTCTGCGTCCCATCCAGGACAAGCGTTTTCTGCTGGACTACCAGCAGCGGCGTCTGCACCACAGCGGGGAGCGTTTGTTGGGAGATGCCCAACAGCGCCTGGGCCGCATCGCAGCCTCACTGGATGCCCTCAGCCCCTTCCGGGTCTTGAGCAGAGGCTATTCCATTGCACAAAACGAGGACGGCGCCGTCCTCTCAACCATAGATCAGGTGACGGTGGGGGACAGCCTCCGGGTCCGGCTCAGCGACGGGACCCTCACCTGTACCGCCCAGGGAAAGGAGAAGCACACGTGACAGAAAAAAAGTTGACCTTCGAGGAGGCCGCGGCCCGTTTGGAAAAGATCGTGGCCCAGCTGGAGGCAGGGGAACAGCCCCTGGAGCAGTCCCTTGCCCTGTACGAGGAAGGGGCCAAGCTCATGAAACAGTGTACTGCCCTCTTGGATGAGGCGGAGCAGCGGGTGATGAAACTGCACCTGGACCAGACCGGCGCGTTGGAGGAAGTCCCCTTTGCGCCCAAGGAGTGAGGATATGGACTTTGAAAAACAGCTAAAGGACGATCAGGCTGTCGTTGAGGTGGCTCTGGAGGCATTTGTGCGGCAGTTCCCCGGCCCGGAAGCACTGGGGGAGGCTATGGGTTACAGCCTCCTTTCCGGGGGAAAGCGCATCCGGCCCATCTTGGTGCTGGAGGTCTGCCGCCTCTTTGGCGGGGCCAGCACCCAGGCCCTGCCGTTCGCCTGCGCGCTGGAGATGATCCATACCTATTCTCTCATCCACGACGATCTGCCCTGCATGGACGACGATGACCTGCGCCGGGGCAGGCCCACCAATCATAAAGTTTACGGCGAAGCTATGGCGGTTCTGGCCGGGGACGGCCTGCTCACCGCCGCCTTTGACATCATGTCCCAGGGGGATCTCCCGGCGCGGCAGATGTGCCGGGGGGTGGGCTGTCTGGCCCGGGCCGCCGGTCCGGCGGGGATGGTAGGCGGACAAGTCCTAGACTTAGCCGGGGAGGGACGCCAGCTTCGCGCGGAGGAGATCGACGAGATCGAACGCATGAAAACCGGCGCGCTGATTGAAGCCGCTGCCCGCCTGGGGGCCATTGCCGCCGGGAGTACCCCGGAGCAGGAGGAAGCCGCCGCATCCTACGCCCGGAGCCTGGGCCGCGCCTTCCAGATCCGGGACGATATCCTGGATGTAGAGGGCAGCGAGGCGGAGCTGGGAAAATCCGTAGGCTCGGACCAGGAGCGGGAGAAATCCACTCTGGTGGCCCTGGAGGGCATCCCGGCCTGCGAGGCCAAAGTCCAGGTCCTGACCCGGGAGGCGGTGGCGCAGCTCCAGGGCTATCCGGGCAGTGAATTTCTCTGCACCCTGGCCCAGCGGCTGGCGCTGCGGACCAAGTAAGGAGGGGTCGATTTGATGCAACGGGCAGAATACCCTTCGCTCCATGGGATCAGTGACCGGGAGGCGGAGGAACTCTGTGAGACCCTGCGCCGCCGGATCATCGACGTGGTCTCAAAGACGGGGGGACATCTGGCCTCCAACCTGGGGGTGGTGGAGCTCACCGTGGCCCTCCACCGGGTCTACGATACCAGCCGGGACCGGTTAGTATTCGACGTAGGCCACCAATGCTATGTACATAAAATGCTCACCGGGCGCAATGGGATGATGGAGACTTTGCGCACCTTTGGCGGCGTGGCGGGGTTTCCCAAACCGGCGGAGTCCCCCCACGACGCCTGCATTGCTGGCCATGCCTCCACGGCGGTCTCTACCGCGCTGGGTATGGCCATTGCCCGGACACGGCTGGGGGAGGACTATAAAGTGGCTGCCCTTCTGGGAGACGGTTCCCTCACCGGAGGGCTGTCCTATGAGGGCCTGTCCATGGCGGGACAGCGCAGAGAGCCTATGGTGGTGATCCTCAACGACAACGGGATGTCCATCGACGCCAGCATGGGAGGGGTGGCCCAGCACTTGGCCAAGCAGCGGCTGAAGCCCCAATATCTCCATGCCAAGGAGATCTATCGCAAACTCATGCTGGCAACCCCGCCGGGACGGGGATTTTATCGCTTCTCCCACCAGGTGAAAGAGGGTATCAAGGCCAGCCTCCTGCCGGGAAGCATGTTTGAAAACATGGGCTTTCGGTATATGGGGCCGGTGGACGGGCACGATGTAAAGGGGTTGACCAAACTCCTGCGCCATGCCGCCGCGGTGAATGGTCCGGTGCTGCTCCATGTCAAAACCGTCAAGGGGAAGGGCTATGGCCCCGCCGAGCGCACCCCGGATACCTTCCATGGTACCGGTCCCTTCCGCACAGAGGACGGGGCTGTTTTGAAAGGGACAGGCGGGGAGAGCTTTTCCGCCCGTTTTGGCTCGGAGCTCCAGGCTCTGGCGGAGAAGGACCCCCGCATCTGTGCCATCACCGCTGCCATGACCGGGGGCACCGGACTTTCCGGCTTTGCCGAGCGATACCCCCGGCGTTTTTTTGACGTGGGCATCGCCGAATCCCATGCGGTGACAATGGCCGCCGGGATGGCGAAGCAGGGCTTGCTGCCGGTCTTTGCAGTCTATTCCACTTTTTTTCAGCGGAGCTATGATATGCTCCTTCACGATATCGCCATCGACAAGCTCCATGTGGTCTTCTGTGTGGACCGCGCGGGGCTCGTCGGGGATGATGGGGAGACCCACCACGGTCTCTTCGACCCCAGCTTTCTAAAAACCATCCCAGGCATGACGGTGCTCTGTCCGGCCAGTCTCGCCGAACTCTCCGTGATGCTGCACCGGGCGTTTTATGAGTACAAGGGCCCCGTGGCGGTGCGTTATCCCCGAGGGGGGGAAAACGGGTACCATGAGGACCACAGTCAGGAACCCGCCTGCATTCTGGAGGAGGGTACGGACCTGACCATGTTGAGTTTCGGTTCCCTTACCGGGAACGTCTTGGAAGTTGCGAAACGCCTGCGCCAGGACGGGATCTCTGTCCAGGTGGTGAAGCTCAACCAACTGGCCCCCCTCCCGTCGGGGCGGGTGCTGGAGTTTTTGAAAAAAACCGGCCGTCTGCTGGTGGCGCAGGAGTGCGCCGAGGCGGGAGGGCCTGGGGAGGGCATCCTGGCCGCCGTTGCCGCTGGGGGCCTCCAGTTGAAAAGTGCTGCCGTGTGCTCCTGCGGGGAGGGGTTTGTCACCCATGGGACCATCCCCCAGCTGCGGAAGCTGTGCGGCTTAGACGTAGATTCTCTTTATCAAAAGGCCAGGGAGGTGGCTGTCCATGGCGGCTAAAAAACGCTTAGATGTCCTGCTCACCGAGCAGGGCTTGGCGGAGAGCCGCCAAAAAGCCCAGGCCATCATCATGGCCGGACAAGTTTTCTGGGAGGGCCGCAGGATGGACAAGGCGGGGGCTTCCGTTCCGGCGGATGCCCAGCTGGAGGTCCGAGGACAAACCCTGCGCTATGTGAGCCGGGGCGGGCTGAAGTTGGAAAAGGCCCTGGAATGCTTTGCTTTGCCGTCTCTGTCCGGCGCGGTGGCCATCGACGCCGGGGCTTCCACCGGGGGCTTTACGGACTGTATGCTGCAAAATGGGGCGGCCAAGGTATACGCGGTAGACGTGGGCTATGGTCAGCTGGCTTGGAGTCTGCGCCAGGATCCCCGGGTGGTGTGTATGGAGCGCACCAATGTGCGCTATCTTACCCAGGAACAGATCCCGGAGCCGCTGGACTTCGGCACGGTAGATGTGTCTTTCATCTCTCTGCGGCTGATCCTCCCGGCCCTGCGTCCGCTGCTCAAGGACAGTGGGGAGTTGGTTTGTCTCATCAAGCCTCAGTTTGAGGCCGGACGGGAGAAGGTGGGGAAGAAGGGAGTGGTCCGGGACCGGGGAGTACACCTGGAGGTCCTGGAGCAGTTTTTCCGCCACGCCCAGGAGAGCGGCTTTTTTGTCAAAGATCTGACCTTCTCCCCCATCCGGGGGCCGGAGGGCAACATAGAATACTTGGGCCACCTGACCGTGCGGGAGCAGCCCCCCTACAGTGGGGATGCCAAGGCACTGGTGGAGGCATCACACCAGAGCTTGGAGGAAACAGCACCATGAAAATCATCTTGTGCCCGAATCCCTTTCGAGACAAGGGACTTAAGGCCGCCGTGGAGGCCCAGCGCGTCCTGACTGGGGCCGGAGCGAAATGTGAATACTGCTTCCCCTTCCCTGTGGAACAGGGGAACCTGGGGGGGCTGCCCCCAAATATTAAAATCAAGGAACTGAAGGCAGAACTGCCCGAGGCAGACTTTTTGATTTGCTTCGGCGGGGATGGGACCATCCTCCATGCAGCCAAAGATGCCAGCAGCTACGGGGTCCCCATCATTGGAGTGAATATGGGCAGTGTGGGCTTCATGGCGGAGCTGGAGCAGAACGAGACCACAAAGCTGCGCCGCCTGCTCAGCGGGGACTATAAAATGGAGAACCGGATGCTTTTAGATGTCCGGGTCCTGCGGGATGGGCGGACCCTCTTTCGCAGTATGGCCCTCAATGACGCAGTAGTGACCAAGGGCGGTGTGGCCCGGGTCATCGACTTGCAGATCTATGGGGACAAGAGCCTGATTTCCAACGTCTTTGGAGATGGGGTTATCGTGGCTACGCCCACTGGTTCCACGGCTTACTCTCTATCTGCGGGAGGGCCCATCGTGGAACCTACGGCGGAGAACATCATCATGACCCCCATCAGCGCCCATACCCTCCAGGCCAAGGCGATGGTGCTGGACAAGAACCGGTTTATTCAGGTGGTCCTGCCCAAGAACAGCCGAAAAATGGCCTATCTGTCTGTGGACGGGGGCAAATCCTTCAAACTCTATCCCGGAGACACGGTGCAGGTTACCCGTTCCCGGCGGTCCCTGAGCTTGGTGAGGCTGTCGGACAAGAGTTTTTATGAAGTCATCAACCGCAAGCTGGAGAGGAGGATCCGGCAATGAAATCCAAACGACACGCGGAGATTTTGGCCATCATCCGGGAGAACGACATCGAGACCCAGGATCAGCTCCTGGACAAGCTCCGGGAGAAGGGGATGAAGTCCACCCAGGCCACCATCTCCCGTGATATCAAGGAGCTGCATCTGGTCAAAGAGCTTACCGGTGAGGGGAGCTATCGCTATGCCATCAGCGAGCGCAAGAGTTCCCTGAATGTGGCGGACCGTTTGAACAATATCTTCCGGGAGAGTGTGACCTCCTGCGACAGCGCCCAGAACATCGTGGTCTTGAAGACCATGCCCGGCTCGGCTTCCGTGGCCTGCTCGGCCCTGGACGGAATGAAGCTGCCCAACATGGTGGGCAGTTTGGGGGGAGACGACACGGCCATCCTCATCATGCGCAACACACAGGATGCCGATATGCTGTGTATGGAGATCACCCGGATGCTTGGGAACTAAAAGGAGGATCAGCCGATGCTTTCTCTGCTGCACATAGAAAATATTGCCCTCATTGACCAGGCGGACCTGTCCTTTGGCGCAGGCTTCAATGTTCTCACCGGCGAGACCGGCGCGGGCAAATCCATCATCATTGACGCCATCGGCGCGGTGATGGGGGAGCGTACCAGCCGGGATCTGATCCGCACGGGAGAGAAGTCCGCCCTGGTCACGGCCCTCTTCCGAGACCTGCCGGATCTGCCCTGGTTCCAGGAGACCGGCATCGCCCCCGATGAGAATGGGGAGCTGCTCATTTCCCGGAAAATACAGGGGGACGGAAAGAACCTCTGCCGGGTGGGCGGGGTGCCGTGTACAGTGCTCCAGCTCAAGGCATTGGGCGCCCAGCTGATCGACATCCACGGTCAGCACGATGGCCAGCAGCTCTTGGACGAGAGCTGTCACCTGGGCTATCTGGACAGCTTTGGGGCCTTGGGCGGGGAGCTGGCGGCGTACCGAAAAGATTACGAGTCCCTGGCGGCGCTGCGCCGGGAGCTGTCCGCCCTGCAAATGGACGAGGCGGAGAAGGAGCGGCGCATAGATTCCCTCCAGTTCCAGATTTCGGAGCTGGAACGGGCCCAGCTGCGTCCCGGGGAAGAGGAGGACTTGGCGGAGCGCAAAAAACTTTTGCGCAGTGCCGATAAACTCATGGGCGCCATCGAGAGCGCCAGCTATGCCCTCTTCGGCGGAGAGGAGGGCAACGGCGCGGTGGATTTGATCGGGGAAGCCGAGGGCTCCCTCTCTCGGGTATCCAACCTTTCCGAAGAACTTGGCACACTGTCGGAGAGCTTGACGGAGCTGCGGTGCAGCGCGGAGGATGCGGCGGAGCGCCTGCGGGAGCTGCGCCAGGGCTTTGACTTTTCTCCCCAGGAGTTGGACGAGGTGGAGAGCCGCTTGGACCAGCTTTACCGTTTGAAGAAAAAGTACGGGGCTACTGTAGATGAAATGATGTCCTATCTGGACCGGTGCCGGGAAGAGCTGGAACGGATTCAGCTGGCCGATGACAGCATCGTCAAACTGGAGAAAAAGCAGGCCAAACTTCTGGAGGGGGTCCGGGCCAAGGCACAGGCCCTTTCGGACCATCGCAAGGAGGCCGCGCAGGCCCTGCGGGAGCGCATCCAAGGGGAACTGCGGCAGCTGGATATGCCAAAGGTCCGTTTTGAGACGGATTTTTCCCCCAAAGCCGGTGCCCTGGGCCTGGACGAGAGCGGGATGGATGAGGTCCGTTTCCTCATGTCCGCCAACGTAGGCGAGGACTTGAAGCCCATCGCCAAGGTAGCCTCCGGCGGTGAGCTCAGCCGGATTATGCTGGCCCTGAAAAACGTCCTGGCGGAGAATGACAGCATCATGACGCTTATCTTTGATGAGGTTGACGCCGGCATCAGCGGCCGGGCGGCCGGGAAGGTGGCGGAAAAAATGAGCGCGCTTTCCGCGGCCAGCCAGGTCCTGTGCGTGACCCATCTGGCCCAGATTGCCGCCATGGCGGACGCTCACTTCTCCGTCCAAAAGGAGGAGCGGGAGGGAAGGACCTTTACCGATGTCTCCCTGTTGGACCGAGACGGACGCAAGCAGGAGCTGGCCCGTCTCACCGGCGGGGCTACACTGTCCGCTGCCATCCTGGAGGGGGCGGAAGCACTGCTCCAGGAAGCCGAGGCGTACCGGGCGGCACGATGAGCATTTTATCGATTTATGACAATATAAAATAGGAGTGAGTATATGCAGATTTATGAGGAACTGAAGGCCCGGGGCCTGATTGCCCAGGTCACCGACGAGGAGGAGATCCGGGAGCTGGTGAACAACGGGAAGGCTGTGTTCTACATCGGCTTCGACCCCACGGCAGACAGCCTCCATGTGGGTCATTTCATGGCACTGTGCCTGATGAAGCGGCTGCAAATGGCGGGGAACCGTCCCATCGCCCTCATCGGCGGCGGTACCGGTATGGTAGGCGATCCCTCCGGGCGCACGGATATGCGTCAGGTGATGACCCCGGAGACCATCCAGCACAACTGCGAGTGCTTCAAAAAGCAGATGGAGCGATTCATCGAGTTCGGTGAGGGAAAGGCCATCATGGTCAACAACGCCGACTGGCTGATGAAGCTGAACTATGTGGAGTTGCTGCGGGAGGTAGGGGCCTGTTTCTCCGTGAACAATATGCTCCGGGCGGAGTGCTACAAGCAGCGCATGGAGAAGGGGCTGTCCTTCCTGGAATTCAACTACATGATCATGCAGTCCTATGACTTCTACCATATGTACCAGACCTTGGGCTGCAATATGCAGTTTGGCGGGGACGACCAGTGGAGCAATATGCTGGGCGGCACCGAGCTGATCCGCCGTAAGCTGGGCAAGGACGCCTATGCCATGACCATCACGCTCCTGCTCAACAGCGAGGGCAATAAGATGGGCAAGACGGCTAAGGGTGCTGTTTGGCTGGACCCCGAGAAGACCTCCCCCTATGAGTTTTACCAGTATTGGCGCAGCGTTGGGGATAACGACGTACTCAAGTGCATCCGTATGCTGACCTTCCTGCCGCTGGAAGAGATCGATAAGATGGACGGTTGGGAAGGTTCCCAGCTTAACGCGGCCAAGGAGATCTTGGCCTTCGAGCTGACCAAACTGGTCCACGGGGAAGAGGAGGCACAAAAGGCCCAGGAAACCGCGCGGGCCCTGTTCTCCTCCGGCGGGGACAAGTCCAATATGCCCTCCACGGCCCTTGCAGGGGCAGACCTCACCGACGGTTCCATTTCCATCATGGAGCTGATGCTCAAATGCGGCTTAGTGCCCTCCAAGGGAGAGGCCCGCCGCTTGATCCAGCAGGGAGGGGTGGCTGTAGACGGCGAGAAGGTAGAGAACATCGACGCTGCCTTTGCTGCAGACCAGCTTTCCGGCGATGGTGTCATCATCAAAAAAGGGAAAAAGGTCTTCCACAGAGCGTATTTGGAAGGCTGAATGATACGATAAACCAACACCCACCGAAAAGGATTTGCTTTTCGGTGGGTGTTGGTTTATGAATGAGCAGCATAAGCAAATGTAAAGCAATCCCGAAATCAAAAAAGGACAAGGAGACGAAAACAGCGCCCCCAAAGGCGGGGACGCTGTTTTGTGCGTTCATTCAGCTCAGCTGGAAAGATACTGCCGCACGAGTTCCTGGAGCAGCTCGTCGCGGTCTATCTTTCGGATGAGGGTTCTGGCGTTGTTGTAGTTGGTGATATAGGTGGGGTCCTCGGAGAGGATGTACCCCACGATCTGATTGATGGGGTTGTAGCCCTTTTTTTGCAGCGCATCATACACCGTCATCAGTATGGACTTCATTTCACTGTCCCGCTCCAGCGGAACCTGAAACTTCCGTGTATATGCTGAATCCATTGCCGTCCCCCCTATAGAAAAAGATTTCTCTCCCATCATACTACGCAATGAAGAGAAAGTAAAGAGGAAAAAGACGAAAAGTAAAGAAAAAATCAGCGTAAAGCAGCGCCAAAGTCCTTTTCCAGGGCGTTCAGGATGTGGGCGACCTCATCGTCGGCCTCCTGGGCGGTCAGACTGCGCTCGTCAGAACGCAGGACCAGATTAAATGCAACGGACTTTTTCCCAGCGGGCAGATTTGCACCGTTATAAATATCGAAGAGGGAAACTTCCCGGAGCAGACCCTTGGCGGCAGCGCGAATGCAATCGCTCAGGGCACTGACGGTAATGTCGTTGTCCACCAAGACGGCGATATCCCGGGTCACGGCGGGGAACTTGGGCAGGGGGACGTATTCCGGGTCAGGGCCGCAGACCGCCATGAGGGCATCTAGGCGCAGCTGCGCGCAGTAGAGCTCGGCATCCACATCGTAGTTGGCGGCAGCCAGGGGGTGGATCTGGCCCAAGACGCCAATCTCCATCTCCCCGGCGTAGACCTTGGCACATCGGCCGGGGTGGTAGGAGGGGTTATCGCTCTCCGCCACGAAGGAGAGGTCCTCTGCCCGGATGCTGTCCAGCAGGGCTTCCACAGTGCCTTTGAGGGTGAAGAAGTCCTCGCCGGGGCCGTACTGTCCCAGAGAAAGGATCTTGGGCTCATCGGCCATGCCGTCCTCTTTTTCAAAATAGGTCCGGCCCAGTTCGTAGAGACGGGCGGTCTTGTTGCGGTAATTGTAGTTCCGGCTCAAGATCTCCAGCATGGAGGGCAGGACTGTAGTACGCATGATGGAAGTGTCTTCCCCCAGGGGGTTGCAGATGCGCATGGACTTGCGAAGGGGGGAGTCCTCCGGCAGGCGGATCTTGTCATAGTAGCTGGGGCTGATGAAGGAATAGGTGATG